>NZ_JAQGJT010000052.1 GCF_028290495.1 Tardiphaga sp.
GGTGTCGAAAACGCTGCGCGGCGCGGTCACGCGCCGCAAAGGCATCCGCAAGGCCGGCGACCTCGTGATTGTCGATCTCGTGCGCGACGGCGGCGAAATCACCGGCGCCGTGGCGTGGCATATTTCGACCGGCGCCACCGTCACCATCGCCGCCAAGGCGACGATCGTCGCGACCGGCGGCCTGACGCGGCTCTATCGCCGCAACAGCGCGTCCGCGAACATGGGCGGCGACGGCTACGCGCTCGCGCTGCGCGCCGGCGCCGAACTGATCGACATGGAGTTCGTGCAGTTCTTTCCGATCGGTCATCTCGCGCCTCGCTTGGTCGGCATGGATCCGATCATGTGGGATCCGTTCCGCTACAAGCTCGGCGGCAAGTTGCTGAATTCCGAGATGCGCGAGTTCGAGGAAGACTACGCCACGCGCGACACCCGCAGCGACGGCAAATACGTGCTGACGCGCGACCTGGCGACCTACGCCATCACCAAGGAAGTGGAAGCCGGCCGCGGCAGCCCGGCGGGTGGCGCCTTTCTCAGCTTCCAGCATGTCCCCGCGGCCGAGATCCGCGCCGCTTTCGGTTCGGTGGTGGACCGGCTCGCCGGCAACGGCATCGATCTCGCGAAGCAGCCGGTCGAAGTCGCGCCGATGGCGCACTATCACATGGGCGGCATCCGCGTCGATGAAACGCTGCAGACGCGCGTGCCCGGCCTTTATGCCTGCGGCGAGGCGGTCGGCGGCGCCAACGGCGCCAACCGGCTGTCCGGCAATGCCATCACCGAAGCCTTCGTGTTCGGCGCCCGCGCCGGCCGCAATGCCGCGCAGCGCGCGGCCACGGTTTCGTTGCAGTGGTCGGAAGAGGCGGCCCGCCCGGCACTCGATCTGCTGCGCAGTGCTGCGAAGCGCGACGCGCCGAATCCGGCGGCGGTGGTGGTGCAGTTGCAGGCGGTGATGGCCGACGATGTCGGCCCGTTCCGCACCGACGGGAAACTGCGCGCGGCGATCGCTTCGATCGAACAACTCAAACAGGATATCGGCGATACGCCGGTATCCTCCGAAGCTGCCTTTGACTCCGTGCTGGTGGGCTGGTTGGACCTGCGCAATGCACTTCTGGTCGCGCAGTCCGTTGCCGTGCCGGCGCTGGCGCGTACCGAGAGTCGCGGCGCGCATCAGCGCGACGATCATCTCAGCCTCGACGATGAAGCGTGGTGCGTCAACCAGATCGTGGATCTCTCGGACGGCGCGATCCATCTGCGTAAGGTCGCCCCCACGACCGGAAAGGCCGCATTATGAAAGCCACCCTCCGCATCCAGCGCGGTGCATTCGGCGAGACGCCGCGGCAGGAGACGTTCGACGTCGATTTCGAGCACGGCCAGTCGGTGCTGGATGGGCTGCGCGCGATCCGCCGCGGCACCGATCCGTCGCTGGTGTTTCGCTTCGCCTGCATCAATGCCAATGCCTGCAAGGAATGCATGATGCAGATCGACGGCAAGATCGACTACGCCTGCACGGTACGCCTCAAGGAAGGTGAGACGGTGCTGGCGCCGCTGCCGAAGAAGGCCCTGATCCGCGATCTCGTCACCGAGATCGCGCCGCCTGACGAGCGGCTGTAGCGGCCCCATTTCCCTTCATCATCACGAGTAATGCCATGACCTATGTCGTCGGGGCCCACCCGCAAAACCTGTCGCTGTCGATTCTGGCGCGGCGGCCGCAGGCCGTCGCATCGTTGCGCGAGAAGGGGCTGCAGTTCTTCGTCTATGCCGCGGGGTCGCAGACCATCCCGTTGATCAAGGCCGGCGTGCTGCATCTGGCCGGAACCGGCGCCACACCGCCGATCCTGGCCAAGGCCGAAGGGCTTTCGGCGGCGGTGTTCGGCATGTCCGGCTCGCGGCCGGAGCGGGGTGGCCTCTTGGTGCGCGCCGACAGCGGCATTCACGATCTGAAGGGCCTTGTGGGCAAAGGCATCGGCCTGATGCCGATCTCCTGGCACACGCAGTTTCTCGCCACCGAACTCGACGCCGCCGGCCTCGCATGGCGCGACGTCCGCGCCGCGGAAATCCTGCCCGCGACGGCAAAGGATGCGTTCATCGATGGCCTGCTCGACGCCATCGTGGCCACCGATCCGCTGTATGCGCAAATCGCCAGCCGCGTGAAAACCCGTGTGCTGGCGTCGCCGGGCACGATCTTCTCCAATCGCTCGGTCTATTGGGGATTGAGCGAACTGGTAGAGGACCGCGCCGGGCCGGTGCGATGGTTGCTCGATGCGCTGATCGAATCCGACCGCGCTGTCGCGGCCAATCCGCAGGAGGCCGCAGCCCTGCTCGACGGGCTGAACGGCAACACCGCCGCGCAGTGGCTGCCGGCGCTGACATCGCGCCCGTGGGGCGTCGTGGCTCCGGATGATGCGTTCCTGCACGAACAGCAGCGCCACGCCGACATCTTCACCCGGTTCGGCCTGATTCCGCGCCAGATCGATGTCACCGACACCGTCGACATCAGCCACTTCGCGACCGCCTGACACGTCCTGCAATCAACGAGGTTTCACGATGGAAGTTCTTTGGTACCTGACCGGCCCCGACGGCCGCTACCCCTGGCGCCCGGACGGCGCGCGCAAACTCAGCTATCCCTATTTTCAGCAATTGGCGCGGGCGGTCGATCATCTCGGATTCACCGGCGCGCTGCTGGCCACCGGCGCGCATGACGCCTGGGTGCAGGGCGCCTCATTGATTCCCTTTACTGAGAACTTCCAGCATCTGGTTGCCGCCCATCCGCCGCTGCTGTCGCCGACTTTGCTGGCCAAGATGATCACGACCTTCGACCAGTTCTCGAAAGGGCGGCTGCGCGTCAACATCGTCAATGGCGACGCCAAGCTGATGGCGCAGAACGGCGTCCATCTCAGCCATGACGAGCGCTACGCCTACACGGATGAGTATCTCACGGTGCTGAGCGGCCTGCTGCGCGGCGAAACGGTGAACTTCAATGGCGAACACATTCATGTAGTCGATGCCGGGCTGTCGCTGCCGCCGTACCAACGCCACGTGCCGCTGTGGTTCGGCGGCTCCTCGCCTGCCGCGCATGAAGTCGCGGCCAAGCACATAGACACCTATCTGTCGTGGGGCGAAACGCCGTCGCAGGCCGAGACCAAGATCAAGGAGGTGAAGCACCTTGCGGCGCGTCACGGCCGGGCCGACAAGATCAGCTTCGGCATCCGGCTTTACGTCATTGTGCGCGAGACCGAAGCCGAGGCGTGGGCCGCCGCGCAGGATCTGTACGACCACATGGATGAGGCCGCGATCGCCGGCGCGCAGGCCTATGTCGCCAATATCGACTCCGTCGGCCAGCAGCGGATGTCGGCACTGCATGGCGGTCGCAAGCCGAAGGATCTGCGCGAACTGGAGATCGAGCCGAATCTCTGGGCCGGGATAGGTCTGGTCCGGCACGGTCCAGGCACCGCGCTGATCGGCAGCGCCGAGCAGGTCGTCGCTCGCATTCAGGATTATCGCGACGCCGGCATCGAGGTGCTGATCGTCTCGGGCATGCCGTTGCTGGAAGAGGCGTATCGGTTTGCCGAACTGGTTCTGCCGCACCTTCCGGTCGATCGCGTCGCCGATGACGGCGTCACCTCGGCCTGGACCAAAGACCGCGACGCGGCGTGGCAGAAGAAAGCCTGACGAATATTTGTCGAGAAATACATGGACCGCGGGCCGTCATCCGCTGTCCCGGCGATGAGTTGGCATATCGTGACGCCCCGCCCTCCGCGATAGCCTCTCGCTGTTTGCTTCGATCATGCTTGGCGGCTGTTCTACGGACCAGACGGGAGAATGCTGGATCGACCAACCGATCTTGCGGCAACGTCGATGATCTTAACTCAGAAAAAGCCCTTGGCCGGCAGCGGCGTGCCGTTGACCTCGTAGACGCCGATCGCCTGCGCCTTGTACGTCACCGGATTGTGCGACGACAGCGTACGCGCGTTGCGCCAGTGGCGGTCGAGATTGTCGGACCTCTTGGTGGCAGACGCGCCGCCGGCATCGAACAGCAGGCTGCCACTGCGGATCGCGAGTTCATCGACGACGATCTTGGCTTTGGCGGCGGCTAGCGCTGCGTCCAGCGCCGGCTTCGTATCCGTCGGGTCCACGTGCCATGCGGCGCCGGAGACATCCAGCGCCTCGGCGGCGGCAAGCACCGCGGCTTCCGCGACAAAGGCGTTGCTGGAGATCAGGCCGATGGTTTGCTGCAGGATCGGATCGTCGGCGGGCTTTTCGGTCGGCGCGTAATAGAAGCTGCGCGCACGCCGCCGCACCAGCGCCGTAGCATCGCGCAGGGTGGCGGCGGCGATACCGGCATTGATCGCAGTGAGAAACAACTGCGCAAACGTGTTGGCATAGGCCGCGCCGTAGCCGATATTCGGCGTGTCAAAGATCACTTCGGCTTTTTCGACGCGGACATTGCGGAAATGCGTGGTGCCGCTGCCGGTCAGGCGCTGACCCGAGCCGTCCCAGTCATCGACCAGTTCGACGCCCTCGCGCTTCACCGGGATGATGGTGGCGGCAAACCGGCCGTCGGCGGGATGCGAGACGCGGACCAGCATGGAATCCGAGAAAAGCGAGCCGGTGCTGTAGTATTTCGTGCCGTCGAGCCGGTATCCGTCGCCGTCCTCTGTGATGACGGTGGCCAGCGTGACATCGCCGACCTTCGCGGTGCCGAGCTCGGTGCTCGCCAGTCCGATGAGGTTGCCGTGCACGATCTCGTCGCGCCACTGGCGGCTTTGCGCGTCCTGCGGCGTCAGCGCCAGACGCTCGACCACGCTGAAATGGTTGCGCAGGATATGGGCGACATTGGCGTCTGCCGTTTGCCAGCCTGATAATGACGGCGAGCAGTTCGCGGACCGTCGCGCCGCCGCCGCCATCGGCCTGCGGAATCCGCAGCGCGCCCAGCCGGGAACGGCGGATCAGGTCGATCTGCTCGTAAGGCAGCACCCGGTCGCGTTCGCGCTCCAACTCGCCTTGCGCGATGTGGTCAAACAAAGCCTGCAGGTCCGGCGAGTTGGCGGTCAAGGGCTGCGCGAAGCTGAAGGCGTGGCTGGGAGCGGGCTTGTTCATGGAGGCTGCCTTGCGTGCTTTGGGTGGCGATGCGATCGAGGGCCGCGTCAGATGTTCGCGAGATGATCGGCGACCGTGATCTTTTCTGGCAGCACCTTGCGTTCCGTCAGCCAGTCGGCGGCGGTCTGCAGCTCCGCGACGAACTTCTTGTCGGTGACGGGGAGGAGCTTGTAGGTGCGCTTGCGTTCGATGAACTGGTCGCGGACCTGGTCGCTGTATTTGGCGACTTTCTGCACCAGCGTCTCGGCCTCGACGATGTTGGTATTGACCCACTGCACCTCGGCCTCGTAGGCGGCGGCGATGGCGCGCACGATGGCCGGGTTGTCCGTCGCGAATTTTCGCGAGGTGACGTAGGAGGAATAATCGATCTGGAAGGGGAGATCGCGGCCTTCGTTGAAGATATCGTGGGCCTTGTAGTCGATCCGCGCGATATCGACGCTCGGGCTCCACATCGACCACGCATCCACCTTGCCCGCGGCCAGCGCAGGTGCTGCGTCCGGCGGGTTGAGGTAGACGAACTTGACCTTGGAGCGGTCGACCTTGTGTTTCTCGAGTGCGGCGATCAGCAGGAATTCGCCGAGTCCGGAGCGGTTGACTGCGACCGACTTGCCGACAAGATCCTCGACCTTGTTGATGCCGGAATCGTCCCTGGCGATGATTGCCGTGGTGCGCGGCTCGTAGAGCGCGAATTGCGCGAACACCAGCGGCGAGCCGGCGATGATCGCCGCGAGTGCAGGGGTGGTGCTGCCGCCGAAGCCGTAATCGGCGCTGCCGCCGGTGACCGCCTGAAGGGTCGGCGCATGGTTCGGGAACGGCCCGAGCCATTCCACCTTGATGTTGTCCTTGGCCAGGATCTTCTCGAACTGTTCGCGTTCCTTGGCGATCAGCGTCAGGCCGAAATAGCCCCAGGTCAGGCGCACAGTGTCGGTTTTGCGGCCGGTTGCCTGCGCGTCGGCCGGGACGGTGGCCGCGAGGCTGAGACCAGTCATGGCGCCGACGCCGAGCAGCGAAGTCTGCAGCAGTTGACGGCGCGACGGCGTGAGAAAGCGGTTCGACATGAATTGTGTTCCTGTGAGAATACGGAGTGAGATTCAGGCAACCTGAAGCTTGGTGACAACGCCGAGTTCGTGCAGCAATTGCCCGCGCGAGGCGGCGGGAAGTCCGCGGAGCGCGCGGTGCTCCGACGCAATCGCGCCGTCGCGCATCACAAGGATGCGATCCGCCAACGCGATCGCTTCGTCGACGTCATGGGTGACGAGCAGTACGCCGGGCCGGTGCCGCGCCACCAGCTCCTTGACCAGCACGTGCATGCGGATACGCGTCAGCGCATCGAGCGCGGCGAAGGGTTCGTCGAGCAGCAGCAGTTGCGGCTCCTGCACCAGCGCCCGCGCCAGAGCGACGCGCTGCGCCTGTCCGCCCGACAGGTTGCGCGGCCAGTCGTCGAGCCGGTCGCCGAGACCGACCTCGACCAGCGCCGCAGTGGCGCGCTCGCGCACGGCGGGACCGGACAGGCCGAGCGACACGTTCTGCCACAGCGTGTCCCACGGCAGCAGCCGATGTTCCTGGAATACGACCGCCGGACGCCCGGGCGCATTGATACGCCCGCTCTGCACCGGATCGAGCCCGGCCAGCGCGCGCAGCAACGTCGTCTTGCCGCAACCGCTCTCGCCGAGCAGGGCCACGAACTCGCCGCGCTCGATACGCAGGTTCAGCCTGTCGATGACGACGCGATCGCCATAGGCCTTTGTCAGCCCGGTGACGATGACCGCCGGATCGCTTGCCGTTGCAAATGTCATCGCGCACCTCTGGCGTAGTTCGGATGCCAGGCCAGCAGCCGGCGCTCCAGCAGCCGGGCCATCGAATCGGCGGCGACGCCGATCAGGGCGTAGATCACGATGGTCAGCACGATCACGTCGGTGCGCAGGAATTCGCGCGCGTCCATCGCGAGGAAGCCGAGGCCGGATTGCGCGCCGATAGTTTCGGCGACCACCAGCGCCAGCCACGCGGTGGCCAGCGAATAGCGCACGCCGGTGAGGATCGACGGCAGCGCGCCGGGCAGGATGATGCGGCGGATCAGTTGCCAGGTGTCGAGGCCCTGCACGCGGCCGAGTTCGACGAGCTTGGGATCGATCTGGCGGATGCCGAGCGTGGTGTTGATGTAGATCGGGAAGGCCACGCCGAGCGAGACCAGGAAGATCTTTTGCGCCTCGCCGACACCGAACCAGACGATCACCAGCGGCACCAATGCCAGAAACGGAATCGCGCGGACCATCTGCACGCTGCGGTCGATCAGCGCCTCGGCGATGCGCGAGAAGCCGACGATGGTGCCGAGCGCGAAGCCGATGCTGCCGCCGATCGCAAAGCCCGCCGCGGCGCGCAGCATGCTGACGCCTAGGTCGTTGAGCAGCGAACCCGACAGGGTCAGTTTCCACGCGGTCAGCAGTACCTTGGAAGGCGCGGGCAATACCTGCGGCGACAGCCATCCCGCCCGCGCCAGCGTTTCCCAGACAATGACGAGGATGATGGGCGCGATCCAGGACAGCAGCAGAAGACTGGGCTTGCGTGCAACAGCAATGCGTGGCGTCGGCGCGACGCGCGCGGCTGCCACATATTCCTGCTGGATGACGTAGTCGATGTTGCTCACCGCATTGATCCCGTTCGTCGCGGTGATGTCCGCGAACTCAATTGATGATATGACGCGCAAGCCAGCGGCGTCCGGAGATTCTGCGGTGAAAACATTCTCCCCCTGATAATAAGTCGGTTTGCTGCGCCAACGCCTTCGTCTGGAGGCCAGTGATGCTCTGCTGGCGTGAGACGTAGAAAACAAGCCTTCACAATTTCCTGCAATGCGTACGGGCAGCGCCGGCCGAAGAAGATTTCATTCGACGGGTAGCCGAGTGTGAAAAATCATTCTCATCCTTTTGAGTGAACCATCTTGATCGCGCGCGCCGTGGCTTTCGCGGCTTGCATTAACTTCGCGCCGTGCGTTTATGGGCCGAACCATTGCAGGCGTGAGGGCAAGCATGAGCATGGCACCGATTCGATTTGGCGTGTGGGCCCCGGTTCACGGACCGCGCGCGGCGCATCAGGATCCCGAGGAGCCTTACAATGCGTCGTGGGAGCATAACCGCGATGTCGTGTTGCAGGCGGAGGCGCTCGGCTTCGACTCCACGCTGATCGCACAGCACACGATCAATCCGCATCAGGAGGATCTCGATCAGCTGGAAACCTGGAGTTCCGCGGCGGCGCTGGCCGCGCTGACGAGCCGGATCGAGATTATCGCGGCCATAAAACCCTATTTGTTTCATCCGGTGGTGCTGGCCAAGATGGCGCTGCAGATCGAGAACATCAGCCGCGGACGCTTCGCGCTGAACCTCGTCAACGCCTGGAACAAGCCCGAACTGGAAAAGGCCGGCATCGGCTTCGCCGAGCATGACGACCGCTACGCCTATGGCAAAGAATGGATATCGATCGTAGCTAGGCTAACGGCCGGCGAGCGCCTGACGCACAAGGGTGAAAACTTCGACATCCGCGATTATGCGCTGCGACCGACAGATCTGTACCGCGTACGCCCGGCGATCTATGTCGGCGGCGAGTCGGAGCCGGCGCGCGATCTGGTGGCTGATCATGGCGACGTATGGTTCATCAACGGCCAGCCGCTCGCCGATGTCGCGGCCCTGATCGCGGACGTGGCGTCGCGGCCACGCGCCGGCGTGCCCCTGCGCTTCGGCCTGTCTGCCTTCGTTATCGCGCGCGACACCGACGCTGAGGCCGAGCATGCACATCAGCGGCTGCTTGACCTCGCCAAGCTGGATGCACCGATCAAGGCGATTCAGCGCGCCAACACCGATCCGAAGGTGGTGATGATGCAGACCATGCAGAAGTCGCCGCGGGTCGGCAGCAATGGCGGCACCGCGGCGGGGCTGGTCGGAAGCTATGACACCGTCGCCGCCCGCATCCGCGAATTCCATGCGGCCGGGATCGAGCTGTTCATGCTGCAGTTTCAGCCGCTACAGGCCGAGATGCAGCGCTTCGCAGAGGAGGTGTTTCCACGCGTGAAGGGAGAGTTGGCCACCCGAACGGTTTCATCGCGCTAGGCGGGGGCGGCTTTCCTCATTGAAAGAAACAGACGAACAGCGCGAGGAAGGTCGCATGTCCGAATACCAGGGCCGTCATTTTCGCTGGATACATTTTCTCGCATCCCGGTCGTCGCGGTCGCTCACATCGCGGGCGCGATGCCGTCGCTTTCGATATCGGCGCGTAGCAGCTGCAGTGCGCGGCTGAGTTGAACAGCCGGCGTTACCAAGGTCACGTCAGCCTCGCCGACGGCGGGCCTCGGTGCTTGCGCAGAATGATAGGTTCCGGCAATCGTCGCGACAGCAAGAACGCCGGCAATGGTAACGGCAAGAACGGGGGGATGTGACATCAAGCGTGAACTCCTGAACGACCAGCATTAACCGCCTGCCCGATGTGTTTTGGAATTCCAAATTTCGGCAGATGATGCGCCAATTGTTCTTTCAGCGCGCCAAAAGCAAGACGAAACCGTCGCCCAAAACGGCGGCGTTCGACTCACGAAAAGAAATGCCTGAGTTTTTCGTCAATCCTAAAATGAAGTTATCCCGACACGCTGGCCGCACGAAATCATTCTCTTATTTTCATGGCGCCGTTGGCGTCCGCGTTTACCGAGGCCAGATTTGAGGGTGGAGTCTGCCCGGACGTCATCAACAGAGCAGTCCTCCGCAACCGGGAGAGAGTCATGGGATTGCAGAACGGGAAAATCACGACATCCTCATTCGTGACCGCCGACGTGAATTATCTGGCGCCGACGAACGGCCGGCCCCGCACCTATACGTTCGAGCCGCCGGCCGGCGAACCGCGCTCCAATGTCGTGCCGGAGCCGCATGCCGTGCCGATCCACGATGCGCGGCCGGGCAGCGATCGCTTCACCATCGATGAACACGGATTTGCGCTGGTGCGGCAGCACAGCGCCGTCGCGGATTTCTACGACGATGACAACGTCAAGAGTGTCTATTATCCGGAGGCCGAGCGTCTCCTGAAGGAGATCACCGGCGCCGACCGGGTGTTCGTGTTCGATCACACTGTGCGCAAGCGCGTCGATGGCGTGGCCGACCGGGAGGGCGGGCCGCGGCAGCCGGTGGCGCGCGTGCATGTCGATCACACCGAAAAATCGGGATTGCAGCGGGTGCGCGATCTGATCCCGAACGAGGCCGAAGAATTGCTGAAAGGCCGCGTGCAGATCATCAACCTGTGGCGGCCGATACGCGGGCCGTTGAAGGATTCGCCGCTGGCGGTGTGCGATGCCCGCACGGTCCGCCCCGATGAGTTGATCGGATCCGATCTGGTCTATCCGCATCGCGTAGGCGAGACCTATTCCGTCAAGTTCAATCCCGCGCATCAATGGTACTACGTGCCCGACATGGTGCCGGATGAAATCCTGCTGCTGAAGTGCTTCGACTCGAAGAAGCAGGGCGTGGCGCGCTTCGCCCCGCACACCGCCTTTATCGATCCCACCGCGCCACAAGACGCGCGGCCGCGCGAAAGCATCGAGCTGCGCACGCTGGTGTTTCACGCCAACTAGGATGGCGTGAAGTCAGGCCGGCGCACATGGCGCCGGCCTGACTTCACGACGTTGCCGCATACCTCGTCGAGAATTCGCCGATGATGTTGGTGCGGGCGCGCAGCCGGGTCGGCTCGATGCCGAGTTCGGGGAAGACGAGCTCGGCGACGCGATAGGCTTCCTCGAGATGCGGATAGCCGGAGCAAATAAAAGTATCGACGCCGAGGTCCTGATATTCACGCAACCGCGCCGCGACCGATTTGGGATCGCCGACCAAAGCGGTACCAGCACCCTTGCGGACCAGGCCGACGCCGGCCCACAGATTGGGGCCGATCACCAGCCGGTCGCGCCGGCCGCCGTGCAGTGCGGCCTGGCGCTGCTGGCCAACCGAATCCATCACCGCAAAGCGTTTTTGCGCAGCTTCGATCGCGGCGTCGGAGACTTCGCTGATCAGGCGATTGGCGGCAGCCCAGGCTTCGTCCTCGGTTTCGCGGACAATGATGTGGATGCGCAGTCCGAACCGCATCTTTCGCCCACGCGCGGCCGATTTCTTGCGCACGGCCTCGATCTTTTGCGCGACATCGGCTGGCGGCTCTCCCCAGGTGAGATACATATCGACCTGGTCGGCGGCGAGATCCTGACCGGCATCGGACGATCCGCCGAAATACAGCGGCGGACGTGGCTGCTGCACCGATGCAAAGTCCAGCCGTGCGCCGTCGACCTTGTAATAGCGCCCGTCGAAATCGACCGTCTCGCCAGCGAGCATGCGCCGCCAGATTTCGAGAAATTCTGCTGCCTGTCTGTAACGCTCGTCATGCGGCAGAAAAATTCCGTCGCCGGCGAGTTCGACGGCGTCGCCGCCGACCACCACATTGAGCAGCAGGCGGCCGTCGCTGAGGCGATCCAGCGCCGCGGTCTGCCGGGCGGCGAAAGCGGGGGAGGTCACGCCGGGGCGCAGCGCCACGAGGTACTTCAATTGCTCGGTCACCGCGGCGAGACCCGTGGCGACGATCCAGGAATCCTCGCAGTGCTGACCAGTCGGCAGCAGAACGCCGCCATAGCCGAGTCGGTCAACGGCGGTGGCAACCTCCTTGAAGTAGCGAAAGTCCGGCGGGCGCTGCTGTCGGCTGGAGCCAAAGTAGGCGCCGTCGCCGTGGGTGGGAATGAACCAGAACATGTTTGGCGGGACGCGGGTGGGCGACGACAGGGTCATAACAAATCTCCTTCAGGCAGGAATAGCGGCGCCGGCGCGCTTCGCGTAACGGCTCGGCGGGCGCTCGAGGCCGAAATGGTCGCGCAACGTGCGGCCTTCGTACTCGCTGCGGAAAATACCGCGCCTCTGCAGCAGCGGCACCACTTCGTCGACAAAGACCTCAAGCCCGGTCGGCAGCACGTCGGGCATCAGGTTGAAGCCGTCGGCGGCGCCGGCTCTGAACCAGGTCTCGATATCATCGGCGATCGCCTCAGGCGTGCCGATGATAAAGCGGTGGCCGACCCCGCCGCCGAGCGCCTTCAGCAATTGCCGAACCGTCAGGTTGTCCTTGCGCGCCAGCGCGACGGTGCCGAGAAACATCGTCTGGTTGGCGTTGGCCGGCAGCGGCAGGTCGGGCAGGGGCTTGTCGAGTTCGAGCCTGTCAGGCGAGACGTGCAGCGTGCCGGCGAGGCGCGCCAGGCTGTATTCGATCGGCACAAGCTCCCACAGTTCGTCCTGTCGCCGCTTCGCTTCCGCCTCGGTGCTGCCGATCACCGTCGCCAGTCCCGGCAGGATCACGATGGAGTCCGACGCGCGGCCATAGGCGACGGCGCGGGCGCGCAGGTCGCGCGCATAGGCCACGCCTTCCTCGACCGACTGCGCCAGCGTGAACACGGCGTCGGCCTGCGCGGCCGCGAGATCGCGGCCGTCGCCGGAGCCGCCTGCCTGCACGGTGACGGGACGCCCCTGCGGCGAGCGCGGCACGTTGAGCGGGCCATCGACCGAATAATACTGGCCGCGATGGTTGATCGCATGCACCTTGCCGGTATCGACGAAGCGCGCGCTCGCCTTGTCGCCGACAAAGGCGTCGTCCTCCCAGCTATCCCATAGCTTGTGGACGACCTCGACGAATTCCTTGGCGCGGTCGTAGCGCGCCCTGTGCTCGAGTACGGCGGGCAGGCCGAAGTTGCGGCCGGCCGCAGCGTCCGCGGTGGTCACCGCGTTCCAACCGCTGCGTCCGCCGCTGGCGTGGTCCAGCGTCGCAAAGCGCCGCGCGATGTTGTACGGCTCGTTATAGGTCGTGGATGCCGTCGCGATCAGCCCGATATGGGTGGTCGCCGCTGCCACACTTGCCAGTACGATGGTCGGCTCCAGCGACTGGATCGGGCGGTAGTCAACGCGGTCGGTGATCGCCGGCGTATCGGCGAGAAAGATGGCGTCGAATTTGCCGCGCTCCGCGACCCTGGCGACGTTGACGTAGTGGCCGACATCAAACCCCGCATGGGGATCGCTCTCCGGCCGCCGCCACGCCGATGCATAGACGCCCGAATGAAGCAGGTTGACGTTGAGGTGTAACTTTCGTGTGGCCATGGCGGTATCCCGGTTCGCGGTGGTTCAGGTGTGTGGCTGATGCTTTGGAAGCAGTAGGATCGTCTTGTTTCAGAATGCGGAGCGGTCGCTTTCATCCATCGATGACGTTGCAGAACGAATGATATTTCAAACTTCGGTCGTAAGCAGCATTGGTAACCGAAGCCCGTTGTGTTTCGGCGGTGCGCGCATTTAGATCGCGCCACAAATAGTTATCGCGTTGCATCACCGAGATGAAGAGACAACGACTATCTCTGGCGCAGTTCAATACGATCGCGGCGTGCGCGGCGTCGTTCGTAGTGAAAACATGCGCGGATGATCGTGATGCAGGAATATTACTTCTGCAGCGCCGTCGGTCGTAATGTCCGCGAAATCTCTCACCCACATTGCAGTGCACATCACTCAGGAAACACTCTTATGGCCGATGATATTACGCCGCCTCTGGAAGTCGCCCGCCGCATCGATGCCATCGATCGCAAGATCCTGCGTGTGTTGCAGGAGAATGCGTCACTTTCCGTGGCCGACATCGGCGAGCGCGTCGGGCTGTCCTCGACGCCGTGCTGGAAGCGTATCCAGCGCATGGAACAGGACGGCATCATCACCGGAAAAGTAGCGCTGGTGGATCAGAACAAGATTGGCCTTGGCATCACGGTTTTTGTTTCGGTGGAGAGCAACGATCATTCCGACGAATGGCTGAAGAAGTTCGCTTTCGCGGTCAGGGCGATGCCGGAGGTGATGGAGTTCTATCGCATGGCTGGCGACGTGGATTACATGCTGCGTGTCGTGGTGTCCGATATGCAGAGCTATGACGTGTTCTATCGCCAGCTCATCGCCGCCGTCGCGCTGAAGAACGTCACCTCGCGCTTCGCGATGGAGAAAATCAAATCCATCACGGCGTTGCCGGTGCCCGCCTATCAGGCGGCCTGAGCTCCAACCAACAGGAAGACGTTGCGGCGAGCGCGATACGGACGATCATGGCTTCTAAAAAGCGAGGAATCAGAATGATGAATGTTAAAGATAGGAGCCGAAGGTCTATACTGCGAACTGCCGCCGTTGCGGCGCTGCTGTTGACCGCCGCGATCGCGAGCATGCCGCCGGCCTGCGCGCAGGAGCCCTCCACCATTCGCGTCGGCGTCACCGCAGGTCCGCACGCCGAGGTGCTCGATGCCGTAAGAAAGGTCGCGGCCGAGCGCGGGCTGAACATCAAGGTCGTCGAATTCACAGATTACGTGTTCCCGAACCAGGCGCTGGCCAACAAGGATCTGGAGGCCAATTCGTTTCAGCACGAGCCGTACCTGAAGAACCAGATCGGCAAGACCGGCTGGAAGCTGGTCAAGGTCGCTTATACCACGGTGTCGCCGATGGGCTTCTACTCAAAAAAGTACAAGAGTTTTGCCGACGTCCCGTCGGGCGGCACCGTGGCGATCCCGAACGACCCGACCAACGGCGCACGTTCGCTGCAAATTCTGGTCGCCAATAATATCCTCAAGCTCCGCGACCCCGGCAACGTGACGGCGGGCATCACCGACATCTCGGAGAACCCGAAGAAGCTCAAGTTCGTCGAGCTTGACGCCGCGCAACTGGCGCGGTCGCTCGGCGATGTCGATGCAGCAGCGGTGAACAACAATTATGCGGTGCAGGCGGGTCTCGACCCCGTGCGCGACAGCCTGATCAAGGAGCCGCTGGAGAGCCCGTGGGTCAACATCATTGCGGTGCGCGAGGAGGACAAGGACAAGCCGTGGGTGAGGAAGCTGGTCGAGGCGTATCGCTCCGAGCCGGTGAAGCAGTTCATCCTGACGCGGTTCAAGGGCGCGTATTTGCCGGCATGGTGAGGCGCGAAGCCCGACACGGCTAGCCGGAACGACGGAACGGCTGCGGCCATGCGCGCTCTGCTGCAGTCGTAAGCCCATCGAACATGTCAAGTACGGCCGGCCACGGGCCGTACCCCGACGCGATGTTGATATGGCCGGCCGTTCCCGCATTGACGAAGTCCGATCCCCAGGCGGTCGCGAGGTCCCGGGCGTGCACAAGCGTCATGAAGGGATCGTTGACGCTTGCCACGACGATGCTGGGAAACGGCAGGCGCGCCGTCGGTATCGGCGCGAAGCTTCGAAGCAGTTCCGGTGTGTGGGCAGGTGAATCGACATCGGCGGGCGCCACCAGCAAAGCCGCGCGGATCGGCAGTTCCGAAAATCGCGACGCCGCATGGGCTGTCAGGATACAGCCGAGGCTGTGTGCAACGATGATCGCGCCCGGGGTGGCGACGGTCGCCAGGGCAAAACGCAGCAGCCATGCCTCGAGATCCGGCGTGTCCCAATCGTCCTGCTCGACCCGGCGAGCCTGCGGCAGCGATTCCTGCAGCCAGCTCTGCCAGTGGCCCTCTGGCGAGCCGTTCAGTCCAGGAATGATCAGCGCTGGTGTCATGCCGGATGCCGTCCTGCTGTGATCGAATGTTACTCCGCGGCGATGGCGACCTGCGGGTCGTGGCGATACAGGCTGGCCGGATGCGGCGTCGTGAGACGCGCGCCTTGACCGAACAGTTTTTCGCGAAAAGTCCCAGGTGCGTACGTCTGCTTGTAGAGGCCGCGCCGCACCAGCTCAGGCACCAGCAGATCGACGATGTCCTCGAAGCTCCCCGGCGAGATCGCGAAAGCGAGATTCAGTCCGTCCACGTCGGTCTGCGCCACCCACGTCTCGATCGCGTCGGCGACTGATTCCGGCGTGCCGACGATGACCGGGCCGATGCCGCCGATGCCGACATGCTCGGCGACCTCGCGCACGGTCCAGGTGCGGTCGGGGTCAGCGCGCGTGATATTGTCCATCGCCGTGCGGCCGGCCTCGTTGTGGACGTGGCGCACTTCCTGGTCGAGGTCGTAGGTCGAGAAATCGACGCCGGTCCAGCCGGACATCAGCGTCAGCGCGCCCTCGTGGTTGATGTAGCGTTTGAGGTCGGCGTGCTTGGCCGCGGCCTCCGCTTCGGTGTGGCCGAGGATCACCGTCATCATGCTGAACATCAGGATAGCGCGCGGATCGCGGCCGGCTTCCACGGCGAACGTGCGGATCGCCGCGACGCGCGGTGCGATCACCTTGGCGGAGGGGCCGGACATGAAGACACATTCGGCGTGCTGGGCCGCGAACAGTTTTCCGCGCAGCGACGTGCCGGCCTGGAACAGCACCGGCGTTCGCTGCGGCGAGGGCTCGCTGAGGTGGATGGCATCGACCTTGTAATTCTCGCCGTCGTGCCGGACCCGATGCACCTTCGATGGATCCGTGAAGATCCCGCGTGCTCTGTCGCGCAGCACGGCGTCGTCCTGCCAGCTTCCCTCCCACAGTCTGTAGACAACCTCCATGTACTCTTCCGCAACGTCGTAGCGGTCGTCATGGGCTTTCTGCTGATTTTTTCCGGCGCCCTTGGCGGCGCTGTCGAGATAGCCGGTGACGATGTTCCAGCCGATCCGTCCTTCGGTAAGGTGATCCAGCGTCGACATCCGGCGCGCGAAAGGGTAGGGCGGCTTGTAGGACAGCGTACACGTCACGCCGAAGCCGAGATGTTCGGTGACGGCGGCCATCGCGGAGACCAGCAGCAGGGGATCGTTGACCGGCACCTGCGCCGCATTGCGCAGCGCCGCGTCAGGGCTGGCGCCGAACACGTCGTAGACGCCGAGCACGTCGGCCAGGAACAGCGCATCGAATCGGCCACGCTCCAGCGTTTTGGCGAGATCGATCCAGTACGACAATTTGTTGTAGTCGCTGGTTCGGTCCTGCGGATGGGTCCACAGCCCCGGCGACTGGTGCGCGACGCAATTCATGGCAAAGGCGTTCAGGCGAATTTCTTTTGTCATGCGCGTTCCCCTTAATTTGTTGCCGTCCACCGATGGATGGCGGCTTTCAGGATGCGCTCTCCGAACGAGACGCGGCGAGCGGCTCGCCAAACGGTCCGGTGTTGGCGCGCTGCGGTGTCTTGCTTCCATGCCGGCGGATCGAGAGCAGCGGGAAAACCAGCTCGGCGAAGCGATAGGCCTCTTCGAGGTGCGGGTATCCGGACAGGATGAACGTATCGATGCCGATGTCCTGATACTCGCGAAGCCGTGCGGCGACGGTGGCGGGATCGCCGACCAGGGCCGTGCCGGCGCCGCCGCGCACCAGCCCGACACCGGCCCAGAGGTTCGGGCTGATCTCCAGTTTGTCGCGTCGCCCGCGGTGCAACTGCGCCATGCGCTGCTGCCCGACCGAATCCATGCGGCCGAGAATTTTTTGCGCGGATGCAATGGTCTCGTCGTTGAGGTGGTGGATGAGGCTGTCGGCGGCTTTCCACGCGGCCTCATTGGTTTCGCGAACAATGACGTGCAGCCGGATGCCGAAGGACAGTTTGCGGCCGCGCCTGGCGGCCGCCGCCCTGACTCGGGCTACCTTTTCCGCGACTTGCGTCGGCGGTTCGCCCCATGTCAGATATTTGTCGACGGTATCCACCGCGACATCGATGCCGGCGTCGGACGAGCCACCGAAATAGAGCGGCGGATGCGGCGACTGCACCGGCGGATAGAGGATGCGGCCATCCTCGATCGTGATGTGTTTGCCGCGGGTGTTGACCGACTTGCCGGCCAGCAGGTCGCGATACACATTGAGAAACTCGCGGGTCACGACGTAACGCTCGTCATGATCGAGAAAGATGCCGTCGCCGCGGTTCTCGATGGGGTCGCCGCCGGTCACGACATTGATCAGCAAGCGACCATTGGTCAGCCGGTCAAGCGTCGCAGTCATCCGCGCCGCGACGCTCGGCGATTGCAGGCCGGGCCGAACGGCGACGAGATAGCGCAGCCGCTCGGTCCACGGCGCGATCGACGAAGCGACCACCCAGGAATCCTCGCAGGAGCGGCCGGTCGGCAGCAGCACGCCGAAATAGCCGAGCCGGTCTGCCGCCAGCGCGATTTCGCGCAGATAGCCGAAATCAACATCACGGCTGCCTTCGGTCGTGCCGAGATAATGTCCGTCGCCGCTGGTCGGCAAAAACCACAGGATGTCTGGAACTGGGGGGGCGGCGCTCATGGTTGGTTCCTGTCGATGCCGGACGGCGAATGCAATGGCAATCATTCGCATCGCGCGCGGTCGCAGGTGGCATTAGAACGCAATCACAGGATGATGCGGAATTCCAAATTGACGGTGTCCAAGGGGCAATCATTCTGCCGGGGTCCATCGAGAGAGAACTCCTGTACCGCGAAGAATATCTAACGGTAGCGCGAGAAGTCGGCGGGCGTTATCAGCGCCTGCGCAGAGCAAACGTGTCGCCGGGATCATCGACTCAAACAACTTGGAACGGGCTGAGGATTGGACGTCAGCGCGAAGAATATGCGTTTGGCATGCGGATGGTGCACAGGCAGTCTGTTGTCAGCACGGCACCTTGCAAAGAAGTACTATTTTACTTCCGGCATGTTGACTTCGTGACGTGGCTGCGCCGAAGTAGCTCGCGTTGATCGGCTTGATCAGTGCAAGACAATGATTTTTCCGCGCCGTTGGATGACTAATCCAGCCGCTTTGGAGAGTTCGATGATGTTGCGGTTGACCGGCCCGTATGAGTTCGAATTAGCAGGCGCGTTTCGCTGCCGGCGTTCGGCTGTGACCGGATTGTGTCGACGATCCATTATCTGAATTCCATCCGACTCACTTAGTTCAGTATTCAAGGCGCCGGCCCGGCCGGCGAAGGAGATTCCATGTCGAAGGCATTTGTTATCGAGGTTCGCTCGGACGCTGCCGGCATTGTCGTCCATGATGGAAGGCATTACCGCTTTTTTGCGGCGACCTATGAATTCGACGATCTGGAAGGCCGCGATTTTCGTTCTCCCGCCGCGGCGCAGCGCGCTGTGCAGGCGCATATTGCTTCCCTGGATCACAGGCGCGCATAGGTCGCATGATGCTGCCGCCGCGTCAGGCCGCGCCCACCGGGCGCGGCCTGGTTCAGGCCAGCCCGCCGTCGAAGCTGCGATCCCAATACGGTTTGACGTCGACCGGTGCGTCGAAAACGCCGGTCTTGGTGAAGACGTCCGCGACCTCCTGATGGCTGCCGATCGCCTCGGTGCTGGTGGATATCAGGGAATAATCCTGGTTGCGATTGTTGAAGAGTTCGAGGATCGCATCGACCGGCACTGCGGTATCCCGTGATTGCGCGGCGGCATAGGTGGGGTAGTTGGTATTGCTCCAGGCGTAAGCATGCTTCAGCCGCAACAGAAAATCGGCCAGCGCGGCGTGCCGCAGGGGATCGTCAATCGCTTTCGGATTGGCCGAGATCAGGAAGTTGCCGGACAGGTATCCGACCGCCGTCTTCAGGGTGCCGGCACCGAACTTGGTGCGCGCCAACTGCCCGTTATAGCCCCAGATCGCCCAGGCATCGAGATCGCCGCGCGAGAAGGCGGACAGGCCGTCGGTCGGCGCCAGATGGACCGCCTGGATGTCGTTGAACGACAGCCCGGCTTCGGCGAGTTGCTTGTAAAGGTAGTAATGCGAGGTCGTGCCGCGCACATAGCCGACGCGTTTTCCCTTCAGATCGGTGATCTTGCGGATCTGGCTGTCTTTCTGCACGAAGGTGCCCTGATTGTTGAGGTCCTCGCGATAGACCGCGATGAACTTGACGCGCGCGCCGGATTTGGCTGCGAAGGCCGCCGAGGTTTCGCTGCCGGAGCCGAAATCAAGGGCATCGACATTGATGCCTTCGATGTGCTGGACACCTGAATTGAATTCCTTCCAGTCGATCTTGTAGGGCGTCGTCGCCAGGCCGGCGGTCTCCAGCAAGGTCTTGTGCAGGCCTTTGTAATAAGCAACGCGCAGGGTAACGCCGGACAGGTCGGGCGTTGTGGCCGCTCGTAGTGCGGAGGGCGCGAGGGTGGCGGCCATGCCGGCCCCTAACGTTGTGCGCAATAGCCTTCGTCGGGTGATCGAATGTTCCATCATGTCTCCGTGGACGTCTTTGCTGGTTTGTGTCGATTCCGACCTAGGAGCCCGGCTTCTTGACCGCGTCAGAGACGACAATCGGCTTCGGGATCAGACCGAGCGTCAGAAACGTGTCGGCGAGCTTTTGCTGATCGCCAATGACCTGCGGATCGATCGGCTTGATGCCGTAGGACTGTCGCTTCAGCGCCACTTCGAGCACCGGCACCGGCAGCCCCACCGACGGACTCAACTGTTCGGCGACCGCCTTGATGTCGGTCTTGGCCCATTCGTCGACTTCGCGCAGACCGTCGAGGATGGCATCGACGATCTGCGGACTGCTCTCCTGGAATTTCTGGGACGAGAAGTAGAACTGGTGGTTGGCCACAGTGTCCGTGCCGTCGCTCAGCGTTCTCGCCTCAGCCTGGGCCTCGGCTGCGGCCTGGAACGGATCCCAGATCGCCCAGGCATCGACCGCGCCGCGCTCGAACGCCGCGCGCGCATCGGCGGGCGCGAGAAAAACGGGCGTGATGTCTGCATATTTGACGCCGGCCTTCTCCAGTGCCTTTACCAGGAGATAGTGGACGTTCGATCCCTTGTTGAGCGCGACCTTCTTGCCCTTCAGATCCGCGACGGATTTGAGCGGACTGTCCTTCGGCACCAGAATGGCCTCGCCCTTCGGCGCTGGCGGCTCATAAGCGACGTAGCGGATCGGCGCGCCGGCTGCCTGCGCGAAGATCGGCGGCGCCTCGCCGGTGTTGCCAAAATCGAGCGCGCCGACGTTGATGGCTTCCAGCAATGGCGGGCCGGACGGAAACTCGACCCACTTCACGCCGAAGCCGAGCGCCTTGAGTTTCGGCTCCAGACTTCCCTTGCTCTTGAGCAGGACGAGTTTGCCGTATTTCTGGAAGCCAACGCGAACGACGTTCTCCTGTGCATTTGCTGCGCGCGAGAAAAATCCCGCGCCGGATGTCGCAGCAATGACACCTACCGCGGCGGCGAGCGCCAGTTTGAACACAATGCGACGTTGTCTCATCTGAGGTCCTCGATATTCAAAGTGAACCGATCGCCGCTGCATCTGCTGCGATAATAAAATCGCTGCGCCGCGGAATGTTGCCTGAGAAAGCTAGGGCGTGGCATCGCGCTCGGTCAATTCCATATTCATTTGCTGCATTGGGCGATAACTATCGCCGCGACCGCCGCCGCAGGCGAAAATAACTCATCCAGATTCTCAACGGTCTCGTTAATGTGGTGCCAGTGCAGCAGGCAATCCGCTGACTAGTCGCGATCGTTCGATCGTAATGCCGGAAAGACATTCTCCACTGCGCGGGTGAAGTCGCCCATTCGTTTCGATTGCGCCCGCCAATTCGAAAGCACTCTCTCGAAGTCATGTCCTAGCCTTCGGCCTTGTCACTGCGCCGCTGTTGCCGGCGCTGCTCATGAAGCAGCCCATCGGTACGCGCCGCCAACCCGAGGTACAACATGGCGTCCGTCAACGATCTCGTTACGAAAATCCGCATTTCACCGAACCCGCCGGTATTCGATCTCCCGGTTCTTGTCGCGCTCGAGCATGGCCTGTTCACCAAGGCCGGCCTCGATGTCGATTACTCCGTGAAATACGGCGATCACGACAAGCTCGAGCACGACGTGCTCAAGCGCCAGAAGGAGGCGTTGTTCGAGGCCGGCTCCGCCGAGAGCTTCAATGTCTGCGAGTGGGGTGGCATCGATCGGCTAGAGCGCGGCGCTGGCCGCGGCAAGATCGCTGCTCTGCGGCCTGCCATTGCAGCGCAGGCGATCGTGTCGTTCGATGCCCAGTTGCAGTCGCCGCGTGACTTGGCGGGCGTCGCCATTGGCATCAACGACTTCACGGGATCGCATTACACGACGATCGGCCTGCTCGAAGGCGCCATCCCGAAAGACGAGATCGTCACGACGCATATCGGTGCGCCGGAGGTGCGGCTGCAGGCGATGAAAGAGGGCAGGGTCCGCGCCGTCACGGTGATGGAGCCGTTCATCAGCCTGGCGCTGAAGCAGGGCGCGCACCTGATCGCGCTGACGTTCTATCGCGGGGCGGAGATCGTATCGCCGGATCTGCAGCCGCTCGATCTCGATCGATATTTCAAGGTTCTGGATCAGGCCGTCGACCTGATCAACGCCGACTTCAAGCGCTACGCCCATTACATCGTGGCGATTGCCAAGGATGACATCAGCCCGGAGGAACTCGACGGGCGCTTCGTGCGCTACACGCACGCGCAGCGCTATTCGCCGGAGCTGTTCGATCCGGCCTATCACTGGATGAAGGACCGCGGCTTCACCGATGGGCGCAACAGCCACGACACCCTCGTCGTTTCCTGATCGTACTGCCGTCGGGCCACGGTGCCCGACGGCATCCACTTTGAGTCACAGAGAACGAGACGCGGACATGAGTTCAAACGACAACAGGCGTACAGCATCCCGCTTGCCGACACGCCGGAACGTGCTGGCAGGCATCGCCGGGCTTTCCACCGCGCCGCTGGTGTTCAGCCCCGCCGTTGCCGCATCGAGGCCGACGGTGAACATCACTTTGCCGACGCCCGGCAGCGCAGGCTCAATCTGGAGGGCGGCGATATCCACGCTGCCGTCGTCGTTGAGTTCGGACTTCGACATCAACTGGGTCGCCGGCGATCCCGGCCAGATGCAGGTGCAGCTTGCCGCCGGGTCGCTCGACGTCGGCGTGTTCGGTGCGATCGGGCTGGCGACGCTGGCACGCAAGGGCAGCGAAATCACGCTGTTCGGTCCCGCGCTCAACAATCACGGCCGCATCATCGTCAAGGCCGACAGCCCGTTCCGCAAGCCAGCAGATCTGGTCGGCAAGAAGATCGCCACTCAGCCGAAGACCACCGAAACCTATCAGCAGGCCCGGCTCGCGCTGTCGCTGATCGGCATCGACATCGAACGCGATTTTGAGGTGTTCTTCGGGCCGCCGACGGCCAATCTGGCACTTTTCGACCGCGGCGACGTCGATGCCGTCATCGTCGTAGAACCAACGGCGACGCGCGCCGTGGGCTCTGGCGCGCGCGAACTCGCCCGGATTGGCGATATCTGGCGGGACGGATCCGGTTCGTCTGCCGCGCCGTTTCTCGTCGGCCTCGCCGCCAACAAGACGTGGCTGACCGCAAACCGCAGTATCGCGAGCTCCGTCTCCCGGCTTTTCGCGGCGGCCAACGGCGCCCTGCAGGACAATCCAAAGCTGTTCGTCGAACATGCGGGAGAAATGGGCCTGCGGCCGAAGGAGGCCACTGCGATCGGCCTGCTGCCGGTGAGGCTTGCCGATGTCTACCCCACCGAATGGGATCAGAGCGTCTGGAGCGCGATCGACAAGCAAATCGAGGTCGCCGTGAAACTTGGTCTGCTGGATGCTGTCCCAAACCGTCCGCTGTATGACGGCCTCGCGCTCGGAAAGGCGTAATGGCCGACCTGGTGCAAGGGCAGGCCGCCGAGCCGCGGTCGGCAACAAGCTCGGTTGCCGGCTCGGGAGTTCGGCGCATCGCAGTTCTTGGGCTGCCGTCGGTCCTGTTCTGTCTTTGCCTGCTGGCACTCTGGGAAACCATGGCGCGCCTGACCGCCAGTCCGCTGGTGCCGGATGTCGGCGAGATTGCAGGCGAGGTCTGGCGACTGGCGCTCGGCGGCTTCGCTCTCCGTCAGATCGGAATCACGCTTGGACGGATCGTCGTGGGGTTCGGCGTTGCCTTCGCGATCTCACTGGTGGTCGGCATCGCTGCGGGACTAAGCCCGGCGTTCCGGCGGTTCTGCGATCCCGCCATCATCCTCGGCCTCACCGTTCCCGGCCTTGTCTGGGCGCTGCTGTGCGTGATCTGGTTCGGCGTCAGCCTCGCCACCCCCGTCGTGGCGATCGCATTGGGTGTGGCTCCGGTGATGATCCTGCACGTGCTGCAGGGCATGCGCGCGGTCGACTCCGAGATTGTGGAAATGGCGCATGTGTTCAAGCTTTCGACGCGCGACAGGCTCGTCCACATCTGGATCCCCAGCCTGATCCCGCATCTGATCGGTGGCGCGCGGGTCGGGCTGTCGCTGGGATGGAAGGTAATCGTGCTGGTCGAACTGTTCGGCCTCTCGAACGGCGTCGGCTACCAGTTGAACTCCGAGTTCAGCTCGCAGAATGTCGCCGGCGTGCTCGCCTGGACCATCGTATTCTGGGCGGTGATGGTGGCGATCGAATACGGCATCCTGCAATCGCTGGAACGGCACTTTTCAGCATGGCGCCGGATTCCAGAACTATGACGGCGGTGATCACGTTCTCGGGGATTGGCAAAAGCTTTACGCGCCATAATTCCGGCCGTCGCGAAAATGTGCTGCACGATTTCGATCTTGAGATCGAGGCGGGCGAACTGGTCGCGTTTGTTGGGCCATCCGGCGTCGGCAAGACCACGCTGCTGCATATCGCCGCCGGGCTGGAACGCCCCGATCATGGCCTCATCGATACCGGCCGTGGCGGGCCTCCGCGTCGCCTCGGCATGGTGTTTCAGCAGCCGCGGCTGCTGGACTGGCGAACGGTACGCGCCAATGTCGATCTGGTGTCGAAGGCGGCCGGCAGGGATACGGCACGGACGAATCGGCTGCTGACGCAGGTCGGCTTGCAGGATTATGCCGATGCCTATCCCGGTGCGCTCTCCGGCGGCCAGCGTCAGCGCGTCGCCATCGCGAGGGCGTTTGCGATCGAGCCGGAAATACTCTTGCTCGACGAGCCGTTCAGCGCGCTCGACGAACTGACTGCGCGGCGGCTGCGCATTCTCATGCAGGACATGTGGCTGGAGGCGCCGCCGACCGGCCTGCTGGTGACGCACAACATGCTGGAGGCCGCTTTTCTGGCCGACAGGATCGTCGTGCTCGGCGGCAAGCCCGCCCGCACCATCGCGACGATCGAGGTAGATCTTCCGCGACCCCGCGATCCCGAAGACCCGCGTTTGTTCGACGTGCATCGCCGCGTGATGTCGCTTCTCTCGCAGTAGATAAAAATCTGTCGGCGAAAGATGCAGGAGATATCGAGCGCATCTTCGAGCGATACACGCGGTGCGATAACAAAGAATAGTTCGCCGCGTGCGGCCGTATTATCGGCAATTACTGACTTTACTCCAAAGGAAATTTGAAAATCGCTGCGCTTTCGAAATTTTCTCAATCTGCATAGTCTTGCTACACATTGAGCGACAGCATGGAGCTGGCGCCGAACGAAAAGATCCATTAATGAAATCGCAGAACATCGCGGTCACCGCGCGCCGGGTCACGTCCGCACCTCCTGGATCCCGGCGCGAAAATCCTGCGATATCACCGATGCCGGACATCCGATTAAGAAAACGGAACATTGAATACGGAACGCGGTTGCATTCCTGTTTGCCGTTTTGATGTGCATGGTGTGCTTCGCTACTTGTCGCGCGATGCATCATGTGTCGGCGCTCGCTGGCATCAAAAGATACCTTCGACGACTCGGCAGAATACGTTCGGTGAGGTCGTAGCTCGCATTCGCAAGAACTGCCGACCCTTGCGCGCAAAACGGGGGAGCGGGTTTTTCTCGCAGGCAACTTCGTCGGCATGCCGGAGTCGCGGCATGCGACGATGTCATGCGATGTGGCCGATGCTCACTGCGTCCCGCGCACCAAGATACGCACAGGTTAGAACGGCGCGTTGAACGACGCTGTTTGACAACCGGAAACCGCCGACATAGGTTGCTTGGACAGAAGCAAGATTTAAGACTGTCTGTAAGATGGTCACCTTGCTTGTGGTTTTTTTGCTGACCCCCTTACAGATTCAAAAAATTCTGGGGAGGTTAGCAATGCAATCCAACACACTAAAAATTCGCGGCATCGACGATGTACTTGCGTACATCGATTCGCGTACCGGTATTTCCGGTAGGGCGGGCGTCATCTGGTGGCTGGCCCTTGGCGGCCTTTTCCTCGACGCATTTTCAAACTCAGCCCTGAGCGCCGGCCTCGGTCCCATGACGCGGGACCTTCATCTCGCCGCCGCGCAAGTTGCTCTCATGACCTCTTTCGCCTCGTGGGTGGCGATCGCCTTCAATCCGATCGGTGGCTGGATGGCCGATCGTTGGGGCCGTGTGCGTCCGCTGATCCTGGCGAAAGTGTTCGCCATCACCGGCGCGGCCCTCGTGATGTTCGCCTCGAATTTCGAAACCATCCTCGTCGGTCGCTTCTTCGTGGGCGCCGCCTACGGCATCGATTTCGCCATCGCGATGGCCGTGCTTGCTGAATTCACGCCGGTTCGTTTCAAGAGCCGTCTGAACACCTGGCAGGGCATGTGGTACACCGCCGTCTGCAGCAACCTGCTGCTGGCGATGCTGTTCTACTCGTGGAACGTCGGCGATTCAATCTGGCGTTACTCCGTGGCTGCCACGGCTGTCGTCGCCGTCGTCGTGCTTGTTCTGCAGTACGTATACCTGGTGGAAAGCCCGGTCTGGCTTGCCCGCAAGGAACGTCTCGTCGAAGCGGCCAAGGCCATGACCCGCATTTACGGACAGACCTTCGTGGCGGCTCCGGTCGAAGAGCGCATTCCGGTCGCCAACCAGGCTCGCCGTGGTCTGGCTAACGTGCTGCTGATCTTCCGCGGCGTCTACCTGCCGCGTACGATCCTGGCGGCGACCGTCCAGATTGGCCAGTCCATCCAGTACTTCGCGGTCGGCTGGTATCTTCCGCTGATCAGTGCGGCGATGTTTGGCAAGGACTTCATCTGGGCAACGCTCGGCGCGCTTCTGTTCAACGTGTTCGGCATCTTCGGTGGGTTCATGTCGCCGACGATCGGCAAGAAGCTGGGCCTGCGTCGTGCTTCGGCCTTCGGATTTGCGGCCGTGTTCGTCATGCTGCTCATTCTGGGTCTGTTCAGTGACAAGCTGCCGATCTGGCTTGCTGCTTTCGTGCCGTGCCTGTTCATCCTGTTCCATTCGGGCGGTCCCGGCGCGAACGGCAAGAGCCTTTCCTCGCTGTCATTCCGCGGCGAACTGCGGGCTGGTGCCAACGGTGTGATCGGCGCCATGGGATCGATCGGTGCAGCCGTTGGCTTGCTGGTGTTCCCGCTGTTCAGGGAATGGTACGGTCTCAACCAGACGTTCCTGATCCTGTCGGCCGTTCCGTTCATCGCCAGCGTCATCTGCTTCTCGATCAAGTGGGATCCGACGCGGACGACGATCAACCCGGACAACGAACCCGATGCGCCGCAGTTCGAAGGCGATAAGGTGAAGGCTCCGCTGAAGCCCGTGGTCGCGAGCGCCTGATGAGTGACGCCCGGGAAGATGTGATCCTGGCGATCGACGAGGGAACGTCCGGCACCCGTGCCGCGACGGTCTCTCGCGACGGCCACGTATCCTGTCTGGAATACCTGCCGTTGCAGGTCGATACGCCGCGACCCGGCGTCGTCGAGCAGGACGCGAACGCCATCCTCGACAAGACGGTGGCAGCGTGTCTGGCGACGATTTCGCAGGCGGCAAGCGAGGGCAAGCGCATCGTTGCGCTTGCTATCGCCACGCAGCGAGCAACGGCCGTGCTGTGGGACAAGAATACCGGGCGGGCACTCGTGCCCGCCATGGTCTGGCAAGATTCGCGATATGTCGGCGCGCTGGATCTGCTCGCACCGACCTGGGACAAGATCCTGTCCCGGCAGGTCGGGCGGCCCGGCGGCGTGCGCTCACCCTATATCTGGGCGGCGCGGCACATCGCGGAGACGCCTGCCATCGCGCAGGCGTTTGCCGAGGGGCGGCTGTGCTTCGGCACGGTCGATACCTGGCTGCTGTGGCACCTGTCGAGCGATCGGATCCATGTCACGACCCCGACGAATGCGACCTCTGCCGGCGCCTACGTGCTGGCTGAGCACCGCTATCAACTCGACTGGCTCGACGCACTGAAATTTCCGCACTCGTTGCTGCCGGAAATCCGTTCTGACGCGGACGACTTCGGACGGACCAATTCCAGCCTGCTCGGCATCGATGTGCCGATCCTGGCCAGCATGGGCGACCAGCACGCCGGCGCGATCGGGTTGGGGTGTCTGGATCGCGGACAATCCATGTGCATCCACGGCACCGGCAGCTTCGTCGACCTCGTCATCGGCGCGGCTCAGCCGTCGAATGTCGGGCTCTACAGCGGCACGATGACGATGGTGGCGCGCCGCGCCCACGATACGTCGCACTTTGCCGTCGAAACCTTTGTGGCGACCACCGGATCCGCGCTTGATTGGGTCTGCGAGAAGCTTCACTGGTTCGAAAATGCGACCGAGATCAGCCGTTTTGCGGCAGAGGCAAAGTCGGCGCGCGGCGTGACGTTCCTGCCGGCGCTCACAGGATTGCGCGTGCCGGAGATGCAGCCCAATGCGCGGGCGTCGCTCACCGGCATCTCGATGGCATCGACGCGCGCGGAAATCGCTTTCGCAATCCTCGAAGGCATCGCGCACTCCGTGGCGACCTGTCTTACGTCTAACGAGGAAGTGTCCGGCGTGGACGTCTCCGAATTGATTGTGGGCGGGGGATTGTCAGCCAGCGATACGCTTCTGCAGATTCAGGCCGACCTCATTGGCGTGCCAATCCGGCGCAAGCCGAACACCGCACGCGCGACGCTGCGGGGCGCAGCCTATCTCGCGGGTTCGTCTGGCCTTTTGTGGGACGCCATCCCACGCGACGAGGGCTCAAGCTCTGAAGAACAGGTTTTCGAACCCGCCATCAGCGCCGACCAGCGCAAGGAGCGGCGTGCACTCTGGCATTCGCGCGTGAAGTCGGAACTCGAACACGCCGGCACCTTCGGCGCTGGTCAATCGGAGTACTGATCGATGAATTTTCTTCCATCATTGAAGCCCAGCCGCGACCGCGCGGCGATGACGGGCGTCGAGCCGCAAAAATTTGATCGCAAAGAGAATCTCGATCGTCTCGAAAGCGACCGGTTCGACATCCTCATCATCGGCGGCGGTGTAACCGGCGCCTATTCCGCGATGGATGCGGCGCTGCGCGGATTCCGCGTGGCGCTGGTTGAGAAGGACGATTTCGCGTCCGGCACGTCGTCGAAATCCTCGAAGATGGTCCACGGCGGCCTGCGTTACATCGAGCAAGGCAATCTTGGCCTGGTGCGTCATTCTCTGCTCGAGCGTCAGCGGCTCCGCCGCAACGCAAGCCATCTCGTGCAGCGCCTTCCGTTCCTGTTTCCGATCATGGAAAAGGCCGGTGTGTTCGACAAGCGCTTCGCCAAGGCGTTCGAGGGCCTGTTGTGGACCTACGATCTCGCCGGTGGCTGGCGTGAAGGCGTGTTGCACCAGCGGTTGAGCAAGGCAGAGGTGCTTTCGCATTGTCCTACCTTCAAGGAGGACGATCTGATGGGCGGGTTGATGTATTTCGACGCTCGCGTCGATGACGCCCGCCTGACGCTGAATCTCGCCCGCACCGCGGCCTTTCATGGCGCGACCATCGTGAACCACACGAAGGCCGTCGAGATCACCCGCGATGCGCGCGGCAAAGTGGACGGCGCTATCGTTCAGGCGGGCGACCGCGAAATTCAGGTAAGGGCGGCGGTCGTCGTGATGGCGACAGGCGTCTGGCTCCGGGATTGGAGCGGCATCAAGAAGGGCGAGGCCAAGACGCTTGAGATCAGGCCGGCGAAGGGCGTGCACGTCGCCGTTCCCTGGCTGAAAATTCGCAACGATTGCACCGTCACCATTCCGGTGCCGGGGCGTAGCCGACGCGCCACCATTACCCGATGGGGCAACGTCTCCTATCTCGGTACGACCGACGAAGATTACACGGGTGATCTCGACGACGTGCTGTGCACGCGCGAGGAACTCGACTTTCTTCTGGAGGGAGCGCGCTCCGCACTGAAGACCGATATTGCTCCGGAAGACGTCGTCGGCAGCATTGCCGGCTGCCGTCCGCTGGTGGCGCCTCCCGGTGGCAAGACGCTGGAGATCAAGCGCAACCACAAGATCGATATCGCGGCGGACGGCCTCGTTACGGTCGTCGGCGGAAAACTCACGACATCGCGCCACATGGCCGAAGAAACCATCGACGCCGCGCAGAAGGTGATCAGCAAAAAAGCCGGATGCTCGACCAAGAAGGCCTATTTGCTGGGCGCGCCCGGCTACGACTCGCAGGCCATCGTGGCCTCCGGCGGCATGCAGGCGCATCTCGGCGAACGCTACGGCACTGAAGCGCGTTTCGTCAGCGACATCCTTCAGGCTGACGAGAAGCTTGCGACGCCGATCGTCGAGGGCCTTCCGCACAGCGAGGCGGAGGTGGTCTACGCCATCCGTCACGAGATGGCCGGCAGCATCGACGACGTGCTGTCGCGCCGGATGCGGGCCCGCTTGATGGCGCGCGACGCGTCCGCGCGAGCGGCGCCCCGCGTCGGCGAAATCCTCAAGTCCGAACTCGGGCTTTCAGACCAGTCTGTTGCGGATCAGGTGAGGACGTACCTCGCCAGTGTCGCGCATGAGAAATCAGTTCTAATGGGAGTTAAATAGATGCTTAGTAAAGATGCAATCCGCCGTGGCTACAACCGTGGCAATTATGTCGTCGGTGCCCACACGCCGCCGGCTTTCGTGGCGCGCCTGACGGGTCCGTCCACGACGCCCGGTTTGCAGCGTGATCCGATTGTTGTCAGTGCCGATGTCGTGGCGCTGCTGCGTGCCGCCGCCGACGAGGTGATGACGGACGCCGCCGATGTGGTGGCCTGGACCCGCGACTGGTGGGCCGGATCGATGGTCACCGAGACCGCGGGCAAGCCTGCCACGCCGAACGGCGTCATCGTCAAGGTGTCGACCGTCAAGCAGGTTCAGGCGGTCATGCGCATCGCCAACAACGCGTCAATTCCGCTCACGGTTTCGGCCGGGCGCAGCAATGTCACCGGCGCGGCGTTGCCGGTTCGTGGCGGCATCGTTCTCGACCTCTGCGAGCTGAACAAGCTCGTTAGCTTCGATGCGGACAGCCAGATCGTTGAAGTCGAAGCCGGCATGTTCGGCGATGTCTTCGAAGAGATGATCCAGCGCGACTACAAGATGACGATGGGCCACTGGCCGTCGTCCTTCGCGATCAGCACCGTCGGCGGCTGGGTCGCCTGCCGCGGCGCCGGCCAGCTTTCCACGCGCTATGGCAAGATCGAGGACATGGTGTTCGGTCTGGACGTCGTTCTCGCGGACGGCAGCCTGATCACGATCGGCGACTATTCGCGCGCAGCACTTGGTCCCGACCTGCTTCAGCTGTTCATCGGCTCCGAGGGCACGCTGGGCATCGTTGTTCGCGCCCGCCTGAAACTGCACCGCCTGCCGGACTACGGCCGCGCCATCGCCTACGGTTTCAAGACCTTCGCGATTGGTCTGGAAGCCTGCCGGCAGATCATGCAGCGCGGCGCCAATCCGGCTGCACTGCGGCTGTACGACAATCTCGAGAGCGGCGTTCAGTTCGGTCTGCCGGACAGCAACGTGCTTCTGATCGCCGATGAAGGCGCGCAGGAGATGGTCGATGCCGTGATGACGATCAGCCAGAAGGCCTGCGAGGAACTCGGCGAGAAGCTCGACGACGCCGTCATCCTGGAGCGTTGGCTGGACACCCGCTACCTGACCGGCAAGAGCGCCGAAGGCTTCAAGCCCAGCCCGGGTTTCGTCGCCGATACGCTCGAGATGAGCGGCCGGTGGAGCGATCTGCCGGCGATCTACGACGAGGTGGTTGCGGCCATCAATGCCGTCCCGGGCACGCTCGCCGGCTCGGCGCATCAGTCTCACGCCTATGTGGACGGCGCCTGCCTTTACTTCTCTCTGCGCGGAGAAGTTGCAGTCGAGAAGCGCGGCGAGTGGTACCGCGCCGCCTGGGACGCGGCGAACGCGGTTCTGATCAAGTACCGCGCTGCCCTCAGCCATCACCACGGCATTGGATTGCTGCGCGCGCCCTACATGGCCGAATCGCTGGGAACGGCGTTCCCGGCATTGCAGACCGTGAAACATGCGTTCGATCCGAAGAACATTCTCAATCCGGGAAAGCTTGGACTGAGTGACAATGTGTCTTCTTCCTCGTAAATAGCGAGGATGGACAAATCACTGGCCTTACGGTTAACGCGACACCCGGTTATCGCGACGCTCTATGGTGCCGAGCACATCGATGATTTCATCGCTGGCGAAGCCGAAATTTCGATCGTCGCGAACTTCGAGCTGCGTAAACTGCGGTCAGTGATTCAGTCCCTTCTGGATGCCGACAAATACCCCATCGTGAACATCGACAGTTGCGATGGGCTTTCCCAGGACAAAGGCGGGATCGATTATCTCGCCGAGATTGGCGCCAAGGGGCTGGTTTCGACGCGCGTTGCGACCGTGCAGCGCGCCAAGAAATCCGGACTCGTGGCCGTTCAAAAGGTTTTCGTCACGGATCGTTCGACCTTTCCGAGAAGCGTTGCGGCGCTGGAGCAAAGCGAGCCCAATCTGGTTCAGCTGATGCCGGCGCCGATGCTGTCCCTGATTTCGGCGTCATCGCGCAAGGCGATGCCGCCGATCATGGCGTCGGGCTTCATTTGCGGCCGCGACGACATTGTGACCGCGCTCGCCAACGGGGCCGTCGCCGTCTCGACCAGCGACAAGAAACTGTGGCGACTGAGCGGCCAAAGCCTGCGCCGGTAGCATTGCCTTGCCGCGATGGAACCGGTGGCCTGGCTTTTGCGCCTTGCTGCCGGCGGCGACTGCGATAGGATGGCCTCGTAGGAGATGCCATGTCCGGTCACGACCACCATCATCACCACGACCATGACCACGAGCACTCGGAGCTGTCCGAGACCGAGTTGCGCGTGCGCGCGCTGGAAAGCATCCTGACCGAGAAGGGCTATGTCGATCCGGCCGCACTCGACGAACTGATCCAGACCTACGAGACCAAGGTGGGCCCGCGCAACGGTGCCCAGGTGATCGCGCGGGCGTGGAGCGATCCGGCCTATCGCGCGCGATTGCTGGCCGACGCCACGCCGGCGATTCTCGAACTCGGCTATGCCGGCCGGCAGGGCGAACACATCGTCGCGGTCGAGAACACGCCCGACCTGCACAACATGGTCGTTTGCACATTGTGCTCCTGTTACCCGTGGCCGGTGCTCGGCCTGCCGCCGGTCTGGTACAAGGCTGCGCCGTATCGCTCGCGTGCCGTAAAGGACCCGCGCGGCGTGCTCAAAGATTTCGACGTCACGCTGCCCGAGGCGACGAAGATCAAGGTGTGGGATTCCACCGCCGAGATCCGCTACCTCGTGGTGCCCCTGCGGCCCGCGGGCAGCGAAGGCATGAGCGAGGAACAACTCGCCGAACTCGTCACCCGCGACAGCATGATCGGCACCGGGCTCGCCCGTCCGCCGGCCGGGGTCGCCTGATGGACGGCGCGCATGACATGGGCGGCGCATTCGGTTTTGGCGCGGTGCAGCCCGAGCCGAACGAACCGGTGTTTCACGCCGAATGGGAACGCCGCACTTTCGCGATGACGCTGGCGATGGCCCGGCCCGGCCAGTGGAATATCGACGCCTCGCGCTTTGCCCGTGAGAACCGGCCGGCAGTCGAATATCTCGGCAAGAGCTATTTCCAGATCTGGCTCGTTGGCATCGAGCGATTGATGGCCGAACGCGGATTGGTCTCCCCTGAGGAAATCGAGACAAGCCAGGTGCTGTTGCCGCGCAAGGACGTGCCGGTGCTGAAGGCCGGCCATGTCGCGGCGATGCTGCGCAAGGGCGGGCCGACGCTGCGTTCGACGGATTTGCCGGCGCGCTTCGCCATCGGCGACCGGGTTCGCGCCCGCGTGATGCATCCACCGACCCATACGCGGCTGCCGCAATATGTCCGCGGCCATGTCGGTGTGATCGAACGGTTGCACGGCGCGCACGTGTTTCCGGACAGCCATGCGATGGGGCAGGGCGAACAGCCGCAATGGCTCTACACCGTCGCCTTCGACGGCCGCGAGTTGTGGGGCGACGACGGCGATGCGTCGGCGACCGTCTCGGTCGACGCCTGGGATTCGTATCTGGAACCGGCATGATGACGCTCAACCCACAGGCCGGCATAGGGGCATTCATCGCCGTGCCCGGCATTCCCTGCGATCAGGATGGGCCGGTATTTCGCGAACCGTGGGAGGCGCAAGCCTTTGCGATGGCCGTGGCGCTGCACGCGGGCGGGCTGTTCTCCTGGACCGAATGGGCGGCGACGCTGGCCACCGAGATCAAGCGGGCGCAGGCCGCAGGCGACGCGGACACCGGCGAGACCTATTACCAGCACTGGCTGGCATCGCTGGAAACCCTGATCGCCGAGAAGGGCATCGCCAGCACCGACACCCAGCATCGCTACCGTGACGCCTGGGACCACGCCGCCGACCGCACGCCGCACGGCGCGCCGATCGAGTTGAAGCCGGAAGACTTCAAATCCTGAGTGGTCGCGGCTTCCGCGACCAGTGAAATTATCCATGGCGTCGGGCGCCGTTTGCGCGTTCCGGCAATGTGTGGGAAGCGGGGTCACCGCGCCGGCATGGCGCTCCAGTAGGTAACCGCATGAGCCAGGCCTTCGAGAGACTGATCGACAAATATGCCGAGCGGAAAGACTTCGACAAGTTGACGGCGTTCCACGCCAAGCGCGTCGAGATGCTGCAGCAGCTTCAGGACGGCACTTACGACAAGAAGCATCTGGTGCCGGAGGAAGATCCCGTGCCGCTGATGGCCGAGATCGCGCGCGAGATCGCCTATCTGGAAAAGGCGCTGGCTGGCCGGCCCGCATCGTAACGTCGTCGCATCGCGACGCTGCGAGGGTTAGCGTTCCCGCAGGCTTTCCTGCTTGTAGCGCAACAGTGGCGAGAGAAGATAGCTCATCACCGACCGTGAACCCGTCTTGATCTCGGTGGTAACGGCCATTCCCGGCGACAGGTTCACGATGTTCTCATCGATCTGCATCGTGCTGCTGTCGAGCGAAATCCGGCCGGCATAGGATAGCTGATCGGACTTTTGACCGCTGCCGTCGTCCTTGGCATTCTTGTCGCCGCCCGCGCCGTCCTGCTGACGGTCACGGGCGATGGCGTCCTGCGACACGCTGATCACGCGGCCATGCAGCAGCCCGTAGCGCGTGAAGTTGAAGGTGTCGACCTTGATCGCGACCTCCTGTCCGACATGGACGAAGCCGATGTCGCGGTTGGAGATCATCGCCTCGATTTCCAGATTGCTGTCGGCCGGCACGATCACCAGCAGCGCCTGCGCCGGCGTCACCACGCCGCCGACGGTATGGACAGCGAGTTGCTGCACGGTGCCGTCGACCGGCGCCGTCAGGTTCTGCAGGACGGTGCGCTGTGCGGCCTTGATCACATCCTCGCTGAGCCCCGCGATCTTGCGCTGCGACTCCACCAGTTCGGTGGACAGCGTGCGTCGGAATTCGGCGCGCGACTGAGCCGCGCTCTCGACGATTCCGGCCAGCGCAATCTCGGCTTCGCGGACGCGGCTCCTCTGCACGGCGAGCTCCTGTTGCGCCTCGGTATAGGCCTGCAGGATTTCCAGGTAATTGACCTTGGAGCCGACCTCCTTGTCGAACAGTTGCTGCCGGATCGAGACGCGCTGCTGCAGGATCGGCAGCACTGCCTCAAGCTTGCTGATCGTGGCGGTCGCGGTGGCCAGTTCGGCGTCTTTCTTGACCTTCTGCAACTCCAGCCCGGCCTGCTTGGCGCGCTGCTCCTCGACCTGCTCGACCAGATATCGCCGCTGGATCGCGACCTGGCTGGCGCTGGCGCCGGCCGGCGGCCTGAACGCCGCGAGCGGATCGCCCTCTGCGAGCACGGTGGCGAGCCGGGCGCTTTCGAGCGTGGCGACGGTGAGGTCGTTCTGCAGATGCTTGAGTTCGGCTTCGGTGACGGTGGGATCGAGTTCGATCATGACGTCGCCGGCCTTTACCGTCTGCCCGTCGCGCACCCGGATCGCGCGCACCACGCCGGTTTCAAACGGCTGGATGGTCTTGACCCGTCCCGTCGGAATGACTCGCCCTGGCGCAGACGCCACAATGTCAATCTTGCCCAGCGAGGCCCAGGCCAGCGCCAGGCAGAACAATGCGATCAGTACCGCGGCCACCGCGCCGACCAGCGGCGGCGCCGGCGTTTCCACGATCTCGAGCGCGGCCGGCAGGAAGGCGAGTTCGTCGCTGCTGCGCTTCGGCTTGATCGGGACCACCTTGGCTTCAGCGGACTTCATGGAGACCTGCCTGCAGCCGGTGCAGCGATGCGTAACGCCCGCCGGATTTGATCAGCTCGTCGTGGCTGCCGTCTTCCACCACGCGGCCGCGATCGATGGTGATGATGCGGTTGGTCCAGCGCACCGTTGAGAGGCGATGCGCGACGATGAAGATGGTGCGCCCCCTGGCGATCTGCGGCATGTTCTGCTGGATGATCCGTTCGCTTTCATAGTCGAGCGCGCTGGTCGCCTCGTCGAAGATCAGTATCCGTGGGTTCATCACCAGTGCACGCGCAATCGCGACGCGCTGGCGCTGGCCGCCCGACAGGTTGGACCCGCGTTCGCCGAGCACGGCGTCGTAGCCGTTGGGCAGTTCGAGGATGAAGTCGTGTGCGCCGGCAAGCTTCGCCGCCTCGATGATGCGCTCGATCGGCATCGCCGGGTCGGCTAGCGCGATGTTGTCGCGCACCGAGCAGTTGAACAGCACGTTCTCCTGCAGGACCACCCCGATCTGCCGGCGCAGCCAGGCGGGATCGACGACATTGAGGTCGATGCCGTCGACCAGAACGCGGCCGCTCTCCGGCACGTAGAGCCGTTGCACCAGCTTGGCGAAGGTGCTCTTGCCGGAGCCGGACGGGCCGACGATGCCGACCACTTGGCCGGCGGGCACGCTGAGCGTGATGTCGTGCATCACTTCGGGGCCATCGAGCCGGTAGCGGAAGGAGACGTGGTCGAAGGTGACGGCGCCGCGGATCGCCGGCAGCGCGGTCTGCCCGGGATTGTGGATCGGCTCCGGCGTGGTGTTGAGAATGTCGCCGAGCCGGGCGATCGACAATCGCGCCTGATGAAAGTCCTGCCAGATCTGCGCTAGCCGCAGCACCGGCGCGCTGACCCGGCCGGCGAGGATGTTGAAGGCAACGAGCTCGCCGACCGTGAGCGTACCGGCGATTACCAGCTTGGCGCCGAAGAACAGCACGGCGGCGGTGACGATGCGGTTGACGAACTGCACCAGTTCGCTGGCGGTATTGCCGAGGCTGAGCACGCGGAAGCTCGCGGTAACATAGCCGGCGAGCTGCTCCTCCCAGCGGCGCTGCATCTGCGGCTCGACGGCCATCGCTTTCAGCGTCTCGATGCCGTTGACGCTCTCGACCAGGAACGCCTGGTTCTCGGCGCCGCGGGTGAATTTCTCATCGAGCCGACGCTGGAACAGCGGCGCGGCAAAGGCCGAGATGCCGATGTAGAACGGGAACGACGCCAGCACCAGAAACGCCAGCCAGGGCGAATACAGAAACATCACCGCCAGGAAGACAAAGGTGAAGAACAGATCGATGATCAGCGTCAGGGCCGAGCTGGTGAGGAAGTTGCGGATGTTTTCCAGCTCCCGCACCCGCGCCACGGAATCGCCGACCCGGCGCGCCTGGAAATAGGCGATCGGTAGCGCCATCAGGTGCCTGAACAAACGCGCGCCGAGTTCGACGTCGATCCGGTTGGTGGTGTGGGCGAACAGATAGGTACGCAGGATGCCGAGCACGGTCTCGAACACCGAGATCGTCACGAGGCCGATCACCAGCACGTCGAGGGTGCTCAGACTGCGATGCACCAGCACCTTGTCGATCACCACCTGGAAGAACAGCGGCGATACCAGCGCGAACAGTTGCAGAAAGAATGAGGCGATCAGGACGCGGCCGAAGGTGTGGCGATATTTGTGGATCGCGCCGAAGAACCAGGTGATGTCGAACCGCCGCGACAGATCGGTCAGCCCGACGCGGCGCGCCATCAGGACGAGCTGGCCGTCCCACACCGTCTCGAAGTCCTCGCGGCTGACCAGTTGCAGCCGCGGATCGGTAGGCGATTGCACCATCGCCTGGTCGCCGACGACCTTGCCGAGAAACACGAACGAACCGTCGCGTAGCACCGCGATGCCTGGCAGCGGGGTCGCAGCCAGCCGGTCCCACCTGGTGCGATAGGCCCGGGCTTTCAGGCCAAGGTCTTTGGCACAACGCAGCATCTCGGGAATCCCAACCGCCTGGCTGCCGAGCCGGTGGTGCAACTGCTGGGGATCGACGCCGAAGCCGTGGAAGCGCAGCAATCCAACCAGGATTGATAGCCCGGAATCGGTCGGATGGGGCTGATCAGTGGACATGGCAGCAGTTCATCAACGCTTCTCTGCGATTTGCAATAGAGAAAGGGAAGCCGCAGTTGAAAACGCCAATCGGAGCTGCCAGTCCTGAATGTCCGGCCAATTTTCGGCAATAACCAGGCGCAACCGGATTTCGCAAACTGGCCATTGCGATCCGGCGGTCAGCGATCGATATCAGGCAAACCGGAAGTTGGTCGTCGTCAGCGTGTTGCGATCGATATTCGCCAGTGTCACGGAATTGTTCGCGTCGATCGAAAACACCGTATTGGCGCCGACCTGGCTTGCATGCGACATCGCTGCAGCGAAGTTGGCGAACACCGACGGGCTGAACTGCAAGACATCCTGCGTCGTCTCGAAGTTGTAGATGCCGTCCACGCCGGAGCCGGGACGAATGGCGAAGGTGGTGGCGCCAGGCGTGCCGATCAGGATTGGGTGCGAGGGGCTAGCCACCAGCAGGTCGTTGCCCTCGATCGTGCCCCACGCCGGATCGCCCTGGTTGACGATCTGGGTGGTGAACCCGCCCGAAGCCGATGTGTACCACATGCCGACCTGGCCCGTGGCGGCATTGCCCCAGAACAGATCGCTGCGGCCGTCGCCGTTATAATCGCCGGTGCCTCGGATCTGCCAGTTCTGATCGCCGACGTCGACCGTGCGATAGGTAAAGCCGCCGGAGCCGTTGTTGGTCCAGAACCCGAGCTGGCCGCTGCTGAGGTTCCTCCACAGAATATCGGCGCGGCCATCGCCATTGAAATCGTCGGTCCCCTGAATCTGCCACGACGAATCCGTCGACTGGCCGAATATAGCCACGCTGAATCCGGACCCAGTCGAGTACCAGAGGCCGGATTGCGACGTCACCGTATTGCGCCACAAGATGTCGGCTCTGCCGTCGTTGTTGAAGTCGCCGGTGCCGGCGATCTGCCAGTTGCGGTCTGTTTGGCCTATGACCTGATAGGTGAAACTGCCGGAGACACCAGTGTACCAGATACCGAGCTGGCCGCTTATCGGGTTGGTCCAGATCAAATCGGACCGGCCATCGGCATTGAGGTCGGCAATTCCCTGGATCTGCCAGTTCATATCACCGGGGTTATTCACCTGATACGTGAAGCCGCCGGAGCCATTGCTGTTCCACAGTCCAACGGCGCCATTGGAAACATTGCGCCACACCATGTCGGCGCGGGAATCGTTGTTGAAATCCCCGGTGCCCAGCAACTGCCAGCTTGGGTCTCCCTGATTGATCGTTTCGAAGCCGAAGCCGGAGCCTCCATCGGGATTCCACAATCCAATTTGGCCCGTCGTGGAATTGCTCCACAGCAGGTCGCTGATGCCATCAGCGCGGAAGTCCAGCGGCGCTGTGGCGCGGCCGGAAACGGTGACGGTGTAGGTTCCGGTTCCGTTGTCAGCGTAGGCGCCGACCGAGATGTTGAAAATCCCTGTGAATATTGGCGTGAACCGCACGCGGGAATCCGTGTTGCTGATGGCAGCGTCATCGTTCTCCGCCGACAGTCCTCCGCCGGTGACTCTGACATAGGGATCCTGCAGCGTGCCATTGCCGCTGCGCGCACCCTGTACGTTGATCCAGTAGCTGCGGCCTTGCTGCAGGGTGACCGAGAAAGTATCGCGATCACCGATGGTCTCGAGCGTGCCGGTGGCGGTAGCGTTGACGCTGACCTGTCCGTAAGCGAGGGCAACTGCACTAGACACATCGCCGTAATCGTCTGTCGGCCCCGGCGCACCGGCTCTGGCGCCGTAGATCGCCTGCATTCCCGCGATGTCATCCGCCTGCGGCGTGGTGATCGAGGGATTGTAGATCGGCAGCATGATCGAACCCACCACCGACGTGTGGTCCAGACCTAGCGAGTGGCCAATCTCATGCGTCGCCACCGCGAGAAACATGCTGGCCGTCCAGGTATTTCCGTTGTCGAAATTGACATCGCCGGAAAGCGCGGAGCTTCCTGAGGTGCCGCTGCCCGGGCTCCATGCGGTAGCAAGGATGTTAGAGCCGGTCGCCCCGTCGATATAGCCGCCGCTGATGCGGATATTAGCCGTTGCGCCCGTGCCCATATTGCCGCCGCCGTCGGCGACCTGGACGAAATTGATATTGGCGACGGTCGACCAGGCGGCGAAAGCCTGAGTCAAGACCGCAGTATAGTCGAAGCCGAGGAAGCTCGACAGAGCGACCGTGTTGCCGGTGAACCAGGGCGCATAGCCGGAGGCATTCGACAAGCCGGCGCCGGCCAGGCTCCAGGTCACCGTTCCGCCGGTGGTGCCGAAGGCCGAAGACGGTCCCCATTTGCCGCCGAACGTGACGTAATCGCTATGAGTGGTCAATTCAGCCGGCGGTGCGCCGTCCCACATGGAATCGGACGTCCCCTGAGCCAGCGGATTGGACGCTTCGGACGCAGGTGTGATTGCGGGATGGCCGATGGTGCTGTCGAAGAGGGGGGCGTCGAAGCGGAACGTATCGAAGGCGGGATCGTCCGTACCGCCCGTCAAATTCCTCGGCCGCATCGAGCGTCTCCCGCTTAATCAAAGCCGACTGATAGCCGACCACATCAATGACTAGGTATATCCGGCTGTAATATTCGAACGCGAGCAGTGTGCCCGCTACGTTACTATCGCCCAGCGATGTGTCAATCGGAAACACAACTTGGATAGCGCTGGTGGGCTTTTGCCAACCCGCGGTAACCACCAGCAAGCGTGTTCGTCCACCCGCACTTGTCCATTCGCGGGTTGATCGTCTGCTCAGGAACTGGCGGGGCCAGCCGACCGGACGCGGTTCTCATCACAGAAGCCCCCTGATAGAAGTCGCATTTGCGCAAACGGCTTGTTTAGCTTGCCGCCGAAAATTCTGGCCGGGATGGCAGGCATGTAGATGGCGTTCACCCCCGGAAATTCCGCGACTGATAGTCCCGATTCAAACAAGGGAGCATCATGTCGATCTTGGGCTCTACGCAAAAACGGCTGGAGAAATTCCCGGCCTTCGGGGCTTTAGCGGTATCGGAGTGCCGGTTGTCGTCTTCTGTCATTTCCCGGGATGTGCTGGACAGCGGCCTCTACAATATCCTGTGGAAGGCCAACCGGGTGTCGCGGATCGGCTTAGTTGCGCTCGACATCTTCTTCGCGATCTGCGGCTTCTTCATCACCCGGCTGCTGCTGCGCGAGCGCGCCACCACCGGGCATATCTCGTTCAAGAACTTCTACAGTCGCCGCGCGCTGCGGATTTTCTCGATCTATTATCTCACGGTGTTCTTCTGCTACTTCATCTTCCACCTGAAGGGGCCGGACACGTTCAGCCTGCTGACCTACACCTTCAATTTCTACCACCCGTTCCATTCCGTGCCGCATCCGCTCGAGCTCACCTGGTCGCTCTCGGTCGAGGAGCAGTTCTATTTCTTCTGGCCGCAGGTCATCCTCCTGCCGCCGCCGCGCGTCGAGGTCCGGTCGTAGGCGAAGCGATGCCGGCTTGACGAAGCCGCGCGCCTGCGTCTCAGTGCGGGACGACGCGGGCCAAGGCCGCGCGCAGCAGGGGACGAACCGCCGCATGATCACGCTCTATCACTGCGCCCGCGCGCGCTCGTTCCGGCCGCTGTGGGCGCTGGAGGAACTGCAACTTCCCTACGAACTGAAGATGCTGCCGTTTCCGCCGCGCGTGCTGGCGAAGGAATATCTGGCGCTCAATCCGCTCGGCACCATTCCGCTGCTGCTCGACGGCGATACGCGGATGACGGAATCGGCGGCGATCGCGCACTATCTGGTGACGAAATACGGCCCGACGCCGCTCGCGGTCGGCGTCGATGAGCCCGATTACGGCGCATTCCTGAACTGGCTGCACTTCGGCGAGGCGACGCTGACCTTTCCGCAGACGCTGGTGCTGCGCTATTCCGAACTGGAGCCGGAGGAGCGCCGCCATCCGCAGGTGGTCGCGGATTATTCCAAATGGTTTCTCGGCCGGCTGCGCGTCATCGAGACGGTGACATCGACATCGGACTTCATGTGCGCAGGGCGGTTCACGGCGGCGGATATCTCGGTCGGATACGCGCTGCTGCTGGCGCAGCGGCTCGGCCTGTCCGCGCAATTCGGACCGGCGGTGGCGGCCTATTGGGCGCGGCTGCAGCAGCGCGACGGCTACCAGCGCGCGGTTGCGGCAGAAGACGCGGCCAGCGACGCGCAGGGGCTGGCGCGGCGGCAGTGAACGGATACCCCTTTTGGGACAATGAATAGCGAGCAGACCATGGCAGTTCTTCTGGAAAAGCGCGGTGCCGCGCTGTGGATCACGATCAACCGGCCGGAGAAACGCAACGCCATGAATGGCGATGTGATCGCCGGCATCGCGCAAGGCTATCGCGACGCCCACGACGACGCCGCGATCCGCGTCATCGTGCTGACCGGCGCCGGCGACAAGGCATTTTGCGCCGGCGCTGATCTGCAGAACACCGGGGCCGCGTTCGCCGCCGATTTCTCCAGGCCCAATGTCGATTTCGCGGACCTGTTGCGGCTGTCGCAAGCGGCCACCAAGCCAGCGATCGCGCGCGTCAACGGCACCTGCATGGCCGGCGGCATGGGGCTGCTGTGCATGACCGACATGGCGGTCGCCGCGGAAACGGCCGTGTTCGGCCTGCCCGAGGTCAAGGTCGGGGTGTTCCCGATGCAGGTGCTGAGCCTGCTGCAGACGATCGCGCCGCGCCGTCTGGTCAATGAATGGTGCATCACCGGCGAGCCGTTCGACGCCCACGCCGCGCGGGCGGCGGGACTGCTCAACCATGTGGTGCCGGCCGCAGAACTGGACGCCAGGATCGACTGGTTGATCGGCCGCATCACCGACAAGTCGCCGACCGCGATCCGCCGCGGCAAATATGCCATGCGCGCGATTGCGTCGATGTCGTTCGACGAGGCGATCGCCTACACCGAAAGCCAGATCGCACTGCTGGCGATGACCGAGGATGCCAGGGAAGGCCTCAAGGCGTTCGCGGAAAAGCGCAAGCCGGTCTGGCCGGGGAAGTAGCGCTGTCAGCCGGCGCGCTTGAGCCTGTGTAGAGTCACTTCTGGCGGACAGTTGAGCCGCACCGGCAACAGGCTGGTGCCGACGCCGACAGAGGTGTAGCCGGCCATGTTCTGATAGCGCCAGGCGCCGGCCCCCATCGCGCGCGGCAGCACCGCCTCCAGTTTGATGGCGAATCCTCCGGGCAGGCAGAGCTGGCCGCCATGGGTATGGCCGCTGAGCATCAGGTCGAAACCGTGGTGGGCTGCCTCGGCATAGGTCTCCGGCGTATGCGATAGCAGTATCGACCAGGCACCTTCAGGAATGGGTGCGGCGGCCTTGGCTATATCGTCGGCGCGATAGAAATGCGGGTCGTCAACGCCGGCGAGATAGATCTGCGCGCCGCCACGCGTGATTGTCTCGCATTCGTTAAACAACATGCGAATCCCCATAGCTTCCATGGCGGGCGTCATGCGAATGGTGTCATGGTTGCCGAGCACGCCATAGATCGGGCCACGCAGATGCGCGCGTAGTTGTGAAATGCCTTCGAGGCTGCGCTCGAACGGGCCGAAGGTCTTGCCGCGGTAGTCGCCGGTCAGAACGCAGATGTCGTAGGCGAGGCCGCCGACGAAGCTGATCAGGTGTTGCAATGCGCCTTCGCTGATATCGACATGCAAGTCACTGATCTGCAGGATCGTGAAACCATCGAAGGATGCAGGGAGGCGCGCTGATGTAATTTCATTGTGCTTGACGGTCACGAGGTCTGCCTGACGCCGAGCGCGCTTGTAAAGTCCGGTCAACTTGAGGGCCGTCCGGACGATCATAGGTGCCGTCAGCCAATTTTCGAGATTGAAAAAGAGCAGGCCCTGACCGAATAGCTGATGATCGTGATCGGTCTCAATCTTCAGTCGTGCCTCGACATGCGGGGCACCGATCCGTTCGATCAGGGGTTGGAGTGATCCGTCGTCCATCAATAGCTGACCTTGCTGCAGCGACGCGTGTCCGGTCGCTGCAGGGCGGCTGATTCTAGCATGGGTAGAGCGCAGCGAAACCCGTCGCCTTCGTGCGTGTGATAGACGGGTTTCGCGAAGACGTTCTGCATATCCTACGTCTTGAATTAGCCGGCGATGCGCGGCGATAGCAGAACTAGCCGGCGTTGGCTTTCAGTCCGGCGGCCTCGATGCCGGCGATGGCGCAGATCTCGTCATTGTCCGAGGTGTCGCCGGAAATGCCGACCGCGCCGAGCAGAGCACCTGATGCATCGTGGAACAGCACGCCGCCGGGGACCGGGATCATCGCGCCCTGTGCCAGCGTGTTGGCGGCGGCGATGAAGTAAGGCTGTTCCTGCGCGCGCGTGAAGATCGCGCGCGAGCCCATGCCCATCGCCAGCGCCCCATAGGCCTTGCCGTGGGCGATTTCGTTGCGCATCAGGCTGGTGCCGTCCTGCGCCAGCGAGAGCTTTACGCAGCCGCGCGCGTCGAGCACGGTGATGACCATCGGCTTGAGTTTCTTTTCGATCACCTTGGCGAGCGCGGCGTCGAGGATTTTTTGGGCAAGTGCAAGGGTGAGGTCGGCCATGAAGGAGTCCTTTGTGAGCTGGCGGTAAACTAGTGGCGGGTGGCGGCGCTGTCGAGGCTCATCGCCAGCACGCGCGCGACATGCAGGGCGCTGCGCGACGCGCCGTCGGAGATCTGGTGCCGGCACGAGGTGCCGTCAGCGACAATGAGGGTGGCGTCGTCGGCCTTGCGCACGGCGGGGAGCAGGGACGCTTCGGCCATCTGCATCGAGACGTCATAGGTGTCGGCGTCGTAGCCGAACGCGCCGGCCATGCCGCAGCAACTGCTCTCGATCGTCTCGACCGCGAGATCGGGGATCAGTCGCAGCACCTGCTGCACCGGCGTGAACGCGCCAAACGATTTCTGGTGGCAGTGGCCATGCAGCAGCGCTCTGTCGCCGACAGGGTTGAGCGGCAGTTGCAAACGCCCGGCCTCGGCCTCGCGGACCAGGAATTCCTCGAACAAAAGTGCGTGCGCGCTGACGCTCTTCGCCGCGTCGTCGGAGCGCAGCGACAACAGCTCGTCGCGCAGCGTCAGCAGACAGCTCGGCTCGAGGCCTACGATCGGCACGCCGCGCGCGGCGAACGGCGCGTAGGTGGCGACCAGACGGTCGAGCTCGGCGCGGGCGTTGTCGACGAGGCCAGCCGACAGGAAGGTGCGTCCGCAGCACAGCGCGCGGCCATCATCCGCCGGCCTTGGCAGATGCACGCGGTAGCCGCCGGCGACCAGCACCTGGATCGCGGCGTCGATATTCTCGCGCTCATAGGCGCGGTTGAAGGTGTCCGCGAACAGCACGACCTCGCGGCCATCGGCAGCGCCGACGGTGTCCGCGTCGGCGCGAAACACATCGCGCCGCCACGCCGGCAGGTCGCGCCTGGCGCTGATGCCGGCAAAGCGCTCCAGCAGGCGGCGCAGCCACGGGCTCTTGTTGCGCAGGTTCGCCAGCGGCGCGAGGCGCGCGGCGAGTGCTGCGTAATGCGGGAGATAGCCGACGAGGCGGTCGCGCAGCGTCAGGCCATGTTTCTTTGCCCGCGCGGCCAGCACCTCGATCTTCATCTTCGCCATGTCCACCCCGGTCGGGCATTCATGGCGGCAGGCCTTGCACGATACGCAGAGCTTCAGCGTATCCGCCATCGCATCCGACGTCAGCGCGTCCGGGCCGAGCTGGCCGGAAATGGCGAGGCGCAAGCTGTTGGCGCGGCCGCGCGTCACGTCCTGTTCGTTGCGCGTGGCGCGGTAGGAAGGGCACATCACGCCGCCCTCGAGCTTGCGGCAGGCACCGTTGTTGTTGCACATCTCCACCGCGCCCTGGAAGCCGCCGCCGGCGCCGGGCCAGGCCGACCAGTCCAGCACGGTCTTCAACTCGTCGATGCGATAGCCCGGCGGAAACCGAAACAGCGAGCGGTCGTCCATCTTGGGTGGATCGACGATCTTGCCGGGGTTCAGCACATTGCCGGGGTCGAAGCGGCGCTTGATCTCGGCGAAATCCGCGACGATGCGATCGCCGAACATCTGCGCGTGGAATTCCGAGCGCATGATGCCGTCGCCATGCTCGCCGGAATGCGAGCCCTTGTATTCCCTGACCATCGCGAAGGTCTCTTCAGCGATGGCGCGCATCGCCTTCACGTCCTTGTCGAGCTTGAGGTTCAGCACCGGGCGGACATGCAGGCAGCCTTCGGAGGCGTGCGCATACATCGTGCCGGTGGTGCCGTGTTTGGCGAAAATGCCGGACAGCCGCTCGGTGTAATCAGCCAGATGCGGCAGCGGCACGGCACAGTCCTCGATGAAGGAGACCGGCTTGCCCTCCTGCTTCATCGACATCATGACGTTGAGTCCAGCGGCGCGGAATTCGGCGATGCCGGTCTGCAAGGCGGGCTGGGTGATCTCGACCACGCCGCCCCATTTGCGCTTCGGGTTATCCCAGCCAAATCCAAGGTCGGCCATCAACTCGCCGAGCTGCTTCAACTTCGCGGTGTTGTCGCTCTGGTCTTGTTCGGCGAATTCGACGATCAGCACCGCATCGGGATCGCCGCGCACCGCCGTGCCGATGATCTGCTTGAACATCTCGATGTCGCGGCCCAGAGCCAGCATGGTGCGGTCGACCAGTTCGACAGCGATAGGCTTGAGCTTGACCAGATGCTGGGCCGCGTCCATCGCCTCATAGAAGCTGCCGAAGTGGCAGACGCCGAGCACCTTGTTTGATATCAAGGGCCACAGCTTCAACTCGACCTGTGTCGTGAAGGCCAGCGTACCTTCGGAGCCGACCAGCAGGTGCGCCATGTTGTTGGCGGTGTTCTTCGGCACAAGCGCATCGAGATTGTAGCCGCCGACGCGGCGCTGCACTTTTGGAAAGCGCTCGGCGATCTCGCTCGCCTCGCGCCGGCCTAGCGCCAGCATGTCGTTGAACAAAGCAGGGCCATCGTCACCGGCATTCACTTCGCCGAAATGCAACAGCGTGCCGTCGGCGAGGGCCGCGTCCATTGCGATGGTGTTGTCGCGCATCGTGCCGTAGCGCAGCGAGCGGCCGCCGCAGGAATTGTTGCCCGCCATGCCGCCGATGGTCGCGCGCGACGCGGTGGAGACATCGACCGGAAACCACAGCCCGTGCTTCTTCAACTGGCGGTTGAGGTCGTCGAGCACGATGCCGGGCTCGACCACGCAGCTGCGGCCCGCGACATCCAGCGAGATGAGCTTGTTGAGGTGTTTGGAGAGATCGATGACGATGCCGTCATTGACGGTCTGGCCGCATTGCGAGGTGCCGCCGCCGCGCGGCGTGACGATACGGCCGTCGTCGCGGCAGATCGCCAGCGCGCGCAGCGCCTCGTCTATGGTGCGGGGCACAATAACGCCGAACGGCACGATCTGGTAGAACGAGGCGTCGGTTGCGTAGCGGCCGCGGTTGAAGGGGTCGAAGAACACGTCGCCCGAGACTTCGCGCGTCAGCCGCGCGGCCAGCGCGCTGTCGGCTGCCGAACTCCGGACTATAGTGGCCTTGGCCATTCGTCTCATCCCGTATCGAAGCACCCCGCGGATGCCCGCCTTTGGCTAGCTGTCTTGCATCCGGGATTCGGCTTGGCAAGCACCGACGTGCTGCAAAGCGAGATAAGAAAACCTCATAGCTGCCCCACGTTTTTCTAACGGTATCTGGTATGCCAGACGGGCGACAAGCCTCCGGAAAAGTGCTATCCGGGCGCCTCAATGAAAAGCTACCCCCTGGGAAGGACACCATATGACTGTGCACACCGGACGGCATTTCCTGCAGATTCCCGGTCCGACCAACGTGCCCGATCGCGTGCTGCGGGCGATGGATATGCCCACGCTGGATCACCGCGGTCCGGAATTCGCTGAACTCGGCCACAACGTGCTGGCCGGCTCGCAGCGGATCTTCAAAACCAAACAGCCGGTCATCATCTATCCGTCTTCGGGAACCGGCGCCTGGGAAGCCGCCATCGTCAACACGCTGTCGCCCGGCGACCGGGTGCTGATGGCCGAAACCGGCCAGTTCGCCGCGCTGTGGCGCAGCATCGCGGAGAAGTTCAAGCTCGACGTCGAACTGGTTCCCGGTGACTGGCGTCACGGCGCCGACCTCACCCAGATCGAGGCCCGCCTGCACGCCGACAAGGCGCACGCCATCAAGGCGGTGATGGTGGTCCACAACGAGACCTCGACCGGCTGCGTCACCCATCCCCAGGAAGTTCGCCATGCGATCGACCGGGCGAAGCACCCGGCGCTGCTGATGGTCGATACCGTGTCCGGCATCGGTTCGCTGGAATATGAGCACGACGCCTGGGGCATCGATGTCACCGTTGCCGGCTCGCAGAAGGGCCTGATGCTGCCGCCCGGCCTCGGCTTCAACGTGATCTCCGACAAGGCGCTGGCCGCCTCCAAGGCGAACAGTTCGTTCCGCGCCTATTGGGATTGGCAGGAAGTCATCAACGCCAACAAGCTCGGCTCCTGGCCCTATACGCCTGCGACCAACGTGCTGTACGGGCTCAAGGAAGCCATCGCGATGCTCGAGGAAGAGGGGCTGGCCAATGTGTTCGCCCGCCACAAGCGTCACGGCGCTGCCGCCCGCGCCGCGGTGAAGGCATGGGGTCTGGAGACGGTCTCCATCGAGGCCCATGACCACTCGCCGGCGCTGACGGCTGTGATGATGCCCGAAGGCCACGATGCGGATGCGTTCCGCAAGGTCGTGCTGGAGAACTTCGACATGTCGCTGGGGACGGGGCTGGCGAAGTGGAAGGGCAAGATCTTCCGCATCGGCCATATCGGCCACTTCAACGACCTGATGCTGATGGGAACGCTGGCCGGCGTCGAGATGGGCCTCGATCTCGCCCGCGTGCCGCACCGCGCCGGTGGCGTGATGGCCGCGATGGAAGTGCTGAAGGGCCGGGACGTCGTCCAGATGCCCAAATCGGCCGTCGCGTAAGGCTCCGTCACTCAAACTTGGCTGGAGCGCGCGCGCTCCGGCCGCTATCGTGCGGTAGCATCAGCTATCCAAGAGAAAGAACCATCATGGACGCCCCGGCACCTGCCACCGAAGACCTGCTCTATTCCGTCGAGGGCGGCATCGCCCGCATCACCTTTAACCGCCCGCAGGCGCGCAACGCGATGACGTTCGCGATGTATGAGCGGATGGCGGAAATCTGCGAGGCGGCCAATACCGACCACTCGATCAAGGCGATCATCCTGACCGGTACCGGCGACAAGGCGTTCGCGTCGGGCACCGATATCTCGCAGTTTCGCGCCTTCAAGACCGCGCAGGACGCACTCGACTACGAGTCGCGCATCGACCGCGTGCTGACCTCGCTGGAAACCTGCCGGGTGCCGACCATTGCCGCGATTGCCGGCGCCTGCACCGGCGGCGGCGCCGGCATCGCCGCCTGTTGCGACCTGCGCATCGGAACCGCCGCGACGCGGATGGGCTTTCCGATCGCGCGCACGCTGGGCAACTGCCTGTCGATGTCCAACATCAGCCGCGTGATGGCGCTGGTCGGCCCGGCCCGCACCAAGGACATGATCTTCACCGCCCGGCTGATCGAGGCGCCGGAGGCGCTGGCGCTCGGCCTGATCAACGAGATCGTGCCGGATGTCGAGACGCTGCAACGCCGCGCGCTGGAGACCGCGCAACTGGTCGCCAGCCACGCGCCGATCACCCTCGAAGTCACCAAGGAAGCGGTGCGCCGGCTGCGTCCCAAGCTGACTCGCGAAGAGGGCCAGGACCTCGTGCTGAAAGCCTATCTGAGCGAGGATTTCCGCGAGGGCATGGACGCCTTCCTGAACAAGCGCAAGCCGAACTGGCAGGGCAAGTAGCCGCCGCGCGGCGGACGCCCCGCGCCCGCCGCGACCTACCAAAGTCGTCTTGTGCATCAGGGCGGCATGCTTGAAGTCACGTCCAATAGACCGCAAGATACCGACCGGGATAAGCGGGCCGTTCGAGCCCGCGCCAGACGATATAGGGATGAGACCATGTCCAAGTTGATACGGGCCACAGCCGCGCTGGCGGCCGTGCTGGTGAGCGCGCCGATCATGTCGGCGTCAGCAGCCTGGGAGCCGACCAAGCCGGTGGAAATCGTGGTCGCGGCGGGTGCCGGCGGCGCTTCCGACCAGATGGCGCGGATGATGCAGGCCGCGATCCAGAAGAACAATCTGATGAAGGCCCCGGTGATCGTGTCGCTGAAGGGCGGCGCGTCGGGTGCCGAAGCGCTGATCTACATGAAATCCAGCGACGGCGACGCCAACAAGGTGATGGTCGCCTATTCACTGATCTACATGTTGCCGCTGTCGGCGAAAATCCCGTTCAACTGGCGCGATCTCACGCCGGTCGCCGTGGTGGCGATGGATCAGTTCGTATTGTGGGACAACGCGGCCGGTCCGAAGACCGTGAAAGAATTCATTGATGCCGCGAAGGCGGCACCTGCGCCGTTCAAGATGGGCGGCACCGGCTCCAAGCGCGAAGACCACGTTCTGACGGTGTTCATGGAAAAGAAGACCGGCGCGAAGTTCTCCTACCTCCCGTACAAGTCCGGCGGCGAGGCGGCGACGCAGCTGGTCGGCAACCACACCGAGGCGAACATCAACAACCCCTCCGACAATCTCGAAGTCTGGCGCGCCGGCCAGGTCCGCGCGCTGTGCGTGTTCGACAAGGAGCGCATCTCCTACACTACCAAGGTCACCGAGACGCAGTCGTGGAACGACATCCCGACCTGCAAGGAGGAGGGCCTCGACGTGCAGTATCTGATGCTGCGCGCGATGTTCCTCCCCGGCAAGGTGACGGCGGAACAGCAGGCGTTCTATGTCGACCTGTTCGAGAAGGTGACGAAGACGGCTGAATACAAGGACTACATGGAGAAGCAGGCGCTGAAGCCGATCTTCCTGAAGGGCGATGCGATGCTCAAGTTCCTCGAAGAGGATGACGCGATCAACAAGGCGCTGATGACCGAAGCGGGATTTGTGGCGAAGTAGGTCCCGTTCCCCGGAGGCGGCGTGGTGCGCCGCAGATCCGGGGCCCAGCTTTCTTTCACCAAACCGTGATCCCGGATCTGCGGAGCGGCATAAAAATGCCGCACCGCGTCCGGGAAACGCACCTCACGCCTTAGAAAAATTCCCATGTCCAATACCGACCTCGAAATCATCGTCGACGATCCCACCGCGCCGGAGCCGGATTCGCCGGCGGTCTGCAGCACGCGCACGGTGGAGATCATCGTCTCGCTATTGCTGCTCGGGCTGGCGGTGACGCTCGGGGTCGATAATTACTCGACCGGCATTTCCTGGGACGATACCGGGCCGCAGCCCGGTTACTTCCCGTTCTATCTTTCGGTGATCCTGGGCGGCGCCAGCCTGTTCGGCCTCGTTACCACGCTGCTCGCGCGCGGCGGATCGTCGGACGCGTTTGTCACCCGCGCGCAACTGCGCCGCGTGATGCTGGTGTTCCTGCCGACCGCCGCTTTTTGTCTCGCGATGCAGTATCTCGGGCTCTATGTCGCGAGCTTCCTGCTGATCGCAGGCTTCATGCGCTTCGTCGGCAAGATCGCGTGGTGGAAATCGGTGCTCACCGCCTTCATCTTCACGGCGATCATGTTCGCCACTTTCGATATCGCCTTCGACGTCATCATGCCGAAGGGACCGCTCGAAGCGGCCTTCGGCCGCTAGGACTGATCTGATGGAAGCCTTCGGACTGCTGCTGCACGGCTTCGCCGTGCTGATGACGTGGAAGATCATGGCGCTGATGGTGATCGGGCTGGTGCTCGGCATCTTCGTCGGCGTGTTGCCGGGGCTGGGCGGTCCGAACGGCGTCGCCATCCTGCTGCCGCTGACCTTCACGATGGATCCGACCTCGGCCATCGTGATGCTGTCCTGCATCTATTGGGGCGCGTTGTTCGGCGGCGCCATCACCTCGATCCTGTTCAACATCCCCGGCGAGGCGTGGTCGGTGGCCACCACCTTCGACGGCTATCCGATGGCGCAGCAGGGCCGCGCGGCAGAAGCGTTGACGGCGGCCTTCACCTCGTCGTTCATCGGCTCGCTGGTCGCCGTGCTGCTGATCACCTTCCTCGCACCGATGATCTCGTCCTTCGCGTTGAAATTCGGACCGCCGGAATTCTTCGCGGTGTATCTCCTGACGTTCTGCTCCTTCGTCGGCCTCGGCCGCGAGGCCAAGCACAAGACCGTTATCTCGATGGCGCTGGGGCTTCTGATTGCCGGCGTCGGCATGGACACCGTGTCCGGCACGTTGCGCATGACGTTCGGCTCCAACGAACTGCTGCGCGGCATCAACTTCCTGGTCGCGGTGATCGGCCTGTTCGGCATCAGCGAGATCCTGCTGACGATGGAGGAGCGCCTCGCCTTGCGAGGCCATGCCGCCAAGATCAGCCTGCGCGTCGTCATCAACGTCTGGAAGGACCTGCCGAAATACTGGATGACGCTGCTGCGCTCGTCCTTCATCGGCTGCTGGCTCGGCATCACGCCGGGCGGCGCGATCGCGGCGTCCTTCATGGGCTACAACCTCGCCAAGCGTTTCTCGAAGGATCCCGAAAGCTTCGGCAAGGGCCGCATCGAGGGCGTGTTCGCGCCGGAGACTGCGGCGCACGCGTCGGGCACTGCGGCGCTGCTGCCGATGCTGGCGCTGGGCATTCCCGGCTCCGGCACCGCAGCGATCCTGCTTGGCGGTTTGATGGTGTGGGGACTCAATCCCGGGCCGTTGCTGTTTGTCGAGCACAAGGATTTTGTGTGGGGGCTGATCGCCTCGATGTATCTCGGTAATGTCGTCGGCCTCGTCATCGTGCTGACGACCGTGCCGATCTTCGCCTCCATCCTGCGGGTACCGTTCGCCGCCGTGGCGCCGATGATCGTGGTGTCCTGCGCGATCGGCGCCTATGCGATCCAGAACGCGATGTTCGACATCTGGCTGATGCTAGGCTTCGGCGTGGTCGGCTATGTCTTCAAGAAAATCGGCATTCCCTTGGCGCCGTTCACGCTGGCGCTGGTGCTTGGCAATCGCGCCGAGGATGCTTTCCGCCTGTCGATGATCGGCTCCGGCGGCAGCGTCGGCGTGTTCTGGTCGAACGGGCTGGTCGGCACGATCACTACGATCGCGATCACGCTGCTGTTCTGGCCGGTGATCGACAAGGCCTTTGCCAGCGTTGGGCGCATGATGCGGCCGGCGACGGCTGCGAGCTGATCGGTCTTAAAGAAACCGCGGCACCGGCAGCGGCGTGATCAGCGTGCCCTTGAACCCCTTGGCGCGGAGTTTCGCGGCCAGCTCGTCGGCGATGTGCCATGAAAAGATGATGGCGCAATCCGGCTGGTCATCGAACATCCGGCTTTCCTCGACCACGGGGATCAGCGTGCCCGGCATGCACTTGCCGATCTTCAGCGAGCCCTCGATCTCGACCACATAGTCGATGGTGTTGGAGTCGAGGCCAACATAATTCACCAGCGTGGAGGCGCGCGACGGCGCGCTGATGCCGCAGATCCGGCCGCCGCTTTCCTTGACGTCGCGGATCATGGCGTGAAGCCGCTCCTTGGAGAGCATCACGTCGTGGCGGAAGGTCTTCAGTCGCGCACGCATCGTTTCGCCGACAGGCTCACTGTCGCGCAGCGCCTTGACGCTCGGTTGCATCGCGTGCGTGCCCTTGCGCGCCGCATAGACGCGAATCGATCCGCCATGTGTGGGGATCTTGACGGCGTGGAAGATCTCCAGCCCGTGCATGCCGAGCAGGTAAGCGAGGCTGCCGATGGTGTAGTGGCGCAGGTGCTCGTGATAGACGGTGTCGTATTGCAGGTCGTCGAGCAGGCCGATCAGATAATGCGATTCCGAGATGAACACGCCGTCCGGCGCCAGCATCTCGACAATGCCCTCGACGATGGCGTGAACGTCCTCGATATGCGCAAAGCAGTTTGCGGCGGTAATGACCTTTGCCGCGCCATGCTTCTCCTTGACCTGCTGGGCGACGTCTTTCGAGAAGTAGGCTTGCAGGGTAGGGATGCCGCGGTCGTTGGCGATCCTGGCCACATCGGTCGGCTCGATGCCGAGGATGCGGTGGCCACCGTTCTGGAAGTTCGAGATCAACGTGCCGTCATTGGAGCCGATGTCGATCGCCAGATCGTCTTTGGTCAGGCCGAGCATCTTCGAGGACTCGGCATAGAGGTCCGCGAAATTCTCGCGCAGGATGCGCGTCATGCCTGACGTGTAGGGATATTCCGGCGGGAAGATGATGACGGGATCGACGGCGACGCCGAGTTGCACCAGTTCGCATTCACTGCAGTACATCAGGTTGGTCGGAAACCAGATCTGCTGCGTCTGCACCGCGCCGATCGGCACCATCTGGTTCACCGGCGGCATGTAGCCGAGCGACAGCACGGTCTCCAGTGGTTCATGGCCGCAGATCTGGCAGCATTCGACCGGGACACTTCCGCCGCTACCGGCGCCGCGTGCGATTTTGGTTGGGAACACGGTCGATCTCCGGGGCGTGCGCTGAAAGGCGTCAGCGGTGAGGGGCGAGGTTTTCGTTGGCCCAGTACCAGTCGACCGTGGGGCCGAGGCCTTGCGCCAGTGTCACTTTCGGTTCGTAGCCGAGCGCTGCGAGTTTCGCGATATCCGGGCAACGGCGCTCGGTGCCGCCGGCCGGCGCGGGTTTTTCGATCAGCTCGACCTCGCGGCCACCGTGCGCGGCGATGCGGCTGGCGAGGTCGGCGATCTCGATCTCCTCCAGCGTGCCGACATGGTAGATGCCGAGATGTTCGCCGCGATCGCGCATCACCAGCACGCCGGCGACGAGATCATCGACATGGCAGAAGCTGCGGGTCTGCCGGCCATTGCCCTGCATCTCGAACGGCAGCCGGCCCGCGGGATGCGCCGCCGACATCGCCTTCACGCGCTGCGCAAATTGCGGGACGACATGCTCCCAGCCCATGTCGGGGCCATAGACATTGTGCGGGCGGAAAATCAGAACGCGCTCGAAAAACTTGCGGCCGTAGTTCAGCGCCATCAGCTCGCTGATGATCTTGCCGCCGCCGTAGGAATAACGCGGGTTGGTCGGGTCGGGCACCACAAGCGGCGCGCTCTCGTCGGTGGGCACACTGGGCGGCGTCTGGTACACTTCCGAACTGGAAGCAAGGATAAGCTTGCCGACGCCTTCGCTGCGGCAGGCATCGATCACATTGATCATGCCCTTGACGCCGACATCGAGCACCAGTTCCGGCGCGCTGTAGAAATATTCGGTGCCGTTGACAAAAGCGAGGTGATGCACCTCATCGACGCCTTTGACGGCGCGGGCGACGACGGCTGCGTCGCGGATATCGCCTCCGATGAATTCGATGTCGCTTGCCACCTCTTGCAGCCGGCGCGGCGCGCCACGCGAGTTGTCATCCAGCACACGGACGGCGTGGCCGTCTCGCACCAGAGCCTTGACGAGGGCGGAGCCGATGAAGCCGCTGCCGCCGGTGACCAGAATTGAACTCACGCGCGCGTCTCCGTCGTCTTCGGCCCGATGTCGAGCCAGCAGCCGCTGTTATTTGCACGGCGCGCCGCATCAATCAAAGTCTGAACCCGTAACCCTTCGGCGAAGCCGGGCGTGCAGGTTCGTTTTTCGACGACGGCGTCCAGGAACGCTGTGGCGAGGCGCGAGACCGGCGCGATCCGGCCGTCGGCGAGGAATGACCGGTCGAGGGGATCGTCGATCTCGATGCGGGCCAGCGCCGTTTCCGGGCGCCGGGCAAGATGCAGCTCAAAGCCGCGCATGTAATCCGGCGTCGGATTGATCAGCGTCAGCGTGCCGTCCTCGCCGTAAAATTCCAACCGGTGCCCCGAGCCCGCGAAGGAGGCGCAGCTCATCGCCAACTGGCCGGCGGCGCCGGACTGGAATTGCAGGCTGATCGCCGCGTTGGTTTCCATCAAGGGGGCATCCGGCAGGCCGGACAGCCGCGCGGACAGTCCGGCGATCGGGCCGCACAGCCATTCCAGATAATGCAAGGAGTGGCTGACGAAGTTTCCCAGCGCGCCGCCGCCGTCGTCGCCGGCGGTCTTCCAGTTCTTCAGCCGCATGCGGGTGCCGTAGTTTTCCACGTGCCAGTTGACCGCAACGTGGCGCAGCCGCCCGATCGCGTTCTGATCGAGCAACTCCCGCACTTTGCGAAAGGCCAGCACGGCGGAGAAATTGAAATCGACCATCGTGGCGAGGCCGCTGGTGGCCGCGGCCGCGGCCATCGCCCGGGCGTCGTTGAGGGAGGCTGCGATCGGCTTCTCGGCGAACACCGGCTTGCCCAGTGCGATGGCGCGCAGAGCGATGGGAGCTTGCAGGCGCGGTGGCGCGGCGATGCTTACGGCATCGACGTCGGGATGCCCTACGAGATCTTCCCAACGGCCGAACGACAGCGGTATGCCGGCGGCATCGGCCAGCTCTGCCGTGCGCGTGGCATCGCTGCCGGCCAGAGCGATGACCTCGCAGCGCGTATCCCTGCGAAAAGCCGGGAGATGAACGAGGCGTCCGTAATTGCAGCCGACGATGCCGATGCGGATCACGTCGGCTCCTGTCGCGGCAGTGTGATGAAGCCGCGCAATTCGGCAAGCAGGAGGGCGCCGAGATGCAGCTGCTGAATGAGTTCGCCGGACATGATCATCGCGACCAGCTCGGCCGGTGTTGCGAGATCGACAGACAGACCAGGCTCCGAAACGAAGTCATCGATCCGTTCGCCGGTTTGCAGAAAAAACGAGTGGATACGGTTGCTGAAGCGCCCGCTACACGGCGCGGCTGATCCCAACGGATGGATGGCGCGCGCAGGATAGCCCGTTTCCTCGAGCAATTCGCGCGCACAGCCTGTGCCGTGATCCTCGCCCGGTTCGGCGAGACCAGCCGGCAATTCCCAAGTGAACATCTCGAGCGCCGGCCGATATTGCCGCACGATGGGAAAACGTCCGTCCGGAGTCAGCGCGACGATGGCAAGATAGTCCTGCTGGGCGATGGCGTGATAAACCTGCGAGGGCTCCCCCGGTGTGAACTCTACCTCGCGCGCCACAAGTTCGACCCACGGAGACACCTTGACGGTCTGCCGCGACAGGATTTTTGGCCATTCATCTTGCATGTGCGGCATCCACAAGCGGCTGTCCGGACTTCAATGTCACCGTGTCGGCGCGGCGGCGCAGGAAGGTGGTCGCGAAAGCATAGCGAAACCAGCGCAGATAGGCCGGCAGCCACTTCATCACCCTGAACCGGCTGGCGCCGTGCTGGCGCTCATACCAGAGCGCGGGCACTTCGCCGATCCGCCAGCCCAAACGGTGTGTCTTCACCAGCATCTCGATGCTGTAGCAAAAGCCCTGATCGGATTCGATCTCGATCCCGTCGATAACGCGGCGGGAGAACATGCGAAATCCGCTGGTCGGGTCTTTGGTCGGCAGTGCGGCGACGCGGTTCAGCAAGAACGCCGCGCTGCGTACCAGGGTGGCCTTCAGCATGGGGGCGCCCTGCATGGTGCCGCCCGGCATGAAACGGCTGGCGCACACGACGTCGCAGCCGTCGTCGATCAGCGCGGTCATGGCGTCGAGAATGCCGGCGTTGAAATCGTCATCGGCCGGATAGGCGACGACTATGGGGGCGGTGCTCGCGGCAAATCCGGCCATCACCGCGCCGTGCGCGCCGCGCACGCGGTTGCGGACAAAGACGACGTCGAGGCCGGCATGGACCTCGGGATGGTCGCGGACCGCAGGCAAGGTATCGTCGTCGTCGCGGTCGTAGCAGATCAGCACGCGGAGAGGCGTCCGGACGTCACGCGCCAACGCGCCGAGCGTCGCCAGGATGTTGGCGCCCTCGTTGTAGACGGGAATGACGAGATCGACCCGCGGCGGCGTCGTGCCGCGGGGTTCGCGCTGCTCCGCGCTATCGTTCAAGACTGTCGGCATAGGCCAGTGGCGCGGTGGTGCATTCGGCGAAATCTGCGGCCTGCGGCAGCATGTTCCATACGTCGATCACCGGCTTCCCCATGAGGTCTGCGGTCTTGTAGACGTTGTGCGGCGTGCACAGGATCAGCAGGTCGCTGCGTGCGACCACGTCTGCGAACGGCAGCAGGTCGGGATCGACGGTGACGAACGGATCGGTGGTCAGGACCTCGCGGGCGTAGCCGCCCAGCACCTTCTTGAACTTGTAGCTCAGCGATGCCCGGACATCGTCGATCTCGGCCTTGAAGGCCATGCCGAGCAGGCCGATCGTCATGTTCTCGAGGTTATATCGCCGGCGCAGATCGTCCACGATATGCAGCGGCAGGCCTTCATTCACCAGCATCGCGGCGTTGCCCAGACTGAATTCGTTGCGCGCGAACGCGGTCAACTGCATCGTGTCCTTCATCAGGCACGGTCCGGCGGCGTAGCCCGGCGACGGAATGTTGCCGGCGCGCGGGTAGTTGTGCTTCATGGCCTGCAGGATGCGGTGATAGTCGAGACCCGCCGATTTGGCGATCAGGTAGAACTGGTTGGTGACGGCGAATTCGATGTAGCGGTAGGCGTTGCCGAACAGCTTGGCGAATTCCGCTTCGATCGGGTCCAGCACCACGATCTCGGATGCGATGTTGCGAAACAATGCGGCGGCTTCCTCTGCGGCCTCCGGCGAGGTGCCGCTGATGATCTGCGGCATGCGCGCCAGCTCATCGATGCCGTGGCCCTGCACGATGCGTTCCGGGCAGAATGCGACCTTGAGCTTGCGGCCCTTGCGGGCGAGGTATTCATTGATCCAGTCCGTGGTCCCCGGATACAGCGTCGAGCGCAGCACCAGCAGTTGATGGTCGCGCAGGTAGGGCAGCAAGCTCTCGATGCAATCCTGCACGACCTTACGTTCCGGGTTCAGGAACTCATCGACCGGGGTGCCGATTGTGACGATCACCGGTCCTGCTTGCGAAGTCTGGCCGGGCTTGCTGGTAAAGGTCAGGCGCTTGTCGCGCAGCGCCGCGGTCAGCAGTTCCTGTGCGCCATATTCGATGAAGGGCAGGCGGCCAGCCGCCAGCTCCGCGAGATTGGCGAGGTTCATGTCGTTGACGTTGACGTGCAATCCCTTCGCCGCAAACGACAGGACCAGCGGGATGCCGACATGGCCGGCGCCGCCGATCACGGTGACGTCGGCGGTTCTGGCATCGCTTGCGCGGGCTGCGATCGGGAGCTCGACAACGGTCACGGCTTCTCACCATAGGTTAGAACGAACGAGCGCAGCGGCTTCATCAGGTTCGGCGTGAAGGCTATGCGATCGATGGCGTTATAGGCAGGCAGCAACCAGCGCAGCTTTGCAGACGCTAGATAGCGATAATTCAGGTTCGACATGAAATCGGTCCGGACATTGAACCCGGCGTCATCGAAGGTAGCTGCGATCTCGCGCGCCAGCACCGGACGTTCGTTTTCGGTCACGCCCACGGAGCTGTACAGCGGCGAGGAGCGGTCGCGGTACAGGTACATGAACGGGTTCATGCGGTTGGGGTCGAAGGCGACGAACGAACCGCCCGGTCGCAGCACGCGGAAGGCTTCGGCGGCACAGCGCGCGGGATCGGGCAGATGGTGGACCAGCCCGCTCAGCAACACGCCGTCGAGGCTGTCGGCGGCAAATGGAAGATGCTCGACATCACCTTCGGCGAATTCGATGGTGGGATATTTGTCTTTCGCCAGCGCGATCAGCTTCGGGCTGATATCGATGCCGACCGGGTCATAGCCCTGCTGCTGCAGGATGTGGGTAAAGGCGCCGGAGCCGCAGCCGAGATCTGCAATGCGCGCGCCGGGTTGGAATTTGGCCAGGCCCGCACAAACCGCGATCAGGCGATGGCTGCTCTCCGGCGTGAACACGTCATAGCTGTCCGCGGCGGCATGGCCGTCGAAGAAGGCGATTTCCTTGGCTTTGTCCTGACTGGATTGAATCATGCGAAAGCCTAGTGCGCGAGACCACGGCTCGATCACGCAGGGCGCCCAACGACGGCGTCCCCGGGACGTCAAACAACTCCCGGACCGTTCAAGCGGACGAACCGCGTTGATCTTGTTCGAAAATTCTTAACGCAACGTGACGCCCGCCGGGTTCGTCATCAAAGGTCGAAATACACCCGGTTATAAGGATGGGCGCGATCGTCGTAACTTTGCATCCAGACCAGTTCCTGATGCTGGGCGTCCGGGGTCAGCATCGGCCTTTCCGGCAATTTCAGCTCATAGGCGAGGGAAACGTAATGCGTGCCGTATCCGGCTTCGGAAAAGCGGTTGGCGGGATACATCTGCTCGAAGATTCCGACAAATCGCGCCTGATCGATGTTGGCATTCAGCGTGGTTTCCTCGCGCGCGATCCGGGCGAAAGCCGACGCGATCGTCTCGTTCTTCCGGATGCAGCCTCCGGGCACGAAGAATGTTCCTCGCGCGGGTTCGTTGTTGCGCAATCCCAGCAGAAGAAATCCGCGTTCGTCGCGGATCAGCAGATCGATCGAGGGCAGCGGTGCATGGCGCACGATCGGCCGAAACATGTCGTCGTCAAGGGGGATTGGCATGCTTCTGGTTGTTCAATCGAGGAGGTTGCAGGGAGTTGTGTTGCTCGCTGTCTTCTTATTCGGTCTAAGTCACTAAGATCATGGCGTAATTATTATCGTCAAGAGATCGATAATGGCTTTTTCTTGCAATCTCTGGGTTAGTTGGTAGCATCATGGCGTAAGCACGGTAAATTTTCTGATTTTGATCGTTCTCACCGGGGTCTTCATGGCGATAGCTGAATTCATGAGCTGGCTTCTCGTCCCGCTCTGCGTTTTGTCGATGATATGGTTCGGTTTGACCTTCGCGGTCCGTAACGACGATCCGATGCCCTGGTCGGCATCGGCCGCGCTGATCTCATCGATCAGCTGCTATTTGGCAGTCCACACGCTGTTTGCCTGACGAACGTCAGATTTTTTGCCGATCGCTTTACAAGCGTGGAAGCGCGGTCCGTTCCGATTTTACCGGAACGGAAAACGTTCTAGATGACCTTGCCCTGCCGCAATTCCGCAATCTCGCCATCGCTGAAACCAAATTCGGCGAGGACTTCATCCGTGTGCTCGCCGAACTCCGGCGGTCGCGCCGCCATGCGGCTGGGCGTCCGTGACAGGGTGAAGGGCTGGCCGACCAGCCGAATGGCGCGGTCGTCGTCCGTCGGCACGTCCTGCGCGATGCCGAGGTGCTTGACCTGCTCGTCCGCAAACATCTGGTCGACGGAATAGATCGGGCCGCACGGGACGCCGGCTGCGTTCAGCTCACGAACCCATTCGTCGGTGGAGCGCTTTTCGGTGAAGCGTGAGATCTCGGCATTGAGAGCATCGCGGTTCTTCGAGCGCGTCGGGCCGGTCGCGTAGTCGGGGTTCGTCACCAGTTCGGGCGCGCCGATGGCCTGCGCGCAGCGCTCCCAGATCTTGCCGCCGGTGGTGGCGATATTGATGTAGCCGTCCGAGGTCTTGAAGACGCCGGTCGGGATGCTGGTGGGATGGTTGTTGCCGGCCTGCTTCGGCACATCCTTTTCCATCAGCCAGCGCGCGGCCTGGAAATCCAGCATGAAGATTTGCGCCTGCAGCAGAGAGGTCTGCACCCATTGACCCTGGCCGGAGACGTCGCGCTCCAGCAAGGCCGTCAGGATGCCCATCGCGCAGAACAGGCCGGCGGTGAGGTCCGCCACGGGAATGCCGACCCGCATCGGCCCCTGGCCCGGCGCGCCCGTGATCGACATCAGGCCGCCCATGCCCTGGGCGATCTGATCGAAGCCGGGTCGCTTGTGATAAGGGCCGTCCTGGCCGAAACCGGAGATGCTGGCATAGACGATGCCGGGATTGATCGCCCGCAGGCTCTCATAGTCGATGCCGAGCCGGTCCTTGACGTCAGGCCGAAAGTTCTCGACCACCACGTCCGCCTTTGCCGCCAGCCGCAGAAACGCCGCAAGGCCTTTCGGGTCTTTCAGATTGAGCGTCATGGCGCGCTTGTTGCGATGCAGGTTCTGGAAGTCCGATCCCTGCCGCGGTCCGCCGGGTTGCTCCCCGCCGGCGTCCTCCGTCAGCGCGTCGATCTTGATCACGTTGGCGCCCCAGTCGGATAGCTGGCGCACCGCGGTCGGGCCGGAGCGGATGCGGGTGAGATCGAGCACAGTGAAACGCGACAGGGCCGACGAGGCGTGTGGAAAGGTCAAGGCAAGCTCCAAACGATGGCAGGACGGGCGGGGCGTCGGTCGTACGGGAGATTTACGGCCCTGAGGAAGGGTCCGCTCCGCCGACTACCATAGCCCGATTCCGAAGCGAGGAAAGCAGCGTGGCACGGTCTGAGCTGCCGCTACAACCCGTCGGACTCGCCGTTCCTGGGCGTCGAGCGCGGGGTAAACGGCGCATAGGAAGTGCCGGCGGTGGCGGCAGGTGCGTTGGGTACCAAAGGGGTGGCGGATGGCGTTTCGGTTCGGCGGAGCGACAGGGTTTCCGTCCGCGCGTCGTGTTGCAGCGTGACCTCGCGTTGCAGCACCGAAACCAGTTCCCAGCCGGCATGGTTGTCGCCGCGACGCAGCCTCAGCACCTGCTGCGTTGTGTTGTCGATGAAAATGGCGATCGCATCGGTATCGCCGACGATGGAGCCGATCAGGGCCAGCGGCGGCGGCGGAAGTTCGGTCGTTGGAGCGGGCAGCGCTACCGGAACGGGCTGTATGGCGGGGCCGGCAACGGCGCGTGGCGGCGGGCGGCGCGATGCGGAAAACAGCGGGCGGTCCCGGGTCGCCGCAAGGCTCGACAGCGGGATGCTCCACAACGGATTGCCGGACAGCGCAGGCGCCGATCGCGGCTCGAACGGCGGCAACGCCGCATTGCGCGGTGGCCGGGCTCCGGGTGTCGCGAACAGATCGTCCGGCAGGACGTCGAGCGTTGCAGAGGAGGGCGCGGGCCGCGCCGGGCGGCTGTCGATCATGGCCGCCAAGCCCAGCAGAGCAAGGCCGATGATCCCCCGGAACGGCGTCATGTCGGCCTCCGATGCCTGCGTGTCACGGCCAGCTTGCGAGGCAGACTATCGGCTGCCCCGGGCCCGATCAACATGAGGCGTCGCCCGGTCATGGTGCGCCCTGCCACTGGCCGGAGATGCCGAGCAGAACCCTGATCCGTCCGCCGCTGCTTTCGTCACTGGCGGTGCTCTGCGGGATCTGGACATCGAGCTGGTCCACGAACAGAAACGGCATTCCGGCTTCCAGATCGTACAGCAGCTTCTGCAACGCCGGCTGCTCCATCTCGCAACTCACCAGCAGGCCGACGAAGCCGTTGCGCGCCTCGTTGCCGGCGACATCGACCTGCGACGATTGCACGGTGCCGCCGACATTCGTGACGGCGGCGGCCACCCGTTGCAGCAGGGCTGCACCTGCCACGGTCACGGTTGGGCCTTCCAGAAACGGCGAGCCGGTGCGTTGCGCGGCCGAGGGCGCGCCGCTGCGGGGGCCGCGGCTCTCCAGTTGCGACAGCAACTCCGACGTCTCCCGCAGGGTGCGGCTGCGATCCTGGATATCGAGCAGGCCGGCCACCGCGATCGCAACGAGCCCGCCCGCCGCCACGATATAGAGCACCACGGCGATAAGCGGCGAGCGAACGAGCAGGCGGCTGACGGCGCTGGCGTTGCTCATGGTTGCGCCGCATTCTTTGGTTCAATGCGCGCCTCGATGTGAAACCGTTCGCCGGGATCGGAGGGAGAGCGGGTGGTCGGCGCATAGAAGGTCGCACGCGTGAAGTGCGCGGATTGTTCGATCAGCGGGATCAGCGATGGCGCATCGCGGGTGATGCCGGCGATCTGCAGCTTGCTGCCGGCGAGGTGCAATTCCGTGACGTAGGTATGGTCGGGCAGCACCTGGCTCAGCGTATCGAGCACCAGCACGCTGGCGGGCGCCGCGAACTTGCGCTGCTCCAGCGCTGCTGCGGGTGAGCGCGTGCCGCCATCGCTGCTGGCGCGAATGATGGCGCGGCGCTGCGATATCTTGCGTGCCAGTTCGTCCTGCTGCGCATCGAGCCGGTCCGACATGAAGGCCGCGACGCCGGCCGAGGCGACGGCCGCGATCGCAGCCAGGCCGAGCCCGACGCGCAGCCCGCGGCCGAGGCGATCGGCATCGAGATGGCCGCGTGCTTTCTGTTCAAACACCTTGATCCGCTCGAGATGATGTTCGCCGGCGCCCGCGCAGATCGCGACCGAGGCGGGATGGAAATCCGACATTGCCTCGACATAGCTCATCGCGACCTTGCGCGTGGTTGCCGCGACCACGGTGGTGATACTGTCCGGCGCGCTCGGGATCGGCGGGCTGCAGCCGAACACCGCATCCGTAGCGCTCCACGGCGTCAGCCGATCGATCTGCGCGCGCACGATGCCATCGAGAAAATCCGCCGCGCGCGCCGGCAATTCCAGCGGGCGAAACAGGAACCGTCTCGGCTGCAGCACCAGTTCGACACGGCTGCCGCGAAAGCGAGGGGCGAGGTCGGCGCCGCTCAGCCTGCCATCGACGTAGTCGACAGCGGCGGGCGCAGCGACAGAACCGGTCGCATCGATCGTGAAGTTACCCCTGTCATCCTCGATCAGCCGCAACACGCGCGGCGACACCAGGCGGTCGAAGCCGGCAACGATGGCGCCAGCTACCGTGCCGGTCCATGCGCTGACGATTTCACCGAGCGTATGACCAAACTTCATCGCAGACCGGCCTGCTGGGTTGGCGCGCGATCCGAAACATCGCGCCACGACAATACACGATAGAGCTCATCGCCGTCTTCGAGAAGCAGGATGACGACCTCGGCGGCGCTCCGGCGGCCGTCGTCAAAGTCCGCCGTCAGCGCGAGCCGGTAAGCCTTTGATACCATATTGGAGGCTGCGCCACCGCCGCGCTCTGCCAGAAGCGATGGGTCGGTGCGGGGATCGCGGCGTTCCTGCAACAGCGCTTGCAGCTTCTCCGGCGTCATGCCAGGCAGCGCCGCCAGCACCTGCGGCGCCGCCTCGGCGATATTGACCGATGCGAGGTTGCTGAACACGGTCAGGACCGGCAGCATCCGTTCGATCAGTTGCGGCGGAATTCCCTGCACCAGCCACAATTCCTCGGCCGCCGGAAACGGCGCGTGCCGGGGAACGTAGGTATAGCCCGCGTTGCGATATAACAGATCCTCGGTATCGTCCTCGCCGGCCGCAGCCGAGGTGCGCCATGCCACGATACGGTCGGCATAGCCGCCGGCATTGGCCGGTGCGGCGCCAAGCCCCACCATCAGTCCCGCCAGCAATTCTCTGGGGGCGGCATTGAGATCGATCCGCGCGGCCTCGGTGCGGAAGTCGACCGACAGCCGTGCCGTTCCCATCCGCGCAGTGAACGTGCCGCCGTACGGGCGCTGCTCTGAACGTACGGCGCCGAGCTGATAGGCCGCGAGTTCGACCGCGCCCTGGAGTGCTGCTTCCGACTGAACACGCGCCGTCGCGTTGGCCACGGTGAAGGCCGTGTTGGTCACGTAGGTGAGATAGATCAGCACCAGCGCCGCCAGCGCGGCCAAAATCCACAGCACAGCAACGACGATGAAGCCGCGCGATCCGCGCGTGCCGTCTGGATGATCCGACAGCGCGTTCACAGCGATGCCTCCGCAGGCTTCAGCCGCGCCTTCAGGCATTGCGACGCCGACTTGGCGCGGGCGCATTCGGCCGGCGCGTTGGTATGCACCACGGTGGCCGTCGAGGCCGCGAGCACCTGGCCGGTGGCGGCGTCGCGCACGGTGATGCGGATGATCTCCGGCAACTCCATTTGCGCCCGCCAGACCGGCTGCCAGACACGGTCCGGACCGGCATAGGCAAAACTGACGCGGAACGGCGCGCGAACCAGCACGACCGGATCGGAGAACCGGACCTGGGCGTCCTCCCGCATCGGCACCATTGGCGCGCGTTCACGAACCACCGCGAGACCCTGGGCGTCGGCCTTCTCGATCAGCCGGACGATCTCGAGCCCGGGGCGGGCATTGGGGCCGACCGCGGTCCGGATGAAGGTGACGGCCAGTTCGGAACCGTCGAATAACGGCGCACCGGCAGCGCCCTTGAGCGGCACCATTTCCGCCGCGGCCAGATCCGCGGCGATGCGGTCCAGTCCGGTGGCGAGCCGTTCGGCGCGCTGCACCCGCACCATCCCGCGATTCCAGTTCGGCAGCCATTGTGCGGTCACCGTGGCCATCGCGCCCAGGATGATGGTCATCAGCAGCGTCGCCAGCAGCACTTCGATGAGTGTGAAACCGGCGTTGCCGGCGCTGCGACGGAGTACGGCGCCTGGAGGGGATACGGCGCGCATCACTCGGCCGCCGTTCGGGCCAGCCGCACCGTGCTGACCTGCAAGGCCGGGCCGCGCGGCGCCTGCAGTCGCAGGGTGATGGAGAGGGGAGTCCAGCGGCCGGCCGGCGCTTCATCCGTTCGGGGCATCGACGTCACGTCGATCCGCCAGCGGTGGCCGGCGGTCTCGCCGGACTGCCGTCCGGGCTTCAACAGCTCGCGCGCGGGGAGGCCGGCCATCAGCGTCTCCGCCACGCCGGCCAGCGCCAGCCGCTGGTCGATCTGCCGCGTTCCCTTCACCGAGGTCGCGATCACCATGCCGATCGACGACAGCACGGTGGCCACGATCGCCAGTGCGACCAGCACCTCGATCAGCGTAAAGCCGGCGGCGTTGTCAGAGCAGCTTTTGCGGGACAATCTCGATGCCTCCGGTCAGCCAGTTGACGCGCACTTCGTATCCGACCCCGGCGCGGGCCAGCGCGATGACGCCGCCGCACGACATGCCGGAGGGAAAGAAATCGATCGCCCGGTCGACCAGACGGCCGGCACAGCGGTTGGCCAGAACGGCTTGCACGGCGACATCGCCGGGCAACCTGACGCTGCGGCCGGTCACGCCGGACCGGATCAGCCGTGCCGCGGCATCGACCTGCGTGGCGACCGCAACGTGTCGTCGCAGCGCGGCATTGCGATCCGCCTTGAGCAGCGCCGCCATTTCCACGGCATAGCTCTCAAGCCTCGCGCGCGACGTTGTGCGCGGAACGGCGGGCAGGATGATTGCGGCGAGCAGCCCGATGATGGCGAGCACGCACAGGATCTCGATCAGCGCGAAGCCGTGCTCCCCCGACCCGCGCTTAGCGCGTGCCGCTCGCAATATCGCTTGCCGTGCCACTGCCGCCTTCCTGACCGTCGGATCCCAGCGAGATGATTTCGTATGGCGCGCGCTCGCCCGGCGCGCGGTAGATGTAGGGATGCCCCCAGGGATCGTTGGGGACGACGCCGCCGCGCAGATAAGGTCCGTTCCAGCCCTGCGTAGTGCCGGCGCGGGCAAGCGCCGCCAGCCCGTCGGTAGAGGTCGGGTACTTGCCTAGATCGAGGTAATAGAGGTCCAGCGCGCTGGTGAAGCTTTCGATCTGGATCTTGGCCGCCTTGGCCTTGGACTCGCCGAGATAGTTCAGCACCCGTGGGCCGACCAGCGCCATGATGAGGCCAATGATCGTGATCACGACCAGGATTTCCACCAGCGTGAATCCAGCTTGCGCGTTTTGTCTGAGCCGCGCGGTGCGGCGGCGGGAATGTCTGGGCACGCAGGCGATCTCCTGTCCTAGCCGACGATCTGACTGACCGACATCAATGCTGTCATCACCGAGACGATCAATCCGCCGACGACGATGCTGATGACGATAATCGCAGCAGGCCCGGCAATCCCGACGATGCGGTCGAGCGTGCGCTGCAACTTCGCTTCATAGAATTCGGCGACGCGGCCGGCCAGCATCGGCAACTGGCCCGTCTCGTCGCCAAGCCGCAGCATGCGCACGGCCATCGCCGGCAGCGCCTGCGTGTCGGCCAGCGCATCGGACAGTTTCGCGCCGTGGCGCACGCGCTCGGCCGCATCGATCCATGTCGTGGAGGCAGAGGTCGCCGACATCATGTCGACGAGAATGCGCAATGTCGCCGTCAGCGTCACGCCGCTGCCAAGCAGCAATCCGAGATTCCGGCAGAACAAGGCCGTACGGTGAAACGCGACGACGTCACGAATGGCGGGTAGCCGCGTGACGGCGCCGAGCAGGCCGCGGCGTATTCCCGGCTGGCGGAGCAGCAGCCAGCTGCCTGCGAGCACGACCAGAACGGTGATCAGAACGGCGTCCACATTGGCGCGCAGGAAGGTCGAGAAGTTCAGGAAGCTCAATACGATCGGATCGACCTTGGCGCCGAAATCCTGCAGCACGCTGGCGAATTGCGGCAACACGAATGTCAGGAAGAACAGCAACACGCAGCCGGCCGCGCCCAGCACGAACAGCGGATAGCGGGTTGCTTCCGCCAGACGCCGCCGCAGGTTCTCGGTGCGGCTGCGCTCGTCGGCCAGCACCTCCAGCACCTGGTCGAGCGATCCCGACGCTTCGCCGACGCGGACCAGCGCCAGATACATCGGAGGAAAAAGCGCGCCATGCAGCGCCAGCGCTTCGGCGAAGCTGTCGCCGGCCAGCACGCGAAACCGGATATCGATGACGACCGGGCGCATCCGGCCGAATTCGCGATCGGCCGCGAGCAGTTCGAGGCCATCATTGATCCGCGCGCCGGCCCGCAGCAGTAGCGCCAGGTCACGGGTGAACAAGGTGACGTCTTCGGGGCGTGGCCGGTTGAACAGGCTGAAACTGCGGCGCGCGCCGGCGTCGCCGCCTTCAAGGGTCACGTTGTCGACCAGCACGAGGCCGAGCCGTTCGATGCGCTGCGCTACGTCCCCCGGCGCGGGCGCCGCGATTGCTCCGCTGACCAGTTCTCCGTCCTTGCGCATCGCGCGGTACAGATAATTGGGCATGGCGTCAGCGGATCGTGGTGACGCGGAAGACTTCCGGAACGGTCGTCATCCCCGTCCGGCATTTTCCGATGGCGTCGCCCAGCATTGTCGTCATACCGGCCGAAATGGCGGCGCGGTCGATCGCGTGTGAATCCGTTTGCGGGCCGATCAGGTTGCGGACCTCGTCCGACATTTCGAGGATCTCGAATACGCCGTTGCGGCCGCGGTAGCCGGTACCACCGCAACGCTCGCACCCCGCCGCGCGATAGACCGTTTCGCCGGCCTCGAAGCCGATCACGGCGTATCGGGGATCGCCGGCAATATCTGAATCCGTCAATTCACCCGGCGTCTTGCAGCGATCGCACAGCACCCGCACGAGGCGTTGCGCGATCACCGCGCGCAAGGTCGATTTCAGCAGGAAGCCTTCGATTCCGAGGTCGATCAATCTCGGAATGGCCGACGCGGCGGTCTCTGTGTGCAGCGTCGTCAGCACGAGATGGCCGGTCAGCGCCGCATGGACGGCGATATGTGCCGTCTCGGCGTCGCGGATTTCACCGACCATGATGACGTCGGGGTCCTGACGCACGAAGGCGCGCATCGCGGTGGCGAAGGTCAACCCGATCGAGGGCTTGACCTGCGACTGGTTGATACCGGGGATCTCGTATTCGACGGGATCCTCGATGGTCAGGATTTTTCGCGTGGGTTCGTTGAGGATCGACAGCATGGTGGCGAGCGTCGTGGTCTTGCCGCTGCCGGTAGGTCCCGTCACCACCACCATGCCGTGCGGCAAGGCCAGGAGCCGTCGCATGATCGCGGTGTCGCCGGTGGACAGGCCGAGCCTTGCCATGTCGAGCAGGCCGCGGTCGCGCGGCAGCAGGCGGATCACGGCGCTCTCGCTGTGCTGGGTCGGCATCGTCGCGACGCGCACGTCGAGCTCCGCGCGGCTGACGCGCACGCGCGCGGCGCCGTCCTGCGGCAGCCGCCGCTCGGCGATATTGAGCCCGGCGAGAATTTTCACGCGGGAGATCAGCGCCTGCGGCGGAATGCCCGGCGGCGCGTTCATCGCGCGCAGCAGGCCATCGACCCGCATCCGGATCACCAGCCCGGTGCGGAACGGCTCGATGTGAATGTCGCTGGCGCGCAATTCGACGGCGCGTTCCAGCAGATCGTTGAGCGCGCGCACCACCGGCGCGCCGCTGGCGAGATCGCGCAGGCTTTCGATGTCGTCGTCGGATTGTTGCGTTGCACCGGCGGAAATGTCTCCGACGTCGTCGGCGTCGATCCGCTGATCGAGCACGGTCGCGATATCCTCGTAGGAGGCGACGGCGACGTCCACTGTGGTGCCGAACACAAGTTCAGCCGCGCGAACGGCGGCGATATCGCTGGGATCGGCTACCGCCAGCTGATAGCGACCATTGCCGGTGCGGATCGGATAGATAGTCGATTCACGCATGAAGCGGCGCGAGAATCCATCAAGGCACGGCGTGCTGCCGAGCAGTTGCGGCAAGCCAAGGCGGGCGACGCCCCAATACTCCGAGACTTCGTCAGCGAATTCCGCCGCCGACAGATCGGTCGCCTCCCATAGTTCACGCAGCGGGCGTGCTATGGCCGATCGCGCAGTCGACGCGCCGTGCACGTCGGAAAGCGAATACTTTTGAATGAGATGCCGCCTGAAGCTCTCGGCAGAAAGGTCACGGATCGCATCCACGGCGCGCCAACCTTGTTACAGAGAACTACCACACAGACCGTGACAACGCCCGGTCGGGTTTTATTGTTGACTTCCAACCTAGCCAAAACATAATGACCGTGTCAATTTTGAACGTATAGTTTACTCTCACGCGGCGTTACGCGTAGTATCGGTAAAAGTAATTTCAGTAGCGCCGGCGGATGTATGTTGGTGAAAGTATTTCACTTGCTCTGGATTTGGCGTTCGGGAGTGGGTGCAATCCTCGCCGTACTGCTGTCCGGCTTTGTGCTGTCTGCCTGCATCGTTACCGCCGATCAGTCGATCGAGAGCGATCCCAAGGATCCGCGCGCGCAGGATATCGCCGATCGCATCCGTTCGCTGGATCTGCTGCCGCGGCAAGGCAGTGTTGTCGCCGATACCGGGCTGAAGCAGTCTCAGGCATCAAGGCCGGCGATCTATCTGAGCGATGGCAAGACGCCGGAAGGCGCCGTGGTGGATCGCGACGACGGCTCTCCCACCGGCGGCTATGATTTCAATTTCGACAATGCGCCTGTGGCCACTGTCGCCAAGGTCATTCTCGGCGATGTGATGGGTGTCGGATACACCATCGATCCGCGCGTGCAGGGCACTGTGACGCTGGCCTCGGTGCGGCCGATCCCCAAGGCAGACGCGGTCTATGTGCTCGAAAACGCGTTGCGCATGTCCGGCGTGGCGCTGGTGCGCGACCGCAACGGCTACCGGTTGATGCCGAGCAACGAGGCTGTCGGCTCTGGCGGCATGGACCGGCGCGGCGTGGCGGAAGCCGGGCAGGGCCTCAGTGCGGTGCCGTTGCGCTACGTGTCGGCATCGACGGTGTTCAAGCTGCTCGATGCGTTCGGCGTTAAGGCGAATACGGTGCGGCCGGATGTCGGGCGAAATACGCTGATCATCCAGGGCAGCGGATCGGATCGCGCCGCGGCGATCGATACCATCCTCAGCTTCGATGCCGACTGGATGCGCGGCCAGTCGGTCGGCATCTTCCCGATCAGGAATAGTTCGCCGGAGCCGGTGATTTCGGAGATCGAGAAGATCATGGACTCCGGCGAAGGCGGGATGTCGCAGAGCGTGATCAAGCTGCAGGCGATCGGCCGGCTCAATTCGATCCTGGTCGTCAGCCAGCGGCCGGAACATCTCAAGCGCGTCGCCACCTGGATCGCCCGGCTGGACCGTTCCGATATGGCGGGCGACAATCTCAAATCCTACCCGCTGCGATACGGCAATTCGCGCCAGATCACCGTACTGCTCAACGAGATGCTGACCGGTCGGACGGCCACCGGCTCGCTCGACAGCGCGTCGAGCCAAATTTCGCCGGGCGGCGGCATTTCAGTCGCGTCGGCTCCGTCCGGCGGCGCGGTCGCAGCATTGAGCGCTCTGCCGCCGAATGCGGCGGGAGCCGCCGCGCCGGTCAGTGGTCGCGGCGCGCTGGATCAGGGCAGCGCGGATATTGGGCAGGGCTCGACCGCAGCGCGCTCGTCGGGCAGCAACGCCATTCTGCCCAACGTGCGCATCACCGCCGACGTGACCAACAACGCCATTCTGGTCTACGCTAACCAGGAGTCCCATCGCATCATCGAGCAGACCATTCGTCAGATCGACCGGCCGCAGCGCCAGATCGCCATCGAGGCGACGATTGCCGAAGTGACGCTGAACGACAATCTGAACTACGGTGTGCAGTTCTTTCTGGCCAGCAAGGACGTCGGCCTGAAAACCGACACCGGCTCGCTGCTCAACACGGTCGGCAACGCGGTGTTGAATCGCGCGCTGCCGGGCTTCAATTTCCTGATCGGCTCCGAGAACGCGCCGCGCGTGGTCCTCGACGCGCTGCACGGCGTGACCAACGTCAAGGTGTTGTCGAATCCGTCGCTGGTGGTTCTCGACAACCAGCCGGCGACGTTGCAGGTCGGTGATCAGGTGCCGGTCTCGACCGGTACCGCCACCGTCCTGACGGCCAACAATACGGTCGTGAATACGATCGACTATCGCAACACTGGCATCATCCTGCGGGTGCTGCCGCGCGCCAACGCCAACGGCAATGTGGTGCTCGATGTCGAGCAGGAGATCAGCAACATCGCCGCCGGCAGTGCGCAAACGCTGACGCCCACGGTGTCGCAGCGTCGCGTCAAGAGTTCGATCTCGGTCGCCAGCGGTCAGACGGTGTTGCTGGCCGGGCTGATCAGCGACACCGAGAACAAGACGCGGCAGGGCATTCCGTTGCTCGACCAGATACCTGGCGTCGGCGACACCTTCGCGCACCAGAACACAGTACGGGGGCGTACCGAACTGATCCTGTTCATCCGCCCGACTGTGATCAAGGACGCCGTCGATGCTCACGTCATCGCCGAGGAGATGCGCGCGAAGATGAACAGCCGCCTGGTCGGGACCAGCCTGCCGGTGGTCGTGCTCCCCAAGACCGCGCGCTGATGACGTGACGACCGCGGTCGCCGAGCGGCCGGTCGTGTGCAGTCTGATCGCGCTCGCGATGGCTGGCATCAGCCTTGTTGCTGCACCGGCACCGGATGGCCTGTTCGGTGGATTCCTCGCGCTCATGATGTTGGCCATCGCTGTGAATGATGCCCGGGATTACATCATCCCGGATGTCCTGACGGCTGCAGCCGTCGGTCTGGGGTTGCTCCGCGCCGGCATCTGCGGGCCGGATGCGGACCTCGCGGCCGTGGGGTGGGCGTTGCTGCGCGGCGCTGCCGTGGCGCTGCCGTGGCTGTTGATGATGATCGGGTACCGTCGGCTGCGGGGCCGCGACGGGCTCGGTCTTGGCGACGTCAAGCTGGCGGCCGTGGCCGGCGTCTGGCTCGGCTGGGTGACGACCTTTGCGGCGATGGAACTGGCGGCGCTGGTGGCGCTGGGCGCCTATCTCGTTGCGGGCCTGTGGCGCCGCCGCCCGATGAAGACGACCGCATTTCTCCCTTTCGGACTGTTCCTTGCGCCGGCGATCTGGATAGGCTGGCTGTGCGAAGCGCTTCTCTTGTGAGAGCTGTCAGAGCATTTGGTCAGCGCTCGGGGCGTGGCGCCCATGAAAGGGCGCGGAACCGGGCTTCAGCAATCTCGCCGCGGGTCATCTTGGTGGTCACCGCGTCGCGGATCCGCGCTCGTGCCTCGCGGCTTCGGCGGGGGGCGACCGCCGTCGACAGGTTCAGCCACTTGCCGGCTTCGACGACATCACGTGGGACGCCCTGTCCCTTGTCGTAGAGCAGGCCCAGGGAATATTGCGCCAGGCCATCGCCCTGTTCGGCGGAGCGGCGGTACCACGCCGCGGCTTCGGTGTAGTTCTGCGGCACGCCGCGGCCGGTTTCGAACATGAAACCCAGCCAGGCCTGCGCGGTGGGGTTGCCGGCTTGGGCCAGCGGGATGAAGTTTCGCGATGCCGTGATGTAATCCTGCCGGCTAAAGGCGGAGGTGCCCTGACGCAGCGAGGCAGCGCCTGCGAGATCGACGCTGCCCGCCACGAGCGCGATCAGGAGGCTGGAGCGTATAGCCAGGGTGGTCGGGGAAATCCGCATGGCAACTGGACCGCAATTTTTTAACGGAGGCCGTGATGGTACATCTCCGGAGCGTAAGTGTAGTCACCATTGCTGCTGGAATCCACACGCCTGGAAGTCCAAAGAAACCATCCGGGCAGAACGAGCCTGCCCGGATGACCGGCGGAGTTGAGCCTAGTGCAGTCCGCCGGGGACAGCGGAGGGAATCGTGTCGGCGCCGTTACCGTTGATCTGGTTGTTGCCGTAGGACAATATGCCGGCGCCGCTTGTCGCGGTGCCGCTACCGGTAATCGTCGAACTGCCGACGCGGACGAAGGCGCCGGCATTCTGCGTGGCGATGCCGGTAGCATTATTGGCAATGGTGGAGTGATCGACCATGAAGCTCGACAGGTTTACGGATGTCAGCAACACGCCGTTCGACGGGCTGCCGTTGATGGTGCTGTCGCGCAGCGTGACGTTCATGCCAGCGCCGCCGCCAAAACCGTCGCCAATCAGTCCGTTGACGTTGCGGTTGAACACCGTCTTGTCGATCGTGCCGCTGGCGACGCCACCTGTGGGGCTAACCTGCAGTCCGCCGCCGGTCGATCCGGTTCCGTTGTTGAACAGTGTCGTCCGTGAAACGACGAAGGTCAGTCCCGCCGTTGGCTGCAACTGGATTCCGAAACCGTTCGGCGCCGCCCCCCTGAAGTTACGAATGATGCAGTCCTCGATGTGTACGAAGCCGGCAGAGATCACCCTGACGCCGTTGAGGCCAGTGCCGCCGACGCCGACACCTTCGATGTCGAGGCCCTTGAGGTAGACGTAATCGGTGGCGGCGGCGTTGACGATGACGCCGTTGGTGCCGGGCGCCAGAATGCCCGCGGTCCCGGCTTGGCAGGAGATGGTCATCGACTTGGTGATCGTCACGGCGCCGAATGCGCCGGTGTCAAGGCAGTTGATCTCGCCGCCGGCCGCGGTCTTGGAGATCGCGCCGGCGAATGTCTTGCACGGCGCGGTGCGGCTGCACGGATTGACGTCGTCGCCGACACCGGACACCCAGGTGCGTGTGGCCTGCGCGTGCGCGGTGGATA
>NZ_JAQGJT010000061.1 GCF_028290495.1 Tardiphaga sp.
TGCGGCAAGCGCGTCTTTCGGATGCGAAACAGGAAGGATGGACTGAGGTTCGCCATTGCTGACTGCGCTCCGGGTGCGGAAATCTTACTCAATCGAAGCAAGCAGTGTGCCATTGTGTACATCGGAATAAGGATGTCCATTGCGAAAATGAAGCCGTGTTATCAAGAGTTTGGCCGAGCTCTACGGCGGCCAATGGCGCACGCTCCCGCAGTCATGCCAATCCGTTTGCTCATTTTATGGGCAGCGCGCTAATCTCGTGATGGCCTCTTTATTCTCTGGTCCGGCTTTGCTTGCCGTGGAAGACGATGCGTCGAGCGAATGGATCGGGTGTTCGGACTGAAACGATAAAACGAAAAATCCGGCACAAACACATCAACAGGGAGAGATGCGATGAGGCAATTGAGCGGATATCTGGCGCTGGCGCTGGCGTGCGCCGCCTTCGGACCGGCGCGCGCGGAAATTTCCGACAATGTGGTGCGGGTCGGCGTGCTCAACGATATCTCCGGCATCTTCCAGGACACCAACGGCATGGGCTCGGTGGAAGCCGCGCGTATGGCGGCGGAGGATTTCAACGGCGGCGGCAAGAGTATCAAGGTCGAGATCGTCTATGCCGATCACCAGAACAAGGCCGATGTCGGCTCCGCGATCGCTCGCAAATGGCTCGACGTCGATGGCGTCGATGCCATTGTCGACGTGCCGAACTCGGCCGTCGGCCTCACTATCAACTCGCTGGTTCGCGACAGCAAAATGACCTTCCTGGCTTCGTCCACCGCGAGCTCCGACCTCACCGGCAAGGCCTGTTCGCCGAACACCATCCAGTGGGTCAACGACGCCTGGGCGACCGGCAACACCACGGCGGCGGCGATGATGGCGCGTGGCGGCAAGGACTGGTATTTCATTACGGTGAATTACGCGCTCGGCCAGGGCATCGAGGCCGAGGCTACCAATTACATCGAAAAGCACGGCGGCAAGGTGGTGGGCTCGAGCAAGCATCCGTTGGGAACGTCTGATTTCGCCTCGTTCCTGCTGCAGGCGCAGAGTTCGAAGGCCAAGGTGATCGGTCTCGCCAATGCCGGCGGCGACACCATCAACTCGATCAAGCAGGCTTCGGAATTCGGCATCGTCAAGGGCGGCCAGAAGCTGGCCGGCCTGCTGATGTTCATCACCGACGTCCATGCGCTCGGCCTTCCGGTCGCGCAAGGCTTGAACTTCACCGAGACATTCTACTGGGATCTCAACGACGGTACCCGCGGCTTCTCCAAACGCTTTCAGGAGCGGATGAAAAACAAGAGCATGCCGACCACCGTGCATGCCGGCGTCTATTCCTCGCTGATCCACTACTTCAAGACGCTGGATGCGATGGGTGGAAATTCGCATGACGGCATCAAGATCGTCGATAAAATGAAGGCCTCGCCGACCGATGACGTGATCTTCGGCAAGGGCACCATCCAGCCGAACGGCCGCAAGCTGCATCCGGCCTATCTGTTCGAGGTCAAGACGCCGGCCGAATCCAAGGGCCCGTGGGACTACTACAAGCTGGTGACGACGATCCCGGCGGATCAGGCGTTCACTCCGCTGGAAAAGAGCTCCTGCGCCCTGCTGAAGAAGTAACTTCCGCCGCTGGTGGCTTCGGCTAACAGCGACGTGCGACGCGACGGTTGCATTGGCCGCCGCGACTGAATGTAGGCGATCATTCTAGTGAGTTTGAGGGAGGGGCTATGACGAAATCCATTTCCACACTGATGCTCGGTACTGCCTTGGTATTCGGTGCTGCCACGAGCAGCTTTGCGCAGGACAAGACGGTCAAGATAGGCGCGCTCAGCGACCAGTCCGGCCTCTATGCCGACCTCGGTGGACCCGGCTCGACGCTGGCTGCACAGATGGCGGCGGAGGATTCCGGTCTGATGGCGAAGGGCTGGAAGATCGACATCATCTCCGGCGATCACCAGAACAAGCCCGACATCGGCTCCAACATCGCGCGGCAGTGGTTTGACGTCGACAAGGTCGATACCATCGTCGACGTGCCGAATTCCGGCGTGGCGCTGGCGGTGAACAACATCGTCAAGGAGAAGAACGGCGTCTACATCAATTCGGGTGCCGCGACCTCCGATCTTACTAACGCACAGTGTTCGCCGAACACCGTGCACTGGACCTACGACACTTACATGCTCGCGCATTCGACCGGGCAGGCGATGGTGAAGGCCGGCGGCGACACGTGGTTCTTCATGACCGCCGACTATGCCTTTGGTGCGGCGCTGGAGCGCGACACCACCGAAGTCATCAAGGCCAACGGTGGCAAGGTGGTTGGCGGCGTCAAGACTCCGCTCAATAGCGCGGACTTTTCGTCCTTTCTGCTGCAGGCGCAGTCGTCGAAGGCCAAGGTCATCGGCCTGGCCAACGCCGGCGGCGACACCACCAACTCGATCAAGCAGGCGGCGGAATTCGGCATCACTAAGGGCGGCCAGAAGCTCGCCGCGCTGCTGCTGTTCATCACCGACGTCAAGGCGATCGGCCTTGAGACCGCACAGGGCCTCAGCTTCACCGAGACGTTCTATTGGGACCTCAATGACGAGACCCGCGCCTTCTCGAAGAAGTTCGCGGCGCGCATGAAGAACGGCGCACCGCCGTCGATGGTGCAGGCCGGCGTCTATGCCGGTTTGATCCACTACTTCAAAGCTCTCGATGCGCTCGGCAGCAATCCGCATGATGGCGCCAAGGTCGTCGCCAAGATGAAGGAATTGCCGACCGACGATCCGCTGTTCGGCAAGGGCAAGATCGAAGCCAATGGTCGCAAGATCCATCCCGGCTACCTGTTCGAGGTGAAGAAGCCCTCGGAGTCCAAGGGACCGTGGGATTTCTACAAGCTCGCCGGCACGGTGCCCGCCAACGAGGCGTTCACGCCGATCGACAAGAGCAGCTGCGCGCTTTTGAAGAAGTAATGCAAGCGGCCCGGCGGCGTCTGGCTGCCGGGCCACTTTCCTGATCAAGAACCGATATCCGAGAGCTGAGAACCCTATGTCGATCAATCTACAGGCGCTGTTCGCGCAATTGCTGGTCGGGCTGATCAACGGCTCGTTCTATGCGCTGCTCAGTCTCGGCTTGGCCGTGATTTTCGGCATGCTGAACATCATCAATTTCGCGCATGGCGCGGTCTACATGATGGGCGCCTTCGCGGCGTACTTCCTGCTTAACGTCTTTAACATCGGCTACTGGCCGGCGCTGATCCTGGCGCCGCTGGCGGTCGGCATCTTCGGCATGATCCTCGAACGAACCATGCTGCAATGGATCGCCAGCCTCGACCATCTGTATGGACTGCTGCTGACCTTTGGCATGGCGCTGATTATCCAGGGGGTGTTCCAGAACTATTTCGGTTCCTCGGGTCTGCCTTATGCGATCCCCGATGCGCTGAAGGGCGGCATGAATCTCGGCTTCATGTTCCTGCCGATCTATCGCGGCTGGGTGGTCATCTTCTCGCTCGTCGTCTGCATTGCCACCTGGTACCTGATCGAACGCACACGGCTCGGCGCCAATCTGCGCGCCGCGACAGAGAACCCGACCTTGGTGCGCGCTTTCGGCATCAACGTGCCGCGCATGATTACGCTGACCTACGGGCTCGGCGTCGGCCTGGCTGCACTCGCCGGCGTGCTGTCGGCGCCGATCAACCAGGTCCGCCCCTTGATGGGCGCTGATTTGATCATCGTGGTGTTCGCCGTCGTCGTGATCGGCGGCATGGGCTCCATCATGGGCTCGATCATCACCGGTTTTGCGCTGGGCATCGTCGAGGGCCTGACCAAATATTTCTATCCCGAGGCCTCCAACACCGTGGTGTTCGTGCTGATGGTGCTGGTGCTGCTGGTGAAGCCTACCGGACTGACGGGAAGGGCGGCCTGACATGACTGCGATGACCGACGACACCCTGCAGGTCCCGCCGCGCACCATCCGCGACGAGATGATCGTATTCGCCGTGATGGCGCTGATGCTGGCGGTCGTGCCGCTGACCGGCGTCTATCCGTTCTTCGTCATGCAGGCGCTGTGCTTTGCGCTGCTCGCCTGCGCCTTCAACCTCCTGATCGGCTATGGCGGTTTGCTGTCGTTCGGCCATGCGATGTTTCTGGGGACCGCAGGCTACATCTCGGCGCATGCACTGAAGGTGTGGGGCGTGTCGCCTGAACTGGGGATCATCGCCGGAACCGCGGCGGCGGCCGGGCTCGGCGTCGTCACCGGCCTGATCGGCATTCGCCGGCAGGGCATCTACTTTTCGATGATCACCCTGGCGCTGTCGCAGCTGTTGTATTTCATCTATCTGCAGACCCCGTTCACCCATGGTGAAGACGGCATTCAGGGCATTCCGCAAGGCCATCTGTTCGGGATTTTCGATCTCTCCAAACCGACCGTGCTTTATTACGTTGTCCTCGCCGGATTCCTCGGCGGGTTCCTGCTGATCTACCGCACCATCAACTCGCCGTTCGGGGAGGTGCTGAAAGCGATCCGCGAGAACGAGCCGCGCGCGATCTCGCTCGGCTACA
>NZ_JAQGJT010000062.1 GCF_028290495.1 Tardiphaga sp.
GCTGATGAAAGACATGGAGACCTGCGTCAAGCACCAGGTGCCGATCATCATCACGTCGCTGCGGCCGCCCTCCGAAATCGTCGACGCCGCGCATTCCTATGGCGGCGTGGTGTTCCACGACGTCATCAACGTCAAGCACGCGCGTAAAGCCGCCGAACAGGGCGTCGACGGCCTCATTCTGGTCTGCGCCGGCGCCGGCGGTCACGCCGGAACGCTGTCGCCGTTCGCGCTGCTGCGCGAGGTCAAGCAATGGTTCAAGGGCACTATCCTGCTGTCGGGTGCGATCTCCGACGGCTGGAGCATTGCGTCGGCGCTCGCGCTCGGCGCCGACCTCGCCTATATGGGCACGCGCTTCATCGCGACCGAAGAAGCCAACGCGGAGCCGGCCTACAAGAAAGCGCTGACCGAATACGCCGCGCAGGACACCGTCTACACCAATCTTTTCACCGGCATTCACGGCAACTACCTCGGCCCCTCCATTGCCGCAGCCGGCCTCGATCCGGAGAATCTGCCGGTGGCCGACAAGAGCAAGATGAACTTCGGCTCCGGCGGCAACATGAAGGTCAAGGCGTGGCGCGACATCTGGGGATCGGGCCAGGGTATCGGCCAGATCGTGGACGTGCCGCCGGTGGCGGAACTCATTGATCGCCTGAAGCGCGAGTTTGCAGACGCGACCGGAGACTTTGCGAGACGGGCACGCGCATAAGCGCGGTTCGATCAACTGGGAGAAGACGACCATGAAGCGATCAGCGGCGCTGACGGCGCTTGGACTGCTCACGCTTGCGTTGGGCATGAACGCGGCGAATGCCGATTCCAAAGGGGAGATCAGGATCGGACAGACGCTGCCCTATAGCGGGCCGCTGTCCGGCTTCGGTGCCATCGGCCGTGCGCAGGAGGCCTATTTCGGCAAGCTCAATGCCGAGGGCGGCATCAACGGCCGCAAGGTCAAATTCATCAGCCTGGACGACGCCTACTCGCCGCCCAAGACGGTGGAGCAGACGCGCAAGCTGGTTGAGCAGGACGAGGTGCTGCTGATGTTCGGCACGCTGGGGACGGCGACCAACAATTCGGTGCACCGCTATCTCAATGGCAAGAAGGTACCGCAGCTGTTCGTGCTCAGCGGCGCCGCGAAATGGGCGGATCCCAAGGCCTTCCCGTGGACGATGCCGGGCATGGCCGCCTATGAATCCGAAGGCGTCGTCTATGCCAAATACATCATGCAGGCCAAGCCGGACGCAAAAATCGCGATCCTGTCGCAGAACGACGATTTCGGTCGCGACTATCTGGCGGGATTCAAGCGCGCGCTGGGTGCCAAGGCCGCAACAATGATTGTTTCGGAGGCGACTTACGAGAGCAGCGCGCCGACCGTCTCCTCGCAATTGGCGACGCTCAAGGCGTCTGGAGCGAATGTGCTGTTCGGGGTGACGCTGGGCAAGTTTACCTCGCAATTGATCAAGGGCATTACCGAGATCGGCTGGAAGCCCGAGATGGTATTCGTGCCAACCTCCGCCTCGTCGGTTTCCTTTCTCGAGCCTGCGGGGCTGGAGAACGCTGTCGGCCTGCTGTCGTCGAGTTATCAAAAAGACGTCAACGACGAGCAGTGGGCGAGCGACGAAGACGTCAAGGCCTATTTCGCCTTCATGAAGGAGTCGATGCCTGGCTCCGATCCCCGAAACACCAACTACGCGACGGGTTACCTCAACGCACACCTGATGGCCCACGTGCTCAAAGCCTGCGGTAACGATGTCAGCCGGGAGAATATTTTGCGCCAGGCAACATCGCTGAATAAAGTGACGCTCCCGTTGCTGCTTCCCGGAGTGACGGTCACCACCGGAAAGGACGATTACCTGTCGTTCCAGCAACTGCGGCTGCGGCGCTTCAGTGGCAAGATCTGGGAAGGTTTTGGCGAACTTCTGGACGATCAATAGGCCCGTTTCTGCGCAGATCCCAAATCAGCGACCGGAGGGTTTGACCTTCGGTTGGCCACATCAAGGACAGAACATGATCGTCAGCGGCGACCGACAAATCGGCTTTCCGGAGATGCAGGAACGCATCGCGCGGGCGGCGAGCGGCTTCGAGGCATTGGGATTACAGGCGGGTGCGCCGGTGGCGCTGATGCTGCGCAATGATTTCGCGCTGTTCGAGGCCTCGTCGGCGGCGGCCAGGCTGGGATCGCCGGTGGTGCCGATCAACTGGCACTTGAAGGCGGAGGAGGTCGGATACATTCTTGCCGACTCCGGCGCGGCCATCCTGGTCTGTCATGCCGATCTGCTGCCGCAGATCGCCGCGGGAATTCCCGTAGGCGTGAAGCTCCTGATCGTAGCCACGCCCCCGGAGATCGTGACGGCCTTCGGGCTTTCCCCGGATGCTGCGCGCGTGCCGGATGGTTGCGAGGACTGGGATCATTGGCGCGACAGCCATGCGCCGTCGTCAAAGGTGCCGATGCGCGCAGCCGCAATGTTCTACACGTCCGGCACGACCGGGCGACCGAAGGGCGTGCGTCGCGATGCGATGCGCCCCGAACAACTCGCTGCGTCCGAGCGCGTGGGGGCTATCACCTATGGCATCAAGCCCAATGAGGGGCAGGTGATCCTGATGAACGGCCCGATGTATCATTCCGCACCGAATTCGTTCGGCATGATGGCGTTCCGCCACGGCTGCGACATCGTGCTGGAGCCGCGCTTCGATCCGGAAGACCTCCTGCAACTGATCGAGCGGCACCGCGTCACGCATATGCACATGGTGCCGACGATGTTCGTGCGACTGCTGCGCCTGCCGGAGGAGATCAGGAACCGCTATGACCTGTCGTCGTTGCGCTTCGTGGTGCACGGCGCCGCGCCATGCCCGGTGCATGTCAAGCAGGCGATGATCGCGTGGTGGGGGCCGGTGATCAACGAGTATCTTGGCTCGACCGAGACCGGCATTCCGATCTGGCACAATTCGCAGGAGGCGCTGGCCAAGCCCGGCACGGTCGGGCGGGCGATCGAGGGCGGCGTGGTCCGGATCATCGATGAGGACGGCCAGCCATGTGAGGCCAACGTCCCCGGTGAAATTTTCATGCGGCAGACGGCAGTGGCGGATTTCGATTATCAGGGGCGTTCTGCGGAGCGCGCCGAGGCGGGACGCGATGGTCTCGTCAGTGTAGGTGACGTCGGCTATCTCGACGAAGACGGCTATCTCTTCCTGTGCGATCGCAAGCGCGACATGGTCATCTCCGGCGGGGTCAATGTGTACCCGGCGGAAATCGAGGGCGTGCTGATCGGGCTGGATGGCGTGCGGGACTGTGCCGTCTTTGGCGTGCCGGACGACGAGTTTGGCGAACGGATGGTCGGTTGCATTCAACTACAGGACGGGGCTGCACTCTCGGTAGAAGCCGTGAAGGAATTTCTGCGGCCTCGCCTCGCGAATTTCAAGATCCCGAAAGAGATTTCCTTCGTCGCCGAGCTGCCGCGCGAAGATAGCGGGAAGATCTTCAAGCGGAAGCTGCGGGACGAGTATCTGTCCAGGTTGCCTCACAAGTGAGGCCTGGCAGGCGCATCAATTCGGTGGGGCGTCCGGCCGACACCTAGATATTTCTCACGAGGTTTGAATTGCGCTCGGCGCTTGCCTCTCCCCGCAAGCGGGTAGAGGGAACTGAACTCCGACTCTGCATTCGGAGTGGATCAGACTCCAACACGTCGCCCTGCGTCCTGTCTCGACAAGGGTGTCCGAGCAACTGACGCCGGTTGAGCCGCCAATGGCTGTTCCCACCTGCCGTCCGTGCGGCCCGTTTCGCGACAGGCGATAGCCGCGCGCTCGCGCAGGCAAGCCGCCGCGTCTTTATGAGATTCCTATATCTCCGCCCGCTCCCTCATCTCGAAAACCTACGTCGCCGGTGGCACCTCATGGCCATCACGGGCACGCCGCCTTGGTCGTCGCTCTCAGCGCATCCGGAGTTTTCCATGCTGGACATCGTCATGCTGGCCCTCGGTCTGGGCTTCTTCGTTTTATCGGTGGGCTACGCCTACGCCTGCGAACGGTTGTGAGGAGCACATCATGATTTTCGATTACACGCTCGCCGGCATCGTTACCACCGGACTGCTGATCTACCTCACCTATGCGCTGTTGCGCCCCGAACGGTTCTGAAAGGCCCGGTCACATGACAATAATTGGCTGGATTCAAATTATTCTATTCTGTGCGGTCGTCGTTGCGTTGGTGAAGCCGCTCGGCTGGTACATGACCCGCGTGTTCAACGGCGAGCGCACCTTCCTGTCCCCCGTTCTGCGGCCGGTCGAGGCCGGGCTGTACTGGATGGGCGGCGTGGACGAAAAGCGCGAGCAGCATTGGCTCACTTATACGGTGGCGATGCTGTTTTTCCACGTCGGTGGCTTTCTGATCCTCTATGCCGTGCTGCGGCTGCAGGCAGTTCTGCCGTTCAATCCCGCGGAGCAGTCTGCGGTGGCGCAGGACCTGTCGTTCAACACGGCGGTCTCCTTCATCACCAACACCAACTGGCAGAACTATGGCGGCGAAAGCACGCTGTCCTATCTGACCCAGATGGTCGGCCTGACGCACCAGAACTTCCTGTCGGCGGCTACCGGCATCGCGCTGGCCGTGGCTTTGATCCGCGGCTTCTCGCGTTCGTCGATGCGCACCATCGGTAACTTCTGGGTCGATGTGACGCGCTGCACGCTCTATGTGCTGCTGCCGATCTGCATCGTCTACGCGCTGTTCCTGGTCTGGCAGGGCATTCCGCAGACCCTCGGGTCTTATGTGGATGCGACGACGCTTGAGGGCGCAAAGCAGACCATCGCGGTCGGCCCGGTGGCGTCTCAGGTGGCCATCAAGATGCTCGGCACCAATGGCGGCGGCTTCTTCAATGCCAATGCCGCGCATCCGTTCGAGAATCCGACGGCGCTGTCGAACTTCATCCAGATGATTTCGATCTTCGGCCTCGGCGCTGCCATGACCAACGTGTTTGGTCGCATGGTCGGAAACCAGAAGCAGGGCTGGGCTATCCTCGGCGTGATGGGCGTGCTGTTCATCGTCGGCGTCGCGGTCACTTACGGCGCCGAAGCCTCGGGCACCACGGGCCTCAACGCGCTTGGCCTCACCGGCGGCAACATGGAAGGCAAGGAGCTTCGCTTCGGCATCGTTGCCTCCAGCCTGTTCGCAGTCGTCACCACAGCGGCATCGTGCGGCGCGGTCAATGCGATGCACGATTCCTTCACCGCGATCGGCGGCATGATCCCGCTGATCAACATGCAGCTAGGCGAGATCATCATCGGCGGCGTCGGCGCCGGCCTTTATGGCATGCTGCTGTTCGTCGTGCTGGCGATTTTCGTTGCCGGCCTGATGGTCGGTCGCACGCCGGAATATGTCGGCAAGAAGATCGAGGCGCGTGAGGTGAAGATGGCCATGCTCGCCATCCTGGTGCTGCCGCTGATGTATCTCGGCTGGACCGCGGTGGCGGTGGTGCTGCCTTCGGCGGTCGCGTCGATGGCCAATGCCGGCCCGCACGGGTTTACCGAGGTGCTCTACGCGTTCACTTCGGCGACCGGCAACAACGGCTCGGCGTTTGGCGGCCTGACCGGCAACACCTTCTTCTACAACCTCACCCTGGCGAGTTCGATGTTCGTCGGCCGCTTCTTCATGATCGTTCCGGCGATGGCACTGGCCGGTTCGCTGGCCGCCAAGAAGTCGATCCCGCCGTCGGCAGGGACGCTTCCAACCACCGGCGGGTTGTTCGTCGGCCTGGTGGTCGGCGTGATCCTGATCATCGGCGGTCTCACCTTCTTCCCGGCGCTCGCGCTCGGGCCGATCGTGGAGCACCTCGCGATGACCGCCCACACTTTGTTCTGATCGAATAGCCGGAGTACTCTCTATGGAAACGTTGAAACTGCAGAAGCGGGTGCCGGTCTCGGCCATGCTCGATGCGAAAATCGTCATCCCCGCCATCGGCTCGGCCTTCGCCAAGCTCGATCCGCGGCTGATGATCAAGAACCCCGTGATGTTCGTGGTCGAGGTCGTCGCCGCGCTGACGACGGTGATCTTCGTCAAGAACATCGTCACCGGCGGGGAGGATCTGGGTTTCGCGTTCCAGATCATCCTGTGGCTGTGGTTTACGGTGCTGTTCGCCAATTTCGCCGAAGCGGTCGCCGAAGGCCGCGGCAAGGCGCAGGCCGAGTCGCTGAAGAAGACCCGCACTGAAAGCCAGGCCAAGCTGCTGACCGGCAGCGCCGGTGACAGGAGCTACCGCATGGTCTCGGGCACCAGCCTGAAGATTGGCGATGTCGTGCTGGTGGAAGCCGGCGACAACATCCCGTCCGACGGTGAAGTGATCGAGGGCGTGGCATCGGTCAACGAGGCGGCCATCACCGGCGAGTCCGCGCCGGTGATCCGTGAATCCGGCGGCGACCGTTCCGCGGTTACCGGCGGCACGCAGGTATTGAGTGACTGGATACGCGTTCGCATTACCGCGGCGCAGGGCTCCACCTTCATCGATCGCATGATCAGACTGGTGGAAGGCGCCGAGCGGCAGAAGACGCCGAACGAGATCGCGCTGAACATCCTGCTCGTCGGCCTCACCATCATCTTCGTGTTCGCCACCGTGACGATTCCGAGCTATGCCGCCTATGCCGGTGGCTCGATCTCCGTCGTCGTGCTGGTGGCGCTGTTCGTGACGCTTATTCCGACCACGATCGGCGCGTTGTTGTCGGCGATCGGCATCGCCGGCATGGACCGGTTGGTGCGGTTCAACGTGCTGGCGATGTCCGGACGTGCGGTGGAAGCCGCCGGCGACGTCGATACGCTGCTGCTCGACAAGACCGGCACCATCACGCTGGGCAACCGTCAGGCGACGGCGTTTCGTCCGGTGCGTGGCGTCACCGAGCAGGAACTGGCTGATGCTGCGCAGTTCGCTTCACTGGCTGACGAGACGCCGGAGGGCCGTTCGATCGTCGTGCTCGCCAAGGAGAAGTACAATATCCGCAGCCGCGACATGGCTGAGCTTGGCGCGAGCTTCGTGCCGTTCACGGCGCAGACCCGCATGAGCGGCGTCGATGCCGGCGGATCCTCGGTTCGCAAGGGCGCGGTCGATTCGATCCTGGCCTATGTCAACGGCGGCGGCACCTTCGCTGTCTCCGGCAACACCGCGCAGGCCATGCAGCCCGCGACGATGTCCGATACGGCCCGGGAGATCCAGGCGATTTCCGACGAGATCGCCAAATCCGGCGGCACGCCGCTGGCGGTGGCCCGCGACGGCAAGCTGCTCGGCGTCATCCACCTCAAGGACATCGTCAAGGGCGGCATCCGTGAACGCTTCGCCGAACTGCGCACGATGGGTATCCGCACCGTGATGATTACCGGCGACAATCCGATGACCGCGGCTGCGATTGCCGCCGAGGCGGGCGTCGATGACTTCCTGGCGCAGGCCACGCCGGAGGACAAGCTGCAACTGATCCGCAATGAGCAGGCCAAGGGCAAGCTGGTCGCGATGTGCGGCGACGGCACCAACGACGCGCCCGCGCTGGCGCAGGCCGATGTCGGCGTCGCCATGAACACCGGCACGCAGGCGGCCCGCGAAGCCGGCAACATGGTCGATCTCGATAGCAACCCGACCAAGCTGATCGAGATCGTCGAAATCGGCAAACAGTTGCTGATGACGCGCGGTGCCTTGACGACGTTCTCGATCGCCAACGATGTGGCCAAGTACTTCGCCATCATCCCGGCGATCTTCCTCGCCTTCTATCCGCAGCTTGACGCGCTCAATATCATGCGGCTGCACAGCCCGCAGAGCGCGATCCTGTCGGCGATCATCTTCAACGCGGTGATCATCATCGCTCTGATCCCGCTTGCGCTGCGCGGTGTTGCCTATCGCCCGATCGGCGCGGGCGCTTTGCTCAGTCGCAACCTGCTGATTTACGGCGTTGGCGGCATCATCGTTCCCTTCATCGGCATCAAGGCGATCGATCTCGTCGTCACTGCCCTGCATCTGGTCTGAGGAGACACATCATGTTGAAAGAAATTCGTCCCGCCGTCATCCTGCTGCTCGGTCTCACGGTCATCACCGGGCTGGCCTATCCGCTGGGCATGACCGGCATCGCCGGGCTGTTGTTCCCGACCCAGGCGCAAGGCAGCCTGATCGAGCGCGACGGCAAGGTGATCGGCTCGGCGCTGATCGGGCAGGAGTTCACCTCCGACCAGTATTTCCACGGCCGCCCCTCGGCAACGACGGGACCCGACCCCAAGGACGCCACCAAGACCGTGCCGCAGCCCTACAACGCCATCAATTCGATGGGCGCCAATCTCGGCCCGACCAGCAAGGCGCTGATCGACCGCGTCACCGAGGACACCGAAAAGCTGAAGGCTGAAAATCCCTCGATGCCGGTGCCGATCGACCTGGTCACGACGTCGGGCAGCGGCCTTGACCCCAACATTTCGCCGGAAGGCGCCTTGTTCCAGGTCCCGCGGATCGCCAAGGCACGTAAATTGTCCGAGGATTTGCTGCGCCAACTGGTGATGGAGAAGACCGAGGGGCGCTTTGCCGGCCTGCTGGGCGAGCCCCGCGTTAACGTCCTGGCGCTCAATCTGGCGCTAGATGGTGCCGCAACCAAGTAGCCGTTCTTAAGGTAGCGCAGTGGCCCCGGCGGGGCGCGGAGACTATATTGCCTTATGGCAAATCAACGCCGCGATCCCGAACAACGTCCCTCGCCGGAAGCGCTGCTGGAAGCAGCCCGGCGGGCGGACCACCGCGCCGGTCGGCTGAAGATTTTCGTCGGCGCCGCCCCCGGCGTCGGCAAGACCTACGAGATGCTGCAAAGCGCCCATGCCAGGCGGAAGGCCGGCGTCGATGTCGTGGTCGGGGTCGTCGAGACCCACGGCCGCGCCGAGACGCAGGTGCTGCTGGCGGGGCTGGAAGTGATCCCGCGGCGGCGCTTCGACCATAAGGGTCAAAGCCTTGAGGAAATGGACCTCGACGCCCTGATCGCCCGTCACCCGCAGATCGCGCTGGTCGATGAACTCGCCCACACCAATGCGCCCGGCAGCCGCCACCCGAAACGCTATCTCGACGTCGCCGAATTGCTGTCGCACGGCATCGACGTCTACACCGCCGTCAATATCCAGCACATCGAGAGCCTCAACGACGTGGTCGCGCAGATCACCCATGTGCGGGTGCGCGAGACCGTGCCGGATTCGGTGTTCGACGGCGCCGACGGCATCGAGTTGATCGACCTCACGCCGGATGACCTGATCCAGCGCCTGCGCGAGGGCAAGGTCTATGTCCCCAAGCAGGCCGAGCGCGCGCTGGAGCATTATTTCTCGCCGGGCAACCTCACGGCGCTTCGCGAACTGGCCTTGCGGCGCACCGCCGAGCGGGTCGACGAGCAGTTGCTCACCCATATGCAGGCCAATGCGATCGCCGGCCCGTGGGCGGCCGGCGAACGCATTCTCGTCTGTCTCAGCGACGATCCGCGCTCCGCGGGCCTTGTGCGCTACACCAAGCGCCTCGCCGACCGGTTGCGCGCGCCGTGGACCGCGATCAGCATCGAGACGCGGCGCAGCCTGCAGCTCACCGAGGAACAGCGCGACCGGCTTGCCGACACGCTGCGGCTGGCCGAGGCGCTGGGCGGCGAGGCGCTGACGATCCCCGGAGCGGGGCGTCGCATCGCCGACGACGTGCTGGCCTATGCGCATGGCAACAACGTCACCCAGATCGTGATCGGCAAGGCTTCGCGGTCATGGGCGTTCGAGCTGCTGCGCGGCTCGGTGGTCCACGATCTGGTGCGCCGCTCGGGCAATATCAGTGTTCACGTCATCGCCGGCGACGCGCTCACTGCGGAGCCTGTGGCGAAGAAATCCGTCCAGGCGGCCGAGCGCGTCGAACCGCTCGATACCATGCCCTATCTGGCGGCGCTGGCGATCGTGGCGGTGGCGCTCGGCGTCGCCACATTATTGCGGCCGGCCTTCGGAATCGAGAATGTCGATCTGGTATTCCTCACCGCGGTTGTCGGCGTGGCGGTGCGGTTCGGGCTGTGGCCCTCGCTACTTGCCAGCGTCGCGGCGTCGCTGAGCTATAATTTCTTCTTTCTCCCGCCGGTGTATACTTTGACCATCACCGACCCGACCAATGTCGCGGCGTTCTTCTTCTTCATGGTGATCGCGATGCTGGTCTCCAACGTCGCGGCGCGGGTACGCACCCAGGCCGTTTCGGCTTTCAGCCGCGTCCGCACCACGGAATCGCTGTATGCCTTCAGCCGCAAGCTGGCCGGCACCGCCAAGCTGGATGACGTGCTGTGGGCCACCGCCTATCAGATCGCGCTGATGCTGCGGGTGCGCGTGGTGTTGCTGCTGCCGGAGCAGGGCGTCATCACCGTCAAGGCGGGCTATCCGCCGGAGGATCAACTCGACAGCGCTGATCTCGCCGCGGCGAATTGGGCGTGGGGCAACGACCGCCCGGCCGGCCGCGGCTCCGACACGCTGCCCGGCGCCAAGCGTCTGTTCCTGCCGATGCGCACCGGCCGCGGGCCGATCGGCGTGATTGGTATCGATGATGATCGCAGCGGTCCGTTGCTGACGCCAGACCAGCGCCGGTTGCTCGATGCGCTGGTTGATCAGAGCGCGCTGGCGATCGAGCGCGTGCAGCTCGTCGAAGATATGGACCGCGCCCAGCGCAGTGTCGAATCCGACCGGCTGCGCGCGGCGCTGCTGACCTCGATCTCGCACGATTTGAAGACACCGCTGGCTTCGGTGCTCGGCGCCGCCAGCACGATGCGCGACCTGGCGCCCAAGCTCAGCGACGCCGAGAAGGTCGATCTGCTCACCACCGTGATCGACGAATCCGAACGGCTGAACCGCTTCATCGCCAATCTGCTCGACATGACACGGCTGGAAGCCGGTGCGGTGCTGCCCAATGCGTCGCTACAGGATCCCGGCGAGATCATCGGCAGCGCATTGCGCCGCGCCGGCAAGATACTGGTGCGGCATCCCGTTCGGCTCGAACTCGCGCCAGAGCTGCCAATGCTGCGGCTCGATGCCGTTTTGTTCGAGCAGGTGCTGTTCAACCTGCTCGATAACGCCGCTAAATACGCACCGGCTGACACCGCGATCGCCATCAAGGCGACGCGTGACGCCGACTGGGTCACGCTGCAGGTGATCGACGAGGGTAGCGGAATTCAACCCAGCGACCTGGAGAAGATCTTTGACAAGTTCTTCCGGGCGCAAAAGGGCGACCACGTCCGCGCCGGCACCGGTCTCGGCCTTGCGATCTCGCGCGGTTTCATCGAGGCCATGCACGGTACCATCGAGGCCGCCAACCGCACGGATCGGTCTGGCGCCATTCTCACCATTCGCCTGCCGGTCCCGCCTGCGACCGAAGCCCTGGACACCGCCGCATGAACGCTGCCGCCATCAAGGTCCTCGTCATCGATGACGAACCGCCAATCCGCAAGCTCTTGCGCATGGGGTTGAGCACGCAGGGTTACGACATTCTGGAGGCGAGCAACGGCAAGCTCGCGCTCGAACTGCTGGTGCAGGATCCGGCGTTGATCATCCTCGATCTCGGCCTGCCGGACATTCAGGGCCATGATCTGCTGCGGATGATCCGTGCCCGCAATGATCACGTGCCTATCGTGGTGCTGTCGAGCCGGGGCGACGAGGCCGGCAAGGTGCAGGCGCTTGATCTGGGCGCTGACGACTACCTGACAAAACCTTTCGGCATGGACGAATTGCTGGCGCGGATGCGCGCGGCGCTGCGGCATCAGTTGCAGGTGCATGGCGAGCGGCCGGTGTTTCGCACCGGCGAATTGTCGGTCGATCTGGTGCGGCGTCTGGTGAAGGTCGGCGAGCGCGACGTCAAACTCTCTCCGAAAGAATACGACCTGCTTCGCGTGCTGGTACAGCATGCCGGCAAGGTGCTGACGCATCGCTTTTTGCTGAAGGAATTGTGGGACGAGCTTACCGACCCGCAATATTTAAGGGTCTATGTGCGACAGCTCCGGCAGAAGATCGAGCCCGATCCGGAACGGCCATGCTTCGTGCTGACCGAAACCGGAATTGGATATCGCCTGAGGGCGCCAGACTAGATGCCGGTGCGACAACCAGCCCTTCGCAGGGCCGGTTGTCGATGCGCTCAATCCGCAAACTGGTTTGTGGCGCGGATGATCGGCGCCCAGCGGTCGACTTCGCTGATCAACTGCGCGTGCAGCGCGGCCGGCGTGGCCTGGTCCTGCGCGACGGGATCGGTGTTGATGTCGTGAAAACGCTTGATCAGGTCCGGATCACTCAGAGCCTGTTGCAGTGTCTTCGACAGTTTCTGGACGATCTCGTCCGGCGTTCCCTTCGGTGCGTAGATGCCGTGCCAGGCCCCTACTTCAAACCCCTTCAGGCCGGCTTCGTCCGCGGTAGGCAGGTCGGGCATCGAGGACAGGCGCGCTTTCGTGGTGATGGCATAGCTCTTCACCAGCTTGGCCGCGATCGGGCCGGTGGTGTTGGTGGTTTGATCGCAGGTGAGATCGATCTGTCTGGCGATCAGATCGTTCATCACCGGACCGTTGCCCTTGTAGGGAACCGGCAGGATCTGCTTGTCGACGGCCGTCATGAAGAGCATGCCGCAGAGCTGCGATGCCGCGCCAAGGCCGGCATTGCCGAAGGTCATCTTGTCACCGTTTGCCTTGATGTAGGTGACCAGTTCGGCGAGCGTGTTCGGCGGCAGATCGGGGCGGCCGATAATGGTCATCGGGGCGTTGGTGACCAGACCGATCGGCGCGAAGGCCGTCTTGGTGTCGTAGGGCAGCTTGCGATAGAGCGTGGCGGCCGTCGAAATGCCAATGTGATGGATCAGCAGCGTATAGCCATCGGGGTCGGCGCGCGCCGCGCGGGCCGCGGCAATCGTGCCGCCGGCGCCGGTGGCGTTTTCGATGATGATAGTCTGGCCGAGCAGCTTCGACATGGTGACGGCCGTGACACGCGCGACCGTATCTGTGGCCCCGCCGGCGGCGAACGGCACCAGCAACGTGATCGGCCTGCCGGGGTAGTTCTGCGCACAGGCCGGGTAGCTGGTCATGGCGAATGCGATAGCAGCAATGGCTTTCAGCTTCATGTTTGCCTCCCTGGATTTAGTTTTTATAATTCACGATCATCCTCCGCTTTTTGCGAAGAATGCCATTCAGACGTTGGAGCTCTGGATTGCCTCCACGACGGCATTGGTGACGTCTTTGGTCGTTGCGGTGCCGCCGACGTCGGGGGTCATGATGCCGGCGCCGGTGACCTTCTCGACCGCGCGCATCAGGCGCGCTGCGGCGTCCGCCTCGCCGAGATGATCGAGCATCTGCGCGGCCGTCCAGAAACTGGCGACGGGATTGGCGATGCCCTTGCCGGTGATATCGAAGGCCGAACCGTGGATCGGCTCGAACATCGAGGGGAAACGACGCTCCGGGTCGATATTGGCGGTCGGCGCCACGCCGAGGCTACCGGCCAGCGCGCCAGCGAGATCCGACAGGATGTCAGCGTGAAGATTGGTGGCGACGATGGTGTCGAGGCTCTGCGGCTTCAGCGTCATGCGGACGGTCATGGCATCGACCAGCATCTTGTCCCACGTCACATCCGGAAATTCTTTGGATACTTCTTCGGCGATTTCATCCCACATCACCATGCCGTGGCGCTGCGCGTTCGACTTGGTGACGACCGTGAGAAATTTTCGCGGGCGCGACTGGGCCAGCCGGAAGGCATAGCGCATGATGCGCTGCACGCCGACGCGGGTGAAGATCGCCACCTCGGTGCCGACTTCTTCCGGCAGGCCGCGGTGCACGCGGCCGCCACAGCCAGCATATTCCCCTTCGGAATTTTCCCGCACGATCACCCAGTCGAGATCGCCGGTTGAAACATTGCGCAGCGGCGAGGTGATGCCTGGCAGGATCCTGGTCGGGCGCACATTGGCGTACTGGTCAAATCCTTGGCAGATCGGCAGTCGCAGCCCCCAGAGCGTAATATGGTCCGGGACATCCGGCGCGCCGACCGCGCCGAAATAGATCGCATCGAACTTCTTCAACTGTTCCAGGCCGTCGGCGGGCATCATGACGCCGTGCTTGCGGTAGTAGGCCGAGCCCCAGTCAAACGTCTCGACGTTGAATTTCACATCGCCGATGCGCTGCTGCAGGCTTTCGAGCACGGTGGTGCCGGCGGCGATGACTTCGGGACCGATACCATCGGCCGGAATCGCCGCGATGGAATATTCACGCATCTGATGTTCCTCACCTGTGCCGTCTTGGTCTTTGCGCCGCGCATTCGGCGGCGCGTCACCGTGCCGCTACGCTGATCCGAGCTCAAGCGCATTGGTTTATACAAATAAATGATATAATCGGAGGCAGGAGAGACCCGATGGATCTGCATCAGTTGCGCTGTTTCGTGGCCGCCGCCGAAGAACTTCACTTCGGACGGGCGGCGCAGCAACTCGATATGATGCCCTCGGCGCTGGGTCGTCATATCCGCATGCTTGAAGACGATCTCGGCACAAGGTTGCTGACGCGGACGACGCGCAGCGTGGCGTTGACCGATGACGGGACGGCGTTGCTGAAGCAGGCGCATGAATTGCTCGCGCAGGCCGACCGGCTGGCGGCAAGCTTTCGCGCCCGCGGCCGGGCGCATGGCGCAACCATCCGCGTCGGTGCGATCGACAGCGCGGCGGCCGGCCTGCTGCCGGCGCTGCTGCACGATATTCGTGAGCTGCAGCCGGAGGTCAGCGTGAAGCTGGTGGAAGACAAGACCATCCGCCTGCTGCCGCGGTTGCTGTCAGGACGGCTGGATCTCGCTTTGGTGCGGCCGCCGGAAACGGCCGACAAGCGGCTGGAATTTCTGTTCCTGCTTCATGAGACCGCGGTGGTCGCCGTCTCCGAGCGGCACGCCTTCGCGGACCGGCCGAGTTTGACGATCGCTGATCTTGCGGGCGAGCCGCTGATCGTACCCGAGCGCCGGTCGCGGCCGCATAGCCATGACCTTACCATGAAATTGTTCGCGGAGGCCGGCCTTCAGGCTGACGTCGTGCAGATCGCGGACGAGAAGCAGACCATCGTCAATCTGGTGGCGGCTGAAATCGGCGTCGCCATCGTCCCGCGGTGGACGTCACGAATGGCCGCCCGCGGCGTTCGCTACGTGCCGCTTGCCATGTCAGCCATGAACAAGCTCCCCCTCGCCGCGGCCTGGACCCGCGGCACGCGCGATCCTGTTCGGGACAGGTTGATCAAGATGCTTCAGGTCAACCTGCCGCGCTATGCGACGGAGGGCTGAAACGCTGCTCCCGGCGTCATTGCGAGCCAACGGGTCGGCGCGAAGCGCTGTCCCGTTGAGCGAAGAAATCCAGAAAGCCGCAAGTCCAGACTGGATTTCTTCGTCGCAAGAGCTCCCCGCAATGACGAGGCGATTCAGGTTGGGAACATCAAATACTAGATGCCGCCGGCCTCGATACGCTCGTTGAGTTTTTGATCGACGACCTGGACGGTGCGGTCGATATTGGCGTTGGACATGCCGAGCTGGTGCGAAATCAGCTTCACCAGCAGGTCGACGCGCTCGATGAACGGCGCGCCGTTAGCCACTGCGCGGGCCGCCGAGGACGGCTTGAGCAGGCTCTCCGCCGCCTTGGCGTACTTTGCGAACGGCACCTGATCCTGCGGGTCGGCGCCGAGACGCCGGGCGACGGAATCGACGTGCTCATAGATCGATTGCGATACCGCGAGATCGCCGTGAACCGCATCGCGGATCGACTGCGGTTCTTCGGGCGTGATGCAGCGATAGTTGCCGGTCAGCAGCATCGACCACTTCGCCAGCGGCACGAACAGCGACTCGAACACTTTCAGCTTCACCGGAACGTCGTGGCCATCCAGCCGCACCGCGTCGATGTCCGCTTCCAGCTCGCGAAGCAGCAGGTTATGCGCCTCGTCGGCAAAGACGGACGCCTTGAAGTTGGTGGGAAGGCCAACGTGGAGGACGTTCGCGGCTTCTTCCGGCGGGCGGAACGCCTGCGGATCTGGCGAGCAGAGCGTCACCAGTCCCGGTGTGAAGCGTTCCCATACCTGGGCGTTGGTGTAAGCCTCTTCGAGGTTCATGTCGGCCAGCCCCGGGATGCGCTTGAGATAGGGCAACGGCGGCATGTTCATGATCGACAGGCACGGCAGCTTCGCCGCAGCGATCTTGATCATCAGAACCCGGATCGTGTGGTTGGTGTATTGCGGCTCCTGCATCGCAAGGCCCACCAGGTCATAGCGGCTGAGGTCGACGCTATCCGGCGAAGTCGCATCGAGTTTGCCAGGCTGGTCGCGCGAGAAGATCGACCGGTGGGTCGGCTCGTCGCGTAGCTTGATGCGGACTTCGGTGCCGTCGCGGTTGATGAGTTCGGCGGTCTTCTTCCGGCAAACCAGGGTCACGTTGTGACCAGCCATCAGCAGCTTCGTCGCCAGCAGTGAGCCGTACGAGGCGCCGAGGATGAGAATATTGCGCGACATGGTATTTCGTCCCCAAAAGTTTGTTTTTACCGCCCGACCGAAGGCCTGACGTGTTTCTGGTTTAGTTGGCCGATGTCGCTGCATCGCAGCATATCGATCCCGGTCGCATATTTCACCTGTATATGCGGTGCGGTAGTTGAGCAAGTGCGCTGCCGCAGAATGCAGCCTGTGATGCGCCAATCTGTCTCGACTTTCGTATGTCACGCAGGGAGGACGATGCAGTACTGTCGTAAAAAACAGGGGAGGCAGATATGGTCGGAATAGATCGCCGTCACTTCATGGTTGCTGGGTCGGCGGCGGCCGCGATGCCGTTCCTCTCGCGACAGGCTTCGGCGCAAGCCGCTTGGCCGTCGCGGCAGATACGCGTGATCTGCAGCTACCCGGCCGGCGGGCAGACCGATCTGCTCGCGCGCGCTTTTGGCGACTACATCTCCAGGCAGGTCGGGCAGAATGTCATCATCGAGAACAAGGCGGGTGCCTCCGGTGCTATCGGCACGGCGGAAGTCGCGCGTGCGGAGCCCGATGGCCACACTATTCTTTGCTCGATCTCGACTACCTTTGTGATGAACCGGGTGATGATGAAGACACCGGGCTACGATATGGACAAGGACCTGACGCTGGTCAGTATCATCCCCGGCGCCGGGCTGCTGCTGGTTGCGAGCGCAAAATCCGGCGTTACAACGCTGGAGGAATTCGTCGCGTTCGCGCGCAAGAGCGGCAAGGTGAATTTCGGTACCTATAGTGCGGGCTCGTCGCCGCATATGACGATCAACGAACTCAACCGGCAATACGGCCTCACCATCGAGCCGATCCACTATCGCGGCGAAGCGTCGATGTGGACGGGGTTGGCGGAAGGCACGCTCGATGCCGCGATGGGCAGCTACACCGCCGCGCAATCGGTCCTGCAAAGCAATCGCGGCGTGGCGTTCGCCGTGCATTCCAAGAAGGTCGACGCGATTCCGAACGTCAGGACGTTGCCTGAGCAAGGCGCGACCTCGAAGTTCTTCACCGTCAGCGGCTTTTCGGGATGGGCACTGCCGAAAGCGACGCCGCAGCCGATCGTCGATCGGCTGGCGCAGCTCTGCGTCGCGGCGAACAACGATCCGAAGGTCAAGGAAGTTCTCAATACCTTCGTGCTGGAGCCGGCGCTCGGCTTCAAGGAAACCAACGCCCTGTATCAGCGCGAATTGCCGGTCTGGATCGAGAGCGCTCAGGCGCTTGGCTTGCAACCGGTCTAGCTCAATTGAAGAGCAAGCTTGGCCGCATCCGCCAGCGCAAGCGGTTCGCTTGCGCTGGCGGATGCGTTGGTCATGGAAGCCGGGGAGGCTATGCTTCCAGGACCGCCGATCAAGTGAGTCGGAAGTAACGATGCCGCTGTCCTTGATCGGAAAAATCGAAACTGGAGCGCAACTTGTCCGGACTTGATACTGCGGCGCGCTCGGTGCGCCTGAATGCCAAATGCACCGATGCCGCGTCGATCGCGCCTGTTGTCACCGAGCTGGTGCCGCTGGCGCGCGTTGCAGGCGATGTCGTCGTGGAGATCCATGCGGCCGGCGTCAATCCGTCCGACGTCAAGGCGGCGACGGGCCTGATGCCCTATGCGGTGTTCCCGCGCACGCCCGGCCGGGACTTTGCCGGCGTTGTGGTGGACGGCCCCCCGGAATGGCTCGGCAAGGCGGTGTTCGGATCGTCGGGCGACCTCGGCATTCGCCGCGATGGCACCCACGCCACCCATCTGGCCATCGAGCCGGCAGCGCTTATCGCGAAGCCCGACAGTATTTCGATGGCAGAAGCCGCCGGCGTCGGCGTGCCTTTCGTCACCGCGATCGAGGGCTTTCGCCGCGCCGGGTTTCCGGCTCCGGGCGACACCGTGCTGGTGATGGGGCTGAACGGCAAGGTCGGGCAGGCGGCGACGCAGTTGGCTACCGCCGCCGGCGCGCGCGTGATCGGCGTTGTCCGCAAGGACGAGGCCTATGAGGGACATGCCAGCGGTGGCGTCGAGGTGGTCGTCTCCTCTGCAACCGACGTCGCCGTGCGCGTGCGCGAGATGACCGACGGGCGTGGCGTGCAGATCGTTTTCAATACCGTAGGCGATCCGTATTTTCAGGATGCGCACAAGTCGCTCGCCGTCACCGGCCGGCAAATCCTGATCGCGGCCGTCGACAAGATCGTGCAGTTCAACATCCTGGAGTTCTATCGCGGCCGGCACACCTATGTGGGCATCGACACGCTCGGGTTTTCGTCGGTGGCCACGGCCGACGTGCTGCGAACCGCGCTTCCGGGCTTCGCCAGCGGCGATCTCAAGCCGTTTCCGATCCTGCCTTCGGCGGTCTACGCGCTGGCCGATGCCAAAGCGGCCTATGTCGCCGTGAGCGGCTCGTCGCGCCACCGCATCGTTCTGGATCCGCGGCGCTAGGTACTGCGCGCGTCGATCATTGAACCTCATGACACGAGGCCTCGCGGCAGGACCGATCGCGCCTGACCGCCCGTGACCTTTCTGTGGGAAGGATGGGGCATCATTTCCCACAGCGACTATGCGCGAACTGCGCAATTAATGTTGAATGTTGCGTAATATGCGCATAAAAAGCTCGCAATGCGCCGCATTTGAAAGATTGTTGCGCAAAATGATCAATATGCGCAATGCGCGGGAAGGAAACAGAATGCAGATTCCAATCAAGCGGGCGATCGAGAAGGTCCCCGGCGGCATGATGGTCGTGCCGTTGCTGGCTGGCGCCCTGATCGCCACCTTTTATCCCGAAACCCCGAAGTATTTCGGCTCGTTCACCGGGGCGTTGTTCTCCGGCGCGCTGACAATTCTCGCCGTGTTCTATGTCTGCATGGGCGCGAGCATCGATTTCAAGGCGACCCCCTATATCGTCAAGAAGGGCGGCACCCTGCTGATCGTGAAGGTCGGCATTGCCGTGCTGCTCGGCCTGGTGGCCGGCCACTTCCTCGGCGAAGCGCCGATCGTCGGCGGCATGTTCGCGGGCATTTCGACCCTCGCTATCGTCGCCGCCATGAACGACACCAACGGTGGTCTCTACATGGCGCTGATGGGCCAGTACGGACGTCCGCGTGACGTCGGCGCCTACACCATCATGACGCTTGAGAGCGGCCCGTTCCTCACCATGATCACGCTCGGCGTGGCCGGCCTGTCGGCCTTCCCGGTGCAGACCCTGATCGGCGCGATCCTGCCATTGCTGGTCGGCATGATCATCGGCAATCTCGACCGCGAGATGCGTGACTTCCTGAGCAAGGCCGTTCCGGTGATGATCCCGTTCTTTGCCTTCGCGCTCGGCGCCGGGCTTGACCTGTCGAAGGTCTGGCAGGCTGGACTGCTTGGTCTCGGCCTCGGCGTTGCCGTCGTCGTGGTGACCGGCATCCCGCTGTTCCTGGCCGACCGTCTCACGGGTGGTAACGGCGTTGCCGGCGTCGCCGCGGCGTCCACCGCAGGCAATGCCGCGGCCGTGCCGGCCATCGTCGCTGCTGCCAACCCGATCTATGCCGATGCCGCCGGCCCTGCCACGATCCTGATTGCGGCCTGCGTCGTGGTCACCGCGATCCTGGTGCCGGTTCTCACTGCCTGGACGGCCAGCATCGTTGGCCGCGACGTAGAACCCGTCGATGGCGACGCGGCGTCTGCCGCTCCCGCCGCGCTGGCCCGGGACTGAACCGATGGCCCGTGACTGGCTGATCCTCGCGGACGATCTAACCGGCGCCGCGGACTGTGCGATCGCTTTCGGAAGAAGGGGACGTGCGGCTGCGGTGATGTGGGAGGAAGTCGCCGACGCGTCGGATCACCAGTTGCCGGTGCTGGCCTATGATGCAGCGAGCCGCGGCCTTTCCGCCGCGGCCGCTTCCCGCCGCCACGCCAAAGTGCTGGCGCGGCTGGGCGAACCTGGCCGCATTCTGTTCAAGAAAATCGACTCGACGCTGCGGGGACAACCCGCAGCGGAGATGGTTGCCGCGCTCGCGCACCTCAATTCACAATCGGGCCCGGCCTTCGGCGTGTTTGCCCCGGCGTTTCCGGCTACCGGCCGCACGACCCTCGATGGACGAATCCACGTCAAAGGCCGTCCGCTGGAAGAGGCCGAGGTCTGGCAGCGCGAGCACACTTACCCCAACGCGGATCTCGTCGATGTTCTCGCCACCGCGGGCATTCGCGGCGAGAAGGTCACGCTCGCCACGGTGCGCGGCACCGAATTGAAAGCCACCTTCGCGAGGCTGGCCGCCGAAGGTGATGTCATCGCGGCCTGCGATGCCGAAACTGATCATGATCTGCATCTGATCGCAGAAGCCAGCCTGAACGCGTCGCCTTCGACCTTCTTCATTGGCAGCGCCGGTCTGGCGCATGCGTTGGCGGGCCTCGATGCAGACGCAGACGTCGAGCCGCTGCGGATTCCCACCAGCGCACAGGGCACGCTGATCGTCGTCGGCTCGCTTGCCGGCGCGTCGCGTGCGGCGGCGCGCGAGCTGGCCGCGACCGGCACTGTTGAACATTTCCCGGTTGCGCCTGACCTTTTGCTCGGCGAGGGCGCCGACCGCGCCAAACTCGCCGCGGATGTCATGAAGCGCCTGTTGGCCGGCGGCGATGCGCTGGTCGAGATCATGATGAATGATGCGCCGGATATGGCGCTCGGCCCGCAGCTCGCGCAGGGGCTGGCGGACGTACTGGCGCCCGTGGCGCCCGCGATCGGCGCCTTCGCCGCGACCGGCGGCGAGACTGCTGCGGCGCTGCTGTCGCGCTTCGGCGTCAACGGTATCCGTCTCGCCGACGAGATCGAACCGGGCGTGTCGCTCGGTCTGACGCTCGGCGCTCTGTCCGTTCCGATTGCTACCAAAGCGGGGGCGTTCGGCGACGAACTCAGCCTCATCCGCATCAGCGAACGGCTTCGCGCCGTCCGAACCGAAGGAAGTTTCACATGACCCGTCCCACCATTGCGATCACCATGGGCGATCCGGCCGGCATCGGCCCCGAGGTCATCATGAAGGCGCTGGCGCAGCCTTACGCCAACGAGATTTGCCATCCGCTGGTGATTGGTGACGCCAACCGCCTGCGCAAGGCCGCCCGGATGGTCGGCGTGGCGCTCGAGGTGGACGCGCTGACCGACGCCAAGGACGCGAACTTCGCCTCCAGGGCGGTGCAGTGCGTGGACCTGAAGAACGTGCCGGACGATTTGCCGTTCGGCCAGATGTCGCCGGTCGCCGGCGACGCGGCCTATCGCTACATCGAGAAGGCCGTGCAGGTCGTGCAGTCCGGCATCGCGCAGGCCATTTGCACCGCGCCGCTCTCCAAGGAAGCGCTGCATGCCGCCGGCCACAAATATCCCGGCCACACCGAATTGCTGGCGCATCTGACCGGCACGCCGGAAGTGTCGATGATGCTGGTATCGCCGAAGCTGCGCGTGATCCACGTCACCACGCATATCGGCCTGATCGATGCGATCAAGAAGATCGAGCCGGGTCTGGTCGAGCGCGTCATCACCCGTGGCCATCAGGTGCTGGTGAAAGCCGGCATTGTCAATCCGAAGATCGGCGTCTGCGCCATCAATCCGCATGCCGGCGAGAACGGCCTGTTCGGCTACGGCGAGGAAGCCGAGAAGATCACCCCGGCTGTCGAAATCTGCCAGGCCAAGGGTTGGGACGTGCGCGGTCCGCTGCCGGCCGATACGCTGTTCTTCCTGGCCGGTCGCGGTGATTACGACATGGTGGTCGCGATGTATCACGATCAGGGCCACGGCCCGATCAAGGTGCTGGGGCTGGAATCCGGCGTCAACATCACCGTGGGTCTGCCGATGATCCGCACCTCGGTCGATCACGGCACCGCCTTCGATATCGCCGGCAAGGGCATTGCCGACGAGCGCAGCCTGATCGAGGCGTTGCGGCAGGCGGCCGATCTGGCACCGAAAAAGGCAGCCTGAGCCAAGGATATTTACAAGCATATTTGCAAGGATATTCGCACGGCCGGTGTCGCGTGCTATCGATCGGCGGCACCGGAGTGATGTGAGATTCGATGTCGATGCGCAGCAAGGAGCGTCACGCCCGTCTGTTGGAAGCGCTGAACGCCGGCGAGATCGATGTCGACGATCTCGCGCGGCGCTTTGACGTCTCCGCCTCCACTGTGCGGCGTGACCTGCAGCATCTGTCCCGCAACAATGCCGTGCGCCGCACCTATGGCGGCGCCATTCTTACCGGGCATGCGACCGAGACGACGCTCGAGCAACGCCTGGCGGTGCAGGGCAAGGAAAAGCAGGCAATCGCGCGCGCCGCGATCGATCTGGTCGAAGATGGCGACACGTTGATTCTCGACGCCGGCTCGACGGTGGCAGCATTTGGCCGGCTGTTGCTGCAGCGGCGGTTGCGCGTCATTACCAATAATCTCGCGCTGCTGCCGTTTCTGGCCAAGGCGCCTTCGATCGAACTGGTGGTGCTGGGCGGCACACTGCGCACCACCAGCATGAGCACGATGGGGCCGCTCGCCCATGACGCGCTGCGGCGCATGACGGCGGACCGCGCCATCATGAGCGCCGACGGCGTGGTCGGCGGGCGCGGATTGTGCGAGGCGGATCTCGAGCAGGTCGCGCTGAAGTCGCTGATGATGGAGCAGTCCAGGGACGTTATCGTTCTCGCCGACGCCGGCAAGCTCGGCCGTGCCGAACAACTCGCGTGGGCGCCGCTGCCGCCGCGCTGGACGCTGGTGACCGATGCCGGGGCCACCGAAGAGCAGCGCCAGAGCGTCACGGACGCCGGCGCTCAGGTAATTGTGGCTGAAACGTAATCGCCGTCATTGCGAGGACCGAAGCGACGAAGCAATCCAGCTCTTTCCGCGCGTGCGGCTTACTGGATTGCCGCGTCGCAAGGGCTCCTCGCAATGACGAGCCCGTGGGTCGGTCAATCCGAACTTAGCTATTTTTCCGCCAGCACCGCATCGACCAGTTTTTCCGCATAGTCCTTCGTCAGCGTCCGAAATCCAAACACGTATTGATAGAACAGCGTGCCGTAGATCCGGTCGTAGAGATCACCCGCGGGGTCTGACGCTTTGATGCTGTTGTCTTGCTGCCCAAGCCTGATGATCTGCACGGCGACGTCACGCCGCATCGCGAGATAGCGGTCCGAGAAAATCTTCGCCGAACCGGTGCCAGCGATGCATTCGGAGATCACCGCGAGCTGCACCTTGCCGAAATCGCCGTTCAGCGCCCGGACATAGGCCGCCGCATGCTTGCGCAGCCGTGTCAGGGGATCGCCGGTTTCGGGCAAAGGCAGGATCGACGACGCCTGCCGGAGAAACGCATCGATCAGCAGCGCCTCCCGCGACGGCCACCATTTGTAGATCGTCATTTTCGAGACGCCGCAGTCGCGGGCGATGGCGTCGATGCTGGCGGCGGCAAGCCCCTGCGCCGCCATGATAGCGTAGGCACTCTCCAGGATCGCCTGCTCGGTCTCCGCCGAGCGGGGACGACCGCGACGCGCCGGCTTGGCATCAAGGCCGGACATTGGCTGCTCCCTTATGACGCGTGACGCAACTATGGCGCAGACTGACGCGCCCGGCGGAACCACGCAAATGTCTCGCGCGTGACCGCCCGGTAGCCTTTGCCGCGATAGGCGATCCGGTTGGCGACGATGCCGTTCAGTTTCGGCAGCGCGTGGAATGGCACCGAGGGATAGGCATGGTGTTCGACGTGGAACGGCATGTTCCAGGCGAACCACTTCATCACCTCGCCGGTATAGGTGGTCCGGGTATTTTCAAAGGCGCTGCGGGTGTGCTCGCAGCCGGTGTGCTCGGCATAGAGATAGGGCCGCAGGAACAGTTGTCCGATCGCCAGCGGCAGCAGCCAGACCCACAGCAACAGCGCGCTCGACAGCGCCACCGAGCCGATCAGCAGCACGATGTAGACCAGCGCATAGGCGCGCGCCTCAATGACCACCATCGCGCGCTTGTTCTCCGGAATCCAAGGTGCCACGGCATTGCCGGTGATGGCGCGGCGAAACAGCAGGACAATCCGGTTGTAGAGCTGCACGATGCCGGTATAGGCGATCGCCAGTTTTGTATCCGAGGTCGGGATCGTGGCGGTGACCAGCTCCGGGTCACGCGCCGGGTCCTGTGTGAAGCGGTGATGGTCCCAGTGGAAAAGCGCGTAACCCTCATAGGGCAGCGCGATGACGAGGCCGGAGGCGTGGCCGAGCAGGCTGTTCAGAAGGCGATGGCGGAACACCGTCTTGTGGGCGGCCTCGTGCAGCGCCATGAACAGGAAGGCGACCAGATAGCCCTGCACGGCCATCAGTGGCACTGCCCACAGCACGCCGTAAGTCGCCGTCACCCGCCAGATCAACGCGCACATCATCGCGATGGCGCCGTAATGCGACAGCGAGCGCAGCAGGCCGGGGGCGTTGGATCGCATCGACAGTTCTTTCAACTGCCCCGGGGTGAGGGCGCGTCCTTCGGCGATGCGGTCGATATGCATGGTCATGGAATATCCCGGGAGGTTCAGTGGTTGAGAAAGGCGGCGATGCTCGCGTTGAGAAACGCGCGATCCGCCGGGATCAGCGCCGGGTTGCCGGCCCGGTGGCCATACAGCGACGGGATCGGCGTCAGTTCGACCGAGCGGGCGTTGACGAGCAGCGGCAACTCCGCCTCGTTATCGCCCACCTGGAAATAGCCGTCGGTCTGGCCCGGCATCAGCAGCACGCGCGCCTTGATCGCGGCCATCGCCTTGGGCAGGTTGCCGTCGAATGCCGCGCAGCGGCTGATGTCGCCACGCTGCCAGATCGAGATTTGCGCCAGCAGGTCGTTGGCGTCGCGGCGCGCGAACGCGCCGTCCCACGATCGCGCCAGAAAATCCTCCAGCGAGGTAAAGCCCAGTTCGCGCCACAGTTCGTCGCGGTAGAAGCCGTGCGACATCGCCCAGCCGGCATAGACGCGTCCCATCGCGCGCAGCCCGGCAGCGGGCTTGCTATGGAAACGACCGTCGACAAAGGCGGGATCAGCGGTCAGGGCGGCCTTCACGCCTTCGAGGAAGACGTGGTTGAACGGCGAGCATCGGGCGCTGCCGCAGACGATTGCCGCGCGCTGTACCATCTCCGGATAGGTCGCGGCCCAGTGATAGGCCTGCATGCCGCCCATCGACCAGCCATAGACCAGAGCGATGGTGGATACGCCGAAGTGCTCGGTCATGAGCCGGTGTTGAACCGACACGGCGGCGTGATAGCTGACCTGCGGGAAGGGAGATTCGGGGGTGTTCGACGGCGACGACGACAACCCGTTGCCGAACAGGTTCGGGATGACGATAAAGTAACGCTCGGGGTCCAGCGCGTTGCCAGGTGCTACCAGCCACTCCGTATCGTAGTGCTGCGCGCCGAACGACGTCGGGTAGACGATGACGTTGTCGCGGGCCTCGTTGAGACGGCCGTAGGTCTTGTAGGCCAGCCGCATGCGCGGAAAGACCTCGCCCGACTGCAGCGTCACGTCGCCGGCATCAAATATCTCGTAGTCGATGGACGTTGCCATGAATGAGCTTCCGATCGGGCGCGAGCCACGATGTGGTGGTTGGTTCCTATTAAGTGGATAATTTGTACAGTAATAAGGATGGCGCGCCAAGGCCGGATTGGCGGCATGGCGGTGCAATAGCGGGCAAGTGGTTGCCCGCTATTTGCGCGGCATCCTAATGCCGGCTTTGAAACGCCCTGCGCCTCCTGACGATGCTTCACATCATCAGGAGGCGCAAAGCGTTGTGTCCGGGATAAAAAGCGAAGTCTGGATCAGACGTCGATGTGCAGCGCTTCGCTGAAGCGGTTGAAGAAGCCGCACAGGGTGATCCGCAGCGTCAGCTCGACGATCTGCGCCTCGCTGAAATGTTCGCGCAGCCGCGTGAACAGCGCTTCCGTGACGCGGTTCGGCGTTGTCCAGGCGACCACGGAGTACTCGGCGACGACCCGGTCGATCTCGGTCAGTTCCGGGTGGTCGGCATAATCGAGCAAGCGGTCGATTCCGTCCGGGGAGATACCCTCGACGGTCAGGAACGGCTTGTGCATGGCAACGCAGTAGTTGCATTCATTGAGCTTGGAAACGATCACGATTGCGATTTCGAGATAGCGCTTCGGCAGCGTCTTGGCCTCGCGCAATTCCATTAGCATCGGCATCAGGTGGCGCAAGGCTGCGGGTACGTGCGCGATCACCGACACCTGCGAGGCGAATGGTCCATAGGTCGTCGTGTATTTGTCGTAGATCGAAGCCAGGTCGGCAGGCAATTCCGAAGGTGCAATCTCGCTTACCCTGGGCATAGGTCTCATTCCTGTATGTCGATCGGCATTCTGTTCGCCGATGCTGTCAAAATCCTGATGGTTCGATGGTAGAACGAGCGTTTTACCGATCGAACAGCGGCGTTTAACATCAGTTTGGCGTCATGCCGATTCTATTTCTGGCATCCGGACGCGGCCGAAATCCCGGGTTTGGCCGGTCCGGCAATGATGCGGCGTGCGGTCTCGTCAGCAGCAGGGCGGATCGGCGAGGTGGTGATGCGCGATACACTGGTCGAGCGCGTCGAGCGCCGTTTCCAGATGGCCGTTGGCGGCCATGCCGGCGCGCATCTGTGACAGCACTTCCTCGCGCGCCGCCGGCAGGTCGATGCCGGTGACGCGGTGGTCCTTGATCACGCTGCGCCCGCCGACGATCAGTTCAGCGATGTGGCGCGCGGTGCCACGCGAGAACAACAGGTTGACCGGATCAGGCTGCGCCAGCAGCGCGTCGTCGTCGAGCGCGCCCCAATCCAGCAGCAGCATGTCGGCCACGGCACCCGCCTCGATCGCGCCGCTGTCGCGAATGTTGCTCACCGCGAAGCACCCGTTGGCGACGGCACTGTGCAACGCTTGATGCCGCGTGGCATGACCAAAGCCGGTGCCGGCATGCATCAGGTAGGACAGCCGGAGTTCGCGCAGCGAATCGTCGTCATCGTCGAGCGCCTTGCTGTCGATGCCCAGCGCGACCGCGCAGCCGGCCTCGCGCATTTTCTGAGCCGGTGCGATGCCGGAATGCAGATGCAGGTTCGAGCTGGTGTTGACGGCAATGGTGACGCCGCGCTCAGCCAGCAGTTCAAGTTCGTCAGGACGGGCCCAGACGCAATGCGCGAGCGTGAGCCTTGGTGACAAGAGACCGATCCCGTCGAGCATTCGCACGACGCCCTGCGGATAGTTCGCGTCGGCCCATTGCCGCTGATATCTGGTTTCCAGGAGATGCATGTGGACGCGGCGGCCGGTGCGCTGCGACGCCTCGGCAATTGCCTGCAGCAGCGCGTCGCTGCACCATTGCACGCCGTTCGGGCCATACTGCACGTCGAAGCCGGGACCGGCCGATGCCGCGGCGACATCGTCCACCAGCTTCATGTAATCCTGCGGCGACAGCGGTTGGCGCAGGAAGCGTTGTTCGACTTCGGCGCGCAGCGGCGCCGGCAGGGCATTGAGGATCGGCTCAGACGGGCCATAGACCAGCGGGTTGCGATCCTTCATCGACACCGCGAATCCGGCGCGGACGCCGACATCGCGGGCGGCGCGCGCGACTGCGGCGGCTTCCGTCGGCAGATCGGTGAAGCCCTGCGCGCGGGTGTAGTGCACCATCACCGTGCCGGCGCCGCCGAGCGCGCTGTTGGCGAAGGTCATGCAGGCCGCGAGATAGGGATCGACCGCGGGAAACAGCGCGAGATAGTGGATCCAGGATTCCAGCGGCTTGGCGTCGGCGCCGATCGAACTGGTGCGGATCGCGCGGCCGTGGTCATGCGCGTTGACCAGCGCCGGCATCGCCAGCAGTTTTTTTGTCGTTGGGACCGACGATGGCGAGATCGACGCGATCCTGCCGCCGTCGATGTGAATGGCCTGGGCGCCGGCCAGCGGCCCGTTGGGGCCGATGACATGCGCGCAGTCGATATTGCGGGACGTAAAAATCATCAGGGCGCGATGGTCGGTGGAACGCGGTCGGCCTTGGCCGGCAGGAAGGAGCGATTGAACACCGTGCCCACCGCCGGCTTGTTCGGCAGTTCGAACGAGGTCGCGATGGTGGCGATCGACGACGTCAGCTTGGCATCCGAGAGATCGCCGAGACCGAGTTCTCGGACTTCCGGCGTGTTGACCAGGTTGTTGTAGACATAGAGCAGCCGGCGCTTCTCGAGGTCCTTCTTGATCAGCGGCTCGACCTCGGCCAGCACGTCGGTCGCGGCGTCCGGGTTCTGCACGGTCTCCTTCAGCGCACGGTTGATCGCGCGCAGCAGGCCCTTGACGGCCTCGGGATGTTCCTTCGCCAGCTTCTGCGACACCATCACGCCGTTGGAATACAGATCGAGACCAAGGTCCGAGTAATACATCCAGCGGAAATCCTTGTCCGGATCGAGCTTCAACGAGACAAAGTTGAGATAGCTGGTTGCGGAGAAGACCGCGGAGGCATCGACCTGGCCCTGCAGCAGGATCTGTTCCTGCAGTGACGGCGTCACCTGGGTGATGTTGATCTTGCTGAAATCGACATTGTTCTGCTTGGCGAGCAGCGGCAGCAGCTTGAACGAAGCGCCGCCGGCAGGCGAGCCGAGTTTGGCGCCTTCGAGGTCCTTCAGCGTCTTGATCGGGCCGTCGGCTTTGACGACCAGCGCGAACGGCGCCTTGTTGTAGATCATGTAGACCATGACCGGCGCATCGGCAGGCTTGGTCGCGGCGTTCTGGATGATCGCGTTGATGTCGCCGAAGCCTGCGTCATAGGCGCCGGACATGATGCGCGTCACGGTAACGGCAGAGCCTTCGCCCTGGTCGATGGTGACGTCGAGGTTCTCCGCGGCGAAGTAGCCCTTGGCCTTGGCCCAGTAGTACCAGTCGTGCAGGCCCTGCAGCTTCCAGTCCAGCGTGAACTTGATTTTCAGCGGCTCCGCGGAGGCGCCGCCTGCAGCCAGCGGCAGGATCAGGCAGCTTGCCAGAGCGAGGGACTTCAGAAGGCGGTACATGGTGGAAAGTCTCCGGTGCAGGGGGCTTGATGACCGCAAGCTTCGTGGTTTGGAGTGCGGCATTCAACCGCTAAAAACGGAATGCACCGATGCCGGAACGGCCTCACTGAAAACGGTGGGTCAAAGCCACTTGGGAACGTCGCTGCGCTGATAGGCTCGCAACTGGTCGAGCAGCGGTGCGGCGTTTGGATCGACGCAGATCGAGTGGCGGTGCGCGGGCGGCAGAAATTTGGTCTCGACCATGTGGTCGATGAAAGTCAGGAACGGCGCGAAGAAGCCATCGATGTCGAGCAGGCCGACCGGCTTGTCGATCTCGGAGAGTTGGTTCATCGTCCAGACCTCCATCATCTCCTCCATCGTGCCGATGCCGCCGGGCATCGCGATGAAGGCGTCGGCGAGTTCGGTCATCCGCTCCTTGCGGTTGCGCAACGTGGTGACCATCTCGCTACGCGTCAGCCCGGCATGCGAATGGCCGCGCAGGTGCAGCCGTTCGGTGATGACGCCGTGCGCGCTGCCGCCGTTATTCAGCACGGAATCCGCGACGATGCCCATCAGCCCCTTGGTGGTGCCGCCATAGACCAGCGTGATGCCTGCGCGGGCAAGTTCGGTGCCGAGCTGCCGCGCGCCATCGGCATAGGCCTCGGAGGCTCCGAAGTTGGAGCCGCAGAAAACCGCGACGCTGTTGATGGAGCGCTGATGCATCGTCATTTCCGTTGTTTCGGCGTTAGCGCTTCGATTGGTTCAGGATCGCATGCGGGATCATCACATGGATGCCCTTGCTGCGGTTGACCAATTGGGTGACGCGCAGATCGGCCGCAAGGCTGCACAGCCGATAGGCGTCGTCGGCCGTTAGCGTCGTACGCGCCACGATCAGCGCAATCATCCGCCGCAGCGCAATCCGCGCGGCCTCGTCGAGGTCCTCATCGAACGCCATGGCGATCAGATGTGTCGCGGTCTCGGCATAGGGCGCGTCAAGCTTCGCGTCTTTGACGAGATCAATCTTGAAGGTCCCCGTCAGGCCAGTCTCGACGGCGGTGAGGCAGACCTCTCCGTCGCCTTGCAGGGCGTGACCGTCCCCGCACGAGAACAAGGCCCCTTCGACCGCCACCGGAAGATACAGCACGGCGCCGGCGCCAAGTTCCTTGTTGTCGATGTTGCCGCCGAAAGACGAAGGCATCACCGAACTGACGCGGCCGATCTCACGCGCCGGTGCGACACCCATCACGCCAAAGAACGGTCGCGCTGCCAGACTCATCCCCCAGGGCGTCTGGATGGTGCGCTTGACGCGATCGATGCCGAGATAGACCCGCCGCTCATACGGGAAGTCGTCGGGCAGCGTGCCCATGCCGGGCTTGACGATGTTCCAGCCCCAGTCGTCGGCCAGTTCAATGTCGACGATCTCGACGCGCAAGGCATCGCCGGGCATTGCGCCACGCACGGCCAGCGGGCCGGTCAGGATATGCGGACCCAGTTCCGGCGCGAGCGCGGCGCGGACCGCCTGCAACTCGGGACGGACCGTCATGCCACCCTGCGTCGGTACGGCGTCGGGCTCGCCGCTGACGGTTTTGATGATGATGGTCTCGCCGCTATCAATGGTCGCGACGGGCTTTAGCGAGGCGTCGAAATAGCCCCAATGCACGTTGGCCGGAGCCGGCAGAACCGTTTGTGTCATTGCTACGTCCCTAACCGCCGGCGGCAAAATTGTCACTGCGCACCGCCCATCCGGTGACGCGGCCCTCGATCAGCGAGAAGATGACATAGAGTCCGACGCCGAGGAAGGCGAGGATGAACAGGCCGGCGAACACCAATGGCACGTCGAACGACGACGAGGCGATCATCATCAGATTGCCGATGCCGCGGTTGGAGGCGACAGTCTCCGAAATCACCGTGCCGACGAAAGCCAGCGTCGCCGCGACCTTCAGCGAGGCGAAGAAATACGGCATGGTGCGCGGCAGCCCGACATTCCACAGGATCTCGAACTTGGTGGCGCGCAGCGTCTTCATGACGTCCTGCAATTCCGGCTCGGTGGCGGCAAGCCCGGTGGCGACGTTCACGACGATCGGGAAGATGCACATGATCATCGCGGTCAGCACGGCCGGCACGGTGCCGGAGCCGAACCACAGCACGAAGATCGGCACCACGGCGACTTTCGGGATCGACGAGAACCCGACCAGCAAGGGATAGGCGACGTCGTAAGCGAGCTTGGACGAGCCGATCAGCGCGCCGAGCGCGATGCCGATCAGGATGCCGAAGCCGAAGCCGACCAGCGTGGTGGTCAGCGTCTGCAGCGCATGCGGCCAGATCGCCGGGAAGCGCGCCCACAGCGTCGCGATCACCTGGCTCGGCCGCGGCAATACGATGTCCGAGATGTGGAATGCCAGGCACAGTACTTCCCACAGCACGAAGAAGCCGAGGATGCAGGCGACGGAGAGGATGCGGCGTTTGGTGACTTCGTTCATAGCGCGGCTTCCTGGATGGCGCGGGCGGCGACGATGCGCTGGCGCAGCCGCTGGGTGAGCGTCACGAATTCCGGCTCGAACGATACTTCGATGGTGCGCGGGCGCGCGAACGGCACCAGGCTGTCATCGACGATCCGGCCCGGCCGCGCCTGCATCACGCAGATCCGCGACGCGAGATACGCGGCCTCCTTGAGATCGTGGGTGACCAGCAGCACGGTCGGCCGCTTCTCGATCCACAGGTTTTGCATGATCTCCCACAGCTCTTCCCGGGTGAATTGATCCAGCGCGCCAAACGGCTCGTCGAGCAGCAGTAGCGTGGGATCGTGGATCAGTGCCCGGCACAGCGATGCCCTTTGCTGCATGCCGCCGGACAACTGCCACGGATATTTGTCGCCGAAGCCGCCGAGGCCGACTTGCGTCAGGGATGCCTCGACGCGGTCGCGGTATTCCTTCTTGCGCTTCTGCGCGAAGGTCTCCTTGAACGGCGGCACGATCTTCAGCGGCAGCATCACGTTGTCGCGGATGTTGAGCCACGGCAGCAGCGTCGGATTCTGGAACGCCATCCCGATCCGCACCTCGTTGGCGCCGACCTCGCGGCCGGCGACGAAGACGTGGCCCTGCGTCGCATTCAGCGTGCCGGCGACCAGTTTCAGGATCGTCGACTTGCCGCAGCCGGACGGGCCGACCAGCGCCACGAACTCGCCGCGCGCGATGCGCAGCGAGGTTTCGGTCAGCGCGGTGACGGCGTTCCTGGCGCTGCCGAAGGTGACGCCGACCTTTTCCAGCTCGATCACATTGTCGACCCGCGATGTGGTCGGCGCCGGGCTCGCATTCATCAGCCTATCTTCCCGTATTCGAGGTGATCGCCTGCATCGTTGAGTCGGTGTTGCGCGGCGCAGGTTTCGGCATCTGCTGGATCGCATGCACCGAGCGGCCAGTGCCGCGGGCATCCTCCTGCAAGATTCGGTCCTTCATCACGAAACGGCCGCGCACGATCGTATGAATCGGCAGCGCTGTGGCTTTGCGGCCGTGCCAGGGCGAGATTCTCGATGTCGATTGGATCAGCGCGTCGTCGACCGTCCATTCCCGGTTGAGGTCGACGATGGCGATGTCGGCATCAGAGCCGACGGTCAGCGTGCCCTTGCGCGGGTACAGGCCCCAGATCTTGGCCGGAGCGTCCGCGCTCCAGCGCACATAGTCCTGGATCGTGGCGCGGCCCTTGTTGATCTCGGTCAGCATCAGGGGCATCTGCGTCTCGACGCCGGGAAAACCGCAATCGACGGTCCAGATGTCCGGCCGGGTCTTTTCTTCCGGCGCGTGGGGGGCGTGGTCGGTGGCGATCATGTCGATTGTGCCGTCCACCAGCGCGTCCCAGATCGGCTGCTGGTTGGGCTTCTCGCGGACCGGCGGATTGACGCGAACGACGCCGCCGAATTTATCGTAATCGGTCTCGTCGAGCAGCAGATATTGCGGGCAGGTCTCGCCGGTGATCTCGACACCGCGCGCCTTGGCTTCCGCCAGCGGGCGCAATTCGGCGGCCGATGAAATATGCAGCACATGGATACGCGCGCCGGTCCATTCGGCAAGCGTTGCTGCTCGCTCAACCGCTTCCACTGCCACCACGGCGGGACGCGCGGCGAGATGCGCAATCGGCTCGGTGCGACCGGCGGCGCGCAAACGTGCCTCGCGGCGCTCCATGATCGAATTGGTCTCGGCATGCAGCGAGATGCGCTTGCCGGTCGGCGCCACCACCTCGAAAGCCTCCAACATCGCGCCGGTGGAGGGCGAGGGGATGCGGCCAAAGGTATTGCCCATATAGAGCTTGAAGCCGATCACGCCTCCCTCAATCAGCGCAGGCACATGCGCGATGCTGTCGTCGCCGAGCACGGCGTAGAGGCCGTAATCGACATAGGCTTTTGCGCTGGCGATCTTGTGCTTGTCGGCGAGCGACTCCGCATTATTGATCGTCGGCAGCGTATTGGGCATGTCGAATACGCAGGTGACGCCGCCGAAGGCCGCCGCAGCGGTGCCGCTGGCAAAGTCTTCCTTCTGCGGATAGCCGGGATCCCTGAAATGCACATGGACATCGATCGCGCCGGGCAGGATGTGCAGCCCGGTGGCGTCCAGCGTTTCTTTCGCCGGCGGCATCGCGTCCGCCGCGCCGATGGCGTGGATCAAGCCGTCCTTGATGGCGATACTGGCCCTGTACGAAGCATCGGGCGACACGATGGTGCCGCCATGGATCACGAGGTCTACGGTTTCTGCCATGTTCATGCTCACAGCATCGCCCAGCCGCCATCGACCGGCAGGTCAACGCCGGTGACCTGGCGCGACACGTCGCTGGCGAGGAACAGGCAGGCATTGGCAACATCGGCATCGACGGTGACGCGCTTCAAGGCGTAGTCGGCGGCGTGGCGTTCGGCGGCTTCCTCTTCGGAAATGCCGAGCTTCAGCGCCATGTCGCGGCATACCTTGTCGCGGAAGCGCGGGCCATCGACCATGCCGGGTGCGACGCAATTGACGTTGATGTTGTGCTGGCCGACTTCGAGCGCAAAGCTCTTGGTGATACCGCGCAGGCCCCATTTCGAGGCGGAGTAGGCGACGCGGCCGGCGCGGCCGCGCATGCCAAAGGTGCCGCCGACATTGACGACCTTACCGTAGCGTTGCTCGATCATGGTCGGCAGCGCTGCGCGCATGGTGTGGAAGCAGCCGTTCATGTTGAGCGTGACGATCTCGTCGAATTCCTCCGGCGTGGTCTGCACGCCGGTCTTGCCGATCGGACCTGAGCCGCCCGCGACGTTGACAAGAATATCGATGCGCCCGCCGAACGCCGCCTTGGTCGCCGCGGCCGCGGCTTCGCACTGGCTGGACTGGGTGAGGTCGCAGGCGATCACGATGGCCTCGCCGCCCGCAGCAATGACCTCATCGGCGACCGGCTGGATCGCCGCGATGTCGCGGCCGAGCAATGCCAGTCTGCAGCCCTCGGCGGCAAAAGCGTGGGTGATCGAGGCGCCCATGCCCTTCGCCGGGCCGGTGATCATCACGACGCGGTTTTCCAATGATAGCTTCATGATTGTTCCTTTTCAGTCGAACTCAGTCCTCATCCTGAGGTGCGGCCGCTTGGCCGCGTCTCGAAGGATGGGCGCCACACTCCCTCATGGTTCGAGACGGCGCTGAAGCGCCTCCTCACCATGAGGGGACCGGCGTGGTCGTTACATCGCCGCCTTGATTGCGGTTGGCCGGTCGGCCAGCGGCGGCATGAAGCTGCGGTCGAAGATTTCCTTCACGGCCGGCGCGCGCGGTAGTTCCTTGGCCTGCACCAGGATCTCGATCGACTTCGCCATCCGGGCTTCGTCGATGTCGCCAAGCCCGATGGTCGCCACTTCGGGATGGCTCATGTCGTCGGCCATCGTCGCCTGCAGCTTGGCCAGTTCGAGGTCGGGCTTGATCAACGGCTCGCGCTTGGCGACGGCGGCCACGGCGGCGTTGGGATCGGCCATCGCATCCTTCACGCCCTTGGTCAGCGCCTTCAGGAAGCCCTTCACCGCTTCCGGGTGCTCCTTGATGAATTTGGAGGAGACGATGATCGAGTTCGAGTACAGGTCCATGCCGTAATCGCCGAACCGGATCAGGCGCAGCTGCGTGTCGGGATCGATGCCGATGCCCTTGGCGGCGAAGCGCAGCGTGGTGACATAGCCGAACACGCCATCGACCTGGCCCTGCATCAACATCTGCTCGCGCAGGTTGGGTTGCATGTTGCTCATCTCGACCTTGGCGCAGTCGATCTTGGCGATCGTGCACAGCGCCGGGAACAGCTTCAGCGCGCCGTCATTGGCGGGGCCGCCGAGCTTGCGGCCGGGGAAATCGGCTGGCGTCTTGATCGGACCGTCGGCTTTCACCGCGATGGCGAAGGGCGGGCGGTTGTACAGCGAGTACACGCCGACCGGTGCGTTTTCCGGCTTCTTGGCGGTGTATTCGATCAGCGCGTTGACGTCGCCGAAGCCCATGTCGTAGGCGCCGTTGGCGACCTGCGGCACGGCGGCGCCGGAGCCGTTGCCTTGATCGAAGGTGACGTCGAGGCCTTCCTGCTTGAAGTAACCGCGGTCATCCGCGAGGAAGAACATGCCCTGCGGGCCTTCATACTTCCAGTTCAGGATCAGCTTGATCCTGGTCTGGGCATGGGCCGTCGCGACCGAGCCGGCGGAGACCGCCAGCGCCAGCGCAAGCGCCTGCATTCCACGAAACGTATGGTGTCCGATCATCGGTGTCTTCCTGTTGAAGAGTGCGACCCGTATCCAGCCGTCCCGGCTCTGCCTGCCGTCCCGAACGCCAAGACCAAACTTAACGCTATCCGAGTGAGCTTATCTGCTGCTATCTTTCTCCATGAGCGGTGCAAAAAAGGCTTCACTGGAGGTTGGATGCGACATCTCAAGCTGCTGACCCATGTCGTCGAGGTCGCCCGCATGGGCTCGATCCGCAAGGCGGCGGAGCATCTCAATCTGACGCCGTCGGCGATGAACCGGCGCATCCAGGACCTCGAGGCCGAGGTCGGCACGCCCTTGTTCGAGCGCCGGCCGCGCGGCGTCAAGCTGACCACCGCGGGTGAGATGTTCGTACGCTATGCGCGCAGCCAGATTGCCGATGCCGAGCGAATGAAATCGCAGGTTGAAGATCTGCGCGGGTTGCGGCGCGGGCCGATCCAGATCGCCTGCAGCCAGGCTCTGGCGTTCGATTTCCTGGCGTCGCAGGTCGCTGCGTTCCAGAAACAGCATCCGAAGGTGGTGTTCGATCTCAAGGTGATGGACCACGACCGTGCGCTGGTGGCGCTCGCCGCCTATGAGGTCGATCTGGCGCTGGTGTACCGCCCGACGATGTGGCCGTCGGTGCGCGTGATGGCCACCGTACCGCAGCGTCTCGCGGTGGTGGTGCGCGCTGACCATCCGCTGGCTGGCAAGAAGACGGTGCGGCTGTCGGATTGCGCCGAATACCCCGCCGCGCTGCCGGACCGCACGCTGAGCGGCCGGCAGATCCTCGACGAGGTCACCGCGCGGCGCGAAATGCGGCTCAACATGCAGGCGGAATCGAATTCCTTCGAGATGCTGCGCGGTCTCGTCTTCCGCTGCAACATGATCTCGTTCCAGATCGAGATCGGCGCGCCGTCGGGCGATCTCGGCACCGGTCTGGTCGGCCGCCCGGTCGATACCCGCGATGTGCCGACCGCCGATCTGGTGCTGTGCCAGCTTCGCGGCCGCGGCCTGTCGGTGGCGGCGGCGACCTTCGCTGAAATTCTGGCCAAGAGCATGCAGGTGATGAAGCCGGCGTAGCCGGGCATTGATGGGCCGTGAAAGAGGCTAGCGGTTGGCCAGCAAGCCCACGCAATCGCGCGCGATCGTCGTCTCTTCGCTGGTCGGAATGATGTGAAGCTCGATCTTGCTGCCGGGGGCGGCGATGTCCGCGGCGTTGGCATCATTGGCGGCGGCGTCCAGCTTGACGCCGAGAAATCCGAGCCGGGCGCAGATGCCCCGGCGAATTTCCGGGCTGTGCTCGCCGATGCCTGCGGTGAAAACAAGACAGTCCAGTCCGCCGAGGCTGACGGCCATCGCCGCGATTTCCTTGGCTGCGCGCTCGACATACAGTTCCACCGCTTCGATCGCGTGCGGCTCTGCGCTTCCGGCCAGCACGCGCATATCGGCCGAGAGGCCGGACACGCCGAGCAGGCCGGACTCACTATACAGCATCCGTTCGAGTTCGGACGCCGACATGCCGTGGACCTGTTGCAGATACAGCAGTACGCCGGGGTCGATCGCGCCGCAGCGCGTGCCCATCATCAGCCCATCGAGCGCGGTGAGGCCCATCGTGGTGTCGATGCTGATGCCGCCCTGCATGGCGCACAGGCTGGACCCGCTGCCGAGATGCGCGACCACCGTACGCCCGGCGGCCAGCGCCGGTGAGAGTTCGGCGAGGCGATGGGCGATGAACTGATAGGACAGGCCGTGGAATCCGTAGCGGCGGATGCCGAGTTCGTCGAACCGGCGCGGAATCGCAAAGCGGCGCGCCCGCGGTCCGAGGTCGTGGTGAAAAGCGGTGTCGAAACAGGCAATCTGCGGCAGTTCCGGCCGCAGCGACAGCAGCGGCTTGATTGGCTGCAGGCTGCGCAGCTGGTGCAATGGCGCCAGTGGCGTGAGCGCCTGCAGCGCGTGCAGCACATCGCCGTCGATCAGTACCGGGGCAACAAAGTCCTGGCCGCCATGCACGATGCGATGGCCGATCGCCACCAGATCGTCGCACGCCAGATAGCCATCGACCCAGGTCAGGATGTCGTCGAGCAACCCGGCCTCGTCGGCGCGGTCGGGCTGTTGCTTGTCGAACAGCACTTCGCCCTTGCCGTCCTTGATGGTCAGCCGCGGCTCGGCGTCGTGTTCGTCGAGCAGTCCCTTGCACAACAATTGCGGGCCGTCCGACGCGATGTCGAACAGCCCGAACTTGATGGTGCTCGATCCGGCGTTCAGAATCAGGATGGCATCGGACATGCGAGGTCAGTCTCCCGCTTTCGCCGCTGTGCCGTAGGGCCAGCTCCAGTCGCTGATTTCCGGCATGTCCTCGCCGTGCTCGCGCACATAGCGCGTGTGTTCGAGCAATTTGTCGCGGAACTGTTGTTTGACCGCAGCCGCGGCGACGCCGAGGCCGGGAACGCGTTCGATGACGTCGATGGCCAGGTGGAAGCGATCGAGACGATTCAGCACCACCATGTCGAACGGTGTCGTCGTGGTGCCTTCTTCCTCGAAGCCGTGCACATGCATGCGGGCATGGTTGGCACGGTTGTAGGTGAGGCGGTGGATGAGATGCGGGTAGCCATGAAACGCGAAGATCACCGGCTTGTCGCGGGTGAACATGTCGTCGAACTCACGGTCGCCGAGCCCGTGCGGATGTTCCGTGTCGGGCTGCAGCGTCATCAGATCGACGACGTTGATGACGCGGATATTCAGGTCCGGATAACCTTTCGCAGCAAATCTACCGCGGCCAGTGTTTCCAGCGTCGGCACGTCGCCGCAACATGCCATCACCACGTCGGGCTCGTTGGCGACATGCTCGGTGCCGGCCCACGGCCAGATGCCGATGCCGGCGTCGCAATGGACGGCTGCCTGATCCATCGCCAGCCATTGCGGCGCCGGCTGTTTGCCGGCGACGATGACGTTGATGCGGTCATAGGTGCGCAGCACGTGGTCTGTGATCCACAGCAGCGTGTTGGCGTCCGGCGGAAAATACACGCGGACGATGTCGGCCTTCTTGTTGGCGACCAGATCGACGAAGCCGGGGTCCTGATGGCTGAAGCCGTTATGGTCCTGGCGCCAGACATGCGAAGTGAGCAGATAATTGAACGAGGCGATCGGCCGTCGCCACGGCAGGCCGCGCGACACCTTCAGCCATTTGGCGTGCTGGTTGAACATCGAATCGACGATGTGGACGAAGGCCTCGTAGCAGGAGAAAAGGCCGTGGCGCCCGGTCAGCAGATAGCCTTCGAGCCAGCCCTGGCAGAGATGCTCGCTGAGCACTTCCATCACGCGGCCATCCTGCGCCAGATGCACGTCGTAGGGCTCAATGCCCTCCATCCACTGCCGCTCGGTGACTTCGAACACCGCATCGAGCCGGTTCGAAGCGGTCTCGTCCGGGCCCATGATGCGGAAGTTGCGCTGCTCTGCGTTCAGCGTGATGACGTCGCGCAGGAATTTGCCCATCTCGCGGGTAGCTTCGCCGAGCACCGCGCCCGGCCGGGGCACGTCGATGGCGTAGTCGCGATAATTCGGCAACGTCAATTCGCGCTTCAGCAGACCGCCATTGGCATGCGGGTTGGCGCCCATGCGGCGGTTGCCTTCCGGCGCCAGCGCCTGCAATTCCGGCTTCAGTTGGCCGGCTTCGTCGAACAGGTCGTCCGGCCGGTAACTGCGCAGCCATTCTTCCAGCAGCCGGAGATGCTCGGGATTGCCGCGCGGATCGCTGATCGGCACCTGATGCGAACGCCAGAATCCCTCGACCTTGAGGCCATCCACTTCCTTCGGCCCGGTCCAACCTTTCGGGCTGCGCAGCACGATCATCGGCCACTTCGGCCTTGCGGTGTTGCCGCCCTCGCGGGCCGCCTTGTGGATGTCGCGGATTCGCGCAAAGGCGGTCTGCATCGTATCGGCCATCAGCTGGTGCATCGTGGCGGGGTCGCTGCCCTCGACGAACAGCGGCTCGTGGCCGTAGCCCTCGAACAGTTTTTGCAACTCCTCGTCGGCCATGCGGGCAAGCACAGTAGGATTGGCGATCTTGTAGCCGTTGAGGTGCAGAATCGGCAGCACCGCGCCGTCATGGACGGGATTGAGAAACTTGTTGGAATGCCATGATGCGGCCAGCGCGCCCGTCTCGGCCTCGCCGTCGCCGATCACGCAGGCGACGATAAGGTCGGGATTGTCGAACGCCGCGCCATAGGCGTGAACCAGCGCATAGCCGAGCTCGCCGCCCTCGCTGATCGACCCCGGCGTTTCCGGCGCGGCATGGCTGGGAATGCCGCCGGGAAACGAAAATTGCCGGAACAGTTTCTGAACGCCGCCGGCATCGCGGCTGATGTCGGGATAGATCTCGCTATAGCTGCCTTCGAGATAGGTGTTGGCCACCATGCCCGGGCCGCCATGTCCGGGGCCGCAGACATAAAGTACGTTGAGATCGTCGGCGCGGATCGCACGGTTGAGATGCGCGTAGACGAAATTGAGGCCGGGCGTGGTGCCCCAATGGCCGAGCAGCCGCGGTTTGACGTGCTCGCGCAGCAGCGGCTGGCGCAACAGCGCATTGTCGAGCAGATAGATCTGCCCGACCGACAGATAGTTAGCCGCGCGCCAGTAGCGGTCGATCAGGTTGAGTTCATCATCGGTTAGGGAAGAACAGGTGGGTGAAGCATCGAGCATGGTGAGCCTTTCACCGCGGACCGAAACACGCTTCGGCCGCTGACATCCATAATGTATAGTTGGGCGGAGCTGCTTCGCGCCGCGATGTCGTCCGTGGCAATCACTGTTCCGCTTTGGGGATGACGTTGAGATGACGATGCCTTGCGTTGCAATCTTGCATGGCATTGAATCCCGTAATTGAGGCAGATCAATAGGCACAACCGGGCTATAACGTGCGTCACCGGCCGGCGCGAGAACCTCGCGCGGGATGCCGTGACGCGGAATGTCGAACAATTGAGGCCTTGCCGGATGTCTATCTATCGCCTGAGCAACCTGCTCGCACCGCGTTCGGTTGCGCTGATCGGCGGCAGCCCGCGGCCGGGCTCGGTGGGCAGAGTGGTACTTCGGAACATCCTTGATGCGAAGTTCGGCGGCGAGTTCGGCATCGTCAATCCGCATCACCGTGAAATTGCCGGCATCGCCACCGTCCGTCGCCTCGCAGACCTTTCTTTCGTGCCGGACCTGATCGTGATCACCGCGCCGGTAGCAGCGATTCCGGGCCTCATCGAGGAGGCGGGCCGCCTCGGCGTGCCCGGTGTGCTGATGATCTCCGCGGGGCTCGGCGAAGGCGAAGGCTCGCTGGCGCAAGCCGCCGAAGTCGCCGCCCGCCGTCACGGCATGCGGCTGATCGGTCCGCAAAGCATCGGTGTGATGATGCCGAACGCCCGACTCAATGCCAGCTTCGCCGCGCATATGCCCCGGCCGGGTAACCTGGCGCTGATCTCGCAATCCGGCGCGATCGCTGCCGGCATGGTCGGCTGGGCGGCACAGCGTTCGGTCGGCTTCTCCGGCATCGTCTCGATCGCCGACCAGCTCGATGTTGATATCGCCGATCTGCTCGATTACTTCGCGCTCGACAGCAAGACGCGCGCTATCCTGCTCTATGTGGAATCCATCAAGGACGCCCGCAAATTCATGTCGGCGGCCCGCGCCGCGGCGCGCATCAAGCCAGTGATGGTCGTCAAGTCCGGACGCCTGCTGCAGGGCGCGGCTGAGGCTGCGACGCACACCGGCGCGCTGGCCGGTTCCGATGCGGTGTATGAAGCCGCCTTCCGCCGCGCCGGCGTGCTGCGGGTGTCCGACCTGCGCGAATTGTTCGACTGCGCCGAGACGCTCGGCCGCATCACGTCGCCGGCCGGCAAGCGCCTTGCCGTGCTCACCAATGGCGACGGCATCGGCGTTCTGGCCATCGACCGGCTCAACCAGCTCGGCGGCATTCCGGCGGTGATGTCGCCGGCCGCGCATCAACAGCTGGAGTCGGTGGTGCCGCGCGCCTGGTCCGGCTCAGGTCCGGTCAACATCGTCGGCGACGCCAACGCCGAGCGTTACGTCGCGGCGCTGGAAATCTTGCTGGCCGATCCCGGCAACGACGCTATCCTGGTGATGAATGTCGAGACCGCGATTGCTTCGGCGGATGATATCGCCGGCGCCGTGACGCGGCTGGTCAAGCAGTACGTTGAGTCGCATCGCGGCTTTGCCAAGCCGGTGCTGGCGGTGTGGGTCGGCGCCGCCCCGAGGATTCTTGCGGTGCTCAGCGCCGCGGGCCTGCCGAACTATCCGACCGGCGGCGACGCGGTGCGTAGTTTCATGCATCTGGTGCAGCACCGCGAGGTGGTCGAGACGCTGGCGCAGGTGCCCCCGGCGCTGCCCGAAACCTTCGTGCCGGATATCGATGCTGCGCGCTCGATCGTGGCGGATGCGCTTGGCGAAAACCGGCGCTGGCTCAGCCCGGTCGAAATCCGGCGGCTGCTACAGGCCTACCAGATTCCGATGATCGCGACCTTTGTCGCCGCGGACGTCGAAGAGGCCGTGCAGCATGCCGCGACGATCCTGGCCGGCGGCGCGACGGTGGTGCTGAAAATCCTCTCGCGTGACATCGTTCACAAGTCCGACGTCGGCGGCGTCGTGCTCAACCTCACCAACGTCGAGGCGGTGCGCCTGGCTGCCACCGACATCCTCGCGCGCGCCAGCAGGCTGCATCCGCAGGCACGGATTTCGGGCATCATTGTGCAGCCGATGATGGTGCGGCCGAAGGCCCGCGAATTGCTGCTTGGTCTCGCCGACGATCCTACCTTCGGCACGGTGGTGGTGTTCGGCCGCGGCGGCACCGCGGTCGAGATCATCAACGACAAGGCGCTGGCGCTGCCGCCGCTTGATTTGCCGCTGGCGCGCGACCTGGTCGGGCGCACCCGCGTGTCGCGGCTGCTGGCCGGTTACCGCGACGTGCCGCCGGTTCAGCCTGATGCGGTGTCGCTGGCTCTGGTCCGGCTGGCGCAGATGGCGGCGGATATTCCGGAAATCCGCGAACTCGACATCAATCCGCTGCTGGCCGATGAAAACGGCGTGCTGGCGCTCGATGCCCGCATTGCGGTGGGCGCAGTGCCGAGAAAATTCAGCGGCAAGGGTCCGGCCAATTTCGCCGTGCGCCCCTATCCCTCGCAATGGCAACGCCATGTCGACCTCAAGGACGGCTGGCGCATCTTCATGCGGCCGATCCGCCCGGAAGACGAGCCGACCATTCACGGCTTCCTCAAGCACGTCACCGACGAGGACCGCCGGCTGCGCTTCTTCGCGCCGATGAAGCACTTTACCCATGAGTTCATCGCGCGGCTGACGCAACTCGATTACGCCCGCGCGATGGCCTTCGTCGCCTTTGACGCCGCGACCGGCGAGATGGTCGGCGTGGTCCGGCTGCATTCCGACTCGCTGTACCAGAACGGCGAATATGCCGTGCTGCTCCGCTCGGACCTCAAGGGCAGGGGGCTGGGCTGGGCGCTGATGCAGTTGATCATCGAATACGCGAAGTCGGAGGGGCTGACGCAGGTATCCGGCGAGGTGCTGCGGGAGAACACCACCATGCTGGAAATGTGCCGGGCACTCGGTTTTGCGGTGAAATCCGACCCTGATGAGCGCGACATCTGCAATGTGACGCTGACGCTGGACCGCGCGTAAACTCCGGTAACGCGGTACGTGGCCGCGGCTCTCCCGGAGCCATGCGCGGCGGTTGCCCACAGTATGAAATAAAACCGTTGGAAGACGGTGCCGCGACAGATAAAGACGGCGGCAACGCATTTTCGATCGGGAAATTACCATGAATACGAGAATTCTTGCCACTTTGGCCCTGTCTGCGCTCGGCCTGGCCTCCGCCTCGATTGCCCCGGCACGGGCACAGGATGTCACGATCGGCGCGATCGAAATCCTGACCGGCCCGAACAGCCGCTATGGCTTCGCGATCCGCAACGGCTTCGACCTGGCGCTGGAAGAGGTCAACAAGACCGGCGTGCTCGGTGGCCGCAAGCTGGTGATCCAGTATGAAGACAGCGCCGGCAACAAGGACCAGGCGGTTAACGGCGCGCGCAAGCTGATCGGCATCACCAAGGTGCCGGTGATCCTCGGGCCGACGCTGTCGAACGAAATGTTCGCCGCCGGTCCCGTCGCCAATGCGCAGAAGGTTCCGATCGTCGGCACCTCGACCACCGCCGCCGGCATCACCGCGATCGGTCCCTACGTGTACCGCACCTCGCTGCCGGAGAGCGACGTCATTCCGGTGACCCTGAAGCGCGCGCAGGAGAAGTTCGGCATCAAGAAGGTTGCCGTGATGTATGCGAACGACGATGCGTTCAGCAAATCCGGCTATGACGTGTTCAAGGCGTCGCTGGACAAGATGGGCATCCAGATCCTGACCACCGAGACCTTCGGTTCCAAGGACAGCGATTTCTCGGCGCAATTGACCAAGATCAAGAGCCTGAACCCCGACGCCATCGTGGTTTCGGCACTGGTCGAGCCGGCCTCCGGCATCCTGCTCGGCGCGCGCGCCGTCGGCATCGATCCGAAGGTGCGCTTCATCGGCGGCAACGGCTTCAACTCGCCGAAGCTCGGCGACATCGCCGGCGAAGCCGCCGACGGCACGATGGTCGGCAGCCCGTGGTTCATCGCCAAGGATGACGCAGCCAACACCAAGTTCGTCGCCGCCTACCGCGCCAAGTACAAGGACGATCCGGACCAGTTCGCAGCGCAGGCCTATGACACGCTGCACATCGTCGCTAACGCCATCAACACCGCCGGCGCGCCGGAGAGCGAGAAGATCAAGGCGGCCCTGCAGGCCACCAAGTATTCCGGCGTGATGGGTCCGTTCTCCTTCACCGACCAGCGCGATCCGGCCGATGCGTCGGGCGTCGTGGTGATCGAGATGAAGAACGGAAAATTCCAGATCCTCAAGTAACAGAAAATCGAACCGGCGGCCGGCGCTCACGCGACGGTCGCCGCTTTGACTGGCACTGATTATGTTAGCGCAAATTCTCCAGCAGCTTCCCCAGCAGCTCATCAACGGGCTGGTCCTGGGATCGACCTACGCGCTGTTCGCGCTGGGCTTTACGCTGATGTTCGGCGTGCTCGGCGTTATCAATCTCACTTACGGATTCTATTTCACCACCGGCGCGTTTCTGGCGCTGTACGGCGCCAAGATGCTGGCGCTGCCGATCTGGCTGGCGCTGCCCGCGGCCGCGATCCTGACCGGGCTGCTCGCTATCGTGCTGGACACCATCCTGCTGACGCCGCTGCGCCGCAAGAAGGCGCCGGAACTCTCGTCGCTGATGGTCACTCTCGGCGGCACGCTGCTTTTGTATTCGTCGATGACGGGAATTTTCGGCACAGAAATCCGCCGCCTGCCGCCGGCCATCATCAGCCACGCCGCGATCACGTTCGGGAGCGTGCGCATCAACCTGTCGCAGATCCTGATCGTCGTCACCACCGTGCTGATCGTCGCCGTGCTGCTGGCCGTGGTGCGCTTCACGCGCTTCGGCCTGTCGATGCGCTCGCTGGCTGAAAATGCCGAGGCCGCGGAACTGATGGGCGTCAACACCGACGCCGTGGTGCGGCTGGTGTCCTTCATCTCCGGCGCGCTCGGCGCCACTGCCGGCGTGCTGATCGGGCTGAACTTCAACGCGATCCAGCCCTATATGGGCGAGGCGATGATGCTGAAAGGCTTTGCCGTCATCATCATCGGCGGCCTCGGCGACATCAAGGGCGCGCTGATCGCGGGCCTGGTGATCGGCGTGCTCGAGGCGCTGACCGCAGGCTTCATTTCCTCCGAGCTCAAGGATGCGGTCGCCTTCATCCTGTTGATCGCCACGCTCTGGTTCCGCCCGGTCGGCCTGTTCGGCCGTGCGCCGGTCAAGCGCGCCTGACGGGAAATCCAATGTCCGCTTTTCTCGACAACTTCATGTTTTCGTACCAGGCGGTGATCTTCGCCGTCGGCATCAACGGCCTGTTGGCGCTGTCGATGTATGCCGTGCTGGCGGTGGGCCAGCTGTCGCTCGGCCAGGCCGCCTTCATGGGCATTGGTGCCTATGTTTCGGCACTGCTGACGCTGCACCTCGACTGGCCGTTCGCCGCGGTGCTGCTGGCGGCGATGGTCGTGCCCGCGCTGCTCGCGCTGTTGATCGGCGGCCCGACCTTGCGCCTGACTGGCGTCTATCTGGCGCTGGCGACCATCGCCATCGTCGAGATCCTGCGCATCTTCCTCAATGCGTCGAGCTATACGGGCGGCGCGCTCGGCCTGTCGGGCATTCCCAACAAGACCACCGTCACGCTGATTTACGGGTCGCTCGCCGTGGTGCTGCTCGGCTTCGTGATGGTGGCCCGTTCCAGGCTCGGCCGCGCGATGGAAGCCGTTCGCGAGGACGAAATCGCGGCTGGCGTGATGGGCATCAACCTGCCGGCGATCAAGCTCGGTGCGCTGATTGTCTCGGCGATGATCGCAGGCCTCGCAGGCGCGCTCAACGCGCACGCCAACAGCTTCATCGGCCCGAACGACTACAGTTTCGAGCACGCGGTGACGATCATCAGCTTCGCGTTGCTTGGCGGCATCGGTTCGCCGTTCGGCCCGGTGCTGGGGGCTGCGATCCTGACGCTGCTGCCGGAGTTTCTGACCTCGCTGCAGGATTTCAAGCTGGTGGTGAACGGCTTCATCATCGTCGTGGCGGTGCTGTACATGCCGCGCGGCCTGTTGACCTGGCGCATCGGACGGGTGGGACGATGAGCAACGTTCTGGACATCAACGAGCTCACCGTGAACTTCCGCGGCCTGGTCGCGGTCGACCATGTCAGCTTTGCGGTTGCGGCTGGTACCGTGCATGGGTTGATCGGCCCTAACGGCGCCGGCAAGACCACCTGCTTCAACCTGATCTCCGGCCTGATCCCGCCGACCTCCGGCAGCGCCACGCTGGCCGGGACGCGGCTTGAAGGCTCTTCGTGGCAGCGCACCCGCGCCGGCCTGTCGCGCACCTTCCAGAACATCCGCATGTTCCAGGACATGACGGTGCGCGAGAACGTCATGACCGGGATGCACTCCCGGCTGAACGCTTCGCTGCCGGAAATCCTGTCCCGCCTCGGCCGCTTCATCAAGGAAGAGACGGCCGCGATCAAGCGCGCCGACGAGTTGATCGAATTCGTCGGCCTCGCGGCCGCCGCGAACCGCCGTGCCGGTGACCTGTCCTATGGCGACCAGCGCCGGCTCGAAATCGCTCGCGCCGTGGCATCCGAGCCCCAGGTGCTGATGCTCGACGAGCCAGCCGCCGGCATGAACCCGACAGAGACGCAGCAGTTGGTCGAGTTGTTGCTGCGACTGAAGCAGAAAGGCCTGACGTTGCTGTTGGTCGAGCACGACATGCACTTCGTCATGAGCCTGTGCGACCGCATCACCGTGTTGAATTTCGGCCGCAAGATCGCCGAGGGCAGTCCGCGCGAAGTGCGCGAGAACCCCGCCGTGGTCGAAGCCTATCTCGGCGCCAAGGTCGCCGAGCGCCTGAAGGGAGGCGCGGCATGAGCGTGCTCAAGGTTCGCGGCCTGACGCTGGGCTATAACCGCAGCGACGCCGTCAAGGGCATCGATCTCGACGTCCCCGAGGGCGCGGTGGTGTCGCTGATCGGCGCCAATGGCGCCGGTAAGACCACGACCCTGCGCGGCCTCAGCGGCCTGCTCAAGGCGCGCAGCGGCTCGGTGCTGTTTGACGGTGTCGAGATGGCCGGGCAGGCGGCCTACAAGACCACCCGCGCCGGGATCGTCCAGGTGCCGGAAGGCCGTCAGATCTTCGCCAACATGACGATCGAGGAAAACCTGCGGATGGGGGCCTATCTGGTGCCCGTCGCCGCCGAGATCGCGCGCCGCCGCGCCGGCGTACTGGACCGCTTTCCGCGGCTCGGCGAACGGCTGACGCAACTCGCAGGCCTGTTGTCCGGCGGCGAGCAGCAGATGCTGGCGATCGGCCGCGCCCTGATGGCCGATCCGAAGCTGCTGCTGATGGACGAGCCGTCGATGGGTCTGGCGCCTTTGTTCATCGAGGAAATCTTCGCGATCATCCGTACGCTGAAAACCGAAGGTCGCACCATCCTGCTGGTTGAGCAGAACGCCCAGGCGGCGCTCGAGGTCTCCGACCACGCTTACGTGCTGGAAAGCGGCCGCATCAAGCTGCAGGGCCCGGCGCACGAGATCGCCAACAATCCGGAAGTGATCGCGGCCTATCTGGGCTCGGGCTAGGCGCGCCCGCCTTGTCATAAATCCAATATGGACATTTTCGGTGACCTGCCGCGCAATACCCTTTAGGTAGAAGGGTGGCAGGAGTTATTGTCTTGTTCGACGGATTTTTTAAAAGCGCATTTTCAGTCAACGACGTCCCGGGCCGAAGCGTGACCCATGTCCGTGGCGGCAAGCTGCTGGGCGGCAATTCGGCGTTTTCCCATACCGGCAGCTATGTCGAGGACAATGGCGAGATCATCCTTGAGGTGACCAGCCGACGCCATGTGGTGGACCCCAAATATCCCTCTTTGCTGGGCGCGGACGTGGCGATGATCCACGTTTGCGGCCATGCCGACGGCCGCAACTATCGCTTTGAGGGCACCTCGCCGCAGCTGCCCGGCGCCGTGTTCCGCTCGCTGATGACGCCGCTGGGCGACGAGGACATGCCGCCGGCCGGTGTGATCGGCGAAGGCGGCATCGCCAACGGTCTGTACGCCGTGCACTTCCGGATGCTCGACGGTCTGGCCGGCGGCCTCAATGGCGTGATGCTGCTCAACGACGGCCGCATCCTCGGCGGCGATGCGTATTTCTACTATCTCGGCTCCTATTCGTCCGCCAATGGCCGCTGGAAGGGCGAGATCCTCAACCAGGAGCACACCCCGGCCAGTAGCGAACATCCGCTGTTCAGCGGCCACGAGGTCGGCATCGGCTTTGCCGGCACCTGCGATCACGAGGGCGCCGAGTTGGAAGCTACTGCGTTCGCCGGCAAGCGCAGCATCCGGCTCCACGCCACGTTGAATCTAGTCTGCTCAGCTTGACGGCACCCTTCGTCTCAGCGTTCTGATCAATAAATAAGCAAATTTACGTTTTTGTATGCAATGCACAAAATCATCATTGTGCGTGGCGGCAGCTGCACTTTGTTTTTGTTGAACAAACCAGCCCGGTGCGAGTGGCACGAACCTTGCGAAGCAGGTTCCGGATCGATTCCCTGAAGCTGGAGCACCGTGATGAAGCGTCGCGACTTTCTGAAAACCGTTACCGGCGTGGCTGCCGGCGTGATGGTGCCCGCACCGGCGATCTGGTCGGCCGCGAAGGCTGATGCCCGTTCCGAGACGCTCCTGATCGTCTCCGAGAGTGGGCCGAACAACATCGACATCATGGGCGTCGGCACCAACGTGCCGGGCTACGAGGTGTCGTGGAATTGCTACGACCGCCTGATTACGCATGAGATGAAGAGCGGCCCGGGCGGCGTGCCGTATTACGACCGCGACAAGATCAAGGGCGAACTCGCCGAGGAATTCAGCGTCAACGACACATCGGCGACGTTCAAGCTGCGCAAGAACGCCAAATTCCACGACGGCACGCCGATCACCGCCAAGGACGTCAAGTGGTCGCTCGACCGTGCGGTCTCTGTCGGTGGCTTCCCGACCTTCCAGATGAGCGCGGGCTCGCTGAAGAAGCCGGAACAGTTTGTGGTTGTCGATGACCACACGGTGCGGGTCGACTTCCTGACCAAGGACCGGCTGACGATCCCCGATCTCGCCGTCATCGTGCCGTGCATCATGAATTCGGAACTGATCAAGAAGAACGCTACCGAGAAGGATCCGTGGGGTCTCGAATATACCAAGCAGAACATTGCGGGGGGCGGCGCCTACAAGGTCACCAAGTGGACCCCCGGCACCGAAGTGATCATGGAGCGCAATGACGACTGGGTGAATGGTCCGCTGCCGAAGATCAAGCGCGTGATCTGGCGCATGGTGCCGCAGGCCGGCAACCGCCGCGCGTTGCTCGAGCGCGGCGACGCCGACATGTCGTATGAACTGCCCTACAAGGATTTCCAGGAGATCAAGGCCAACGGCAAGCTCGATGTCGTGTCGCTGCCGTTCTCCAACGGTATCCAGTATATTGGCATGAACGTCACCAAAGCACCGTTCGACAATCCGAAGGTGCGCCAGGCCGTGGCCTATGCGCTGCCCTATCAGAAGATCGTCGATGCCGTGTTGTTCGGCCTCGCCAATCCGATGTTCGGCGCCTCGGCCGACAAGCCGACCGAAGCGGCGTGGCCGCAGCCGACCAAATACAACACCGACATGGCCAAGGCGAAGGCGCTGCTTGCCGAGGCCGGCTATCCCAACGGCTTTGAGACCACCATCTCCTTCGATCTCGGTTTCGCCGTCGTCAACGAGCCACTCTGCGTGCTGGTGCAAGAAAGCCTCGGCCAGATCGGCATCAAGACCACGATCAACAAGATCCCCGGCGCCAACTGGCGCACCGAACTGAACAAGAAGGAAATGCCGCTCTACACCAACGTAGTCTCGGGCTGGCTCGATTACCCCGAATACTTCTTCTACTGGTGCTATCACGGCAACAATTCCGTCTTCAATACCATGAGCTACAAGTCGCCCGAGATGGACAAGCTGATCGACGGCGCCCGCAACGCCGCGGCGAGCGGCGACATGCCGACCTACGATGCCGACGTCAAAGGTTTTGTGGATCTCGCCTTCAAGGACATACCGCGCATTCCGCTGTATCAGCCCTACGTCAACGTCGCGATGCAGAAGAATATCTCGGGCTATCAATACTGGTTCCACCGCAGGCTCGACTATCGCGCGCTGGTGAAGGCGTAAGCGGGCGAGTAGCGAATAGGGAGTAGCGAATAGTGAAAGAGAGCAGCGACGGTCGTCCATTCGCCATTCGCTATTCGCCATTCGCACGGCGCGCGAGCGCGCCATGCTGACCATGATCGGCAAGCGGCTGATGTTCGCGATCCCGAGCCTGATCGGGGTCGTCATCGTCACGTTC
>NZ_JAQGJT010000223.1 GCF_028290495.1 Tardiphaga sp.
TGCTCGCGCTCATTTCACCGGCAGGAATCGGCATGGGCGACGTCAAGCTGTCCGCGTTGCTCGGCCTGGCGCTCGGCTACCTTGGCTTTTTTCCGCGACTGATCGGAGGCACCGCCGGATTCGTCGTCGGAGGGCTAGTGTCCCTGATCGCGCTGCTGGCGAGACGGGTCACGCTGCGGAGCTCGATCCCCTTCGGACCCGCCATGCTTGTCGGGGCCTTTGTCGGACTGCTGCTCTCCTGAGCCCGCTATCTATGCCCTCCTGAGCAGCTCGAAGGCGCTCTCGCGGTCGCCGACGGCGAGCTTGCGCATTACCGCGGACACATGCACCCGCACTGTGGTCGGAGAGACGAAAAGCCTGCGACCGACCTCGTCCGTAGAGATGCCCTGACTCAGCATCTCGATGACCTCCCACTCGCGGGGGCTGAGCCTGCTTGCGGCCGACGATCTTCGCGCGAAACGCTTGCGCGAGGGCGCACGGAACTCATCGACGATTCGTGTGACGAGTGCCGGAGGCATCGCGGTCTCGCCGGCCAGTACGCTCCGCAGCGCGGCCGGCAGCGTTTGCGGATCGGAACTCTTGAGCAGGTAGCCCGACGCACCCGCCCGCAGAGAGTCGAACAGATCCTCGTCCAGCTCCGACTGGGTGAGCATCACGATCGCGGTCTCCGGCAACTGTCGGCTGATCTGCTGGGCGGCCTGGATGCCGTTGCCTGGCATATGGATGTCGAGCAGCGCCACCTCTGGCCGCCACTGGAGAGCGAGATCGATAGCCTCGTCGGCGCTCGCGCCCTCCCCGCAGATCACGCAGCCGCCCGCCTCAAGGGCCTGTCGGATTCGCGAGCGGATCGGTGCATGGTCGTCCGCAAGGATCACGCGGATGCCGCTGTCGGTTACCATCGCACCGTCACCTGGCTTCCCAAACCGACGTCAGCCGCGACATCGAATAAACCGGGAAGCGTACGAGCGCGCTCCCGCATGCTGGTCAGACCGTAACCGCCATCCTCATGGACGGCGGAGACGTCGAAGCCAGTTCCGTTGTCCTCTATTGTCATGTGCCGACTTCCAGCAGCCAACCGGAGGCTCACCCGCATCGACGTGGCCTTCCCATGGTGGACGGCATTTGATACTGCCTCGCGCACGATACGCGTCAATGCGTGTTGCTGGTCGGAGTCAGCTTCGATGGAGTTGTCGAGATCGACGACCAGTGCGAATCCATACCTTTCCGCCATTTCGGCCAAGGCGCGGCTAAGAGTAGAGCTCAGCGGCTCGTCGTTCGTGCGTCCCAGGGTCTGCAACGCTCCCCTGGCCTCATCGAGAGCGCGGTCACATGCTCCGACGATGTGCTTGCGACAGGTGGGATCTCCGGCGATGGACTGGCTCTCCAACCGGATGTATGCGATCTCCTGGATAACCCCGTCATGGAGTTCGCGCGCCGTCCGCAAGCGGTCGTCCACGACGGCGACGCTGGCCTGGGCACTCAAATACCGCCTGATCGCGTGGACCGCCCCCATGAGCAACAGCAGGTAGCAACCGGCTCCAAGCAAGTCGCCGGTGTAGACCCAATCGGAATAGAGCGACGGGAAGATCGTGTAGTCGATCCGCGCAAACGCGCCGAGAGCACAGGCCGGCCCGAACCAGCGGAACAGGTCGTCGTCGTGCCGCGCCGAGTGTGACGCGAAGGCGATCGATGCGATGAAGAGGGCCGCAATGCCAACGCCCTGGGCGACGAGGAAGAGTGGATGTCCGGTAAGAAGGGGTTGCAGCGATGGCGCGATGCCTGGCTTGAGGTCGAACGCGATGGGCAGCTGCGATTTCGCTATCCAAAGGATCGAGGACAGTGCCACGATCATCGCCCCAGGCACGATCGTGGACAGATACCTCGAAGCGGAGTGCGACGCAAGCCGTCCCCTGGTCAGTGCTGCCGCCGCGATCAGGAGGGCACCCAGAACGCGCAGGACGACGGGCAGCCAGATTCCGATGGCTCCCGACGACGGTGCGCCGTATGGCCCGATCAGATAGGTCAAACCGAGAGATGCGGCCGCGAGCAGGATGAGCCCCTGGGCGAGCAGCAGGTCCTGCAACCTGCGCCGGTTCACGAATCGGCAGTGGAGGAGGTAGGCCACTCCCAGCGCGACGCAGGCCTCGACACTTCCGAGCACCAGATGAATCGAGCGACTTTGGAGCCCGAATGCGCGGAACGGATCCCAGAGGATGAGCAGTGTCACGACAAGGCCGACGGCCCACGCTGCGACGAGCCTCAACTTCGGGAGCTGCAACACGGGTCTCCGCACTCGTCCCGCGGTGCGGGAGTCACGATGCGGTCTCGGATGCGCTGTGGTGATGAGCGCAGTAGAGAAGTCCAGCGGGAAGAAATTACCTGTACGAGTGATGCCCATCATGGTTGCGCCTGGGGTTTGGCTAGTGGCGGCAGTCGGGTGGCCGCTCGGGTGAGGCGAGTCTATGTAGGCGTTCCGCCACCGCGTAGCCCCGCTTCGAGGGTCACGAGCCCGGTTGGCGCGCACCCCGCGAGTCGTGCGAGCAGTTCCATGGCGGTCGACTCGGGCTGCACAGCATCCATATTCACAACCAAAAACGAAGGAGTTCTCGCCGCTTTCGCGTCTGAACACCCACTTCGTGCCCACTTCTGGCGAAAAACTCCTTCGTTTTCAGCACCAGGGCCGTGACCGTCAGAAGATCATCGGCCGATCGTCGTCGTC
>NZ_JAQGJT010000224.1 GCF_028290495.1 Tardiphaga sp.
CTGTCCGATCTTTGAGCAGCGCTCGGGGTCCTCAGCGAGTCGTGCGGTAAGTGTCCATACCCGCAGTCGTTAGTCTCACGAATGCGAAGGCAGGACGAGGCGCGACGTCGCCCACATTTTGCCCACACTCGTGGGCAAAATATGTCGATTCAATGTGATCACCCTCACCCAACATCATTGATGTTCCGCAGATCTTGAGAGAAGAAATGCTTGATCAATGGGCACTATTTGGCTTCGAGTCCCTCCAGGGGCGCTCTCATTCGGTTTCATGAAATAGCCGATTAGGGGGCTATTACTTCTCACTTCGGCCTCCCAAGTGGGCAGTTTGCCCACATTCAGATTCAACGCGTACGCCTGCGCCAGCGTTGATCGGCCGAATCAGATGCGTTGACGTCATCCCGTTGCCTACCCCGCCAGTAGACGTCAACGCGGCCCGCCCGCGCTAACACCGACTCGGCGCTCCAGTCTCCGGTAAGGTCAGGAGTTCTTGGTGGATTTCTTTGGGGGTGGCGTCGCCCGCGGCGCGACATCGGGGTGACTTTTGCCATCGTCGGAGGGTATTCCTCCCAGACAGATCGGCGCGTCACATGGCGACCATCACCTCACGTTTCTCTCGTAGCCGTCAGCGCTTGTCCTTGTCGGCTGTCGTCACGATGGTTATCACTGCTGCCATGGTGCTTGCCGCGCCGATTTCCGCGCACGCCGCGACCCCGACCAGCACGTGGACGGGCGGTGGCACCGACCTTAAGTGGAGCAATGCGGCTAACTGGGACGTGCTCCCTGCCGCGGGGAGCAATCTGGTCTTTCCGATCGCGGCCGGAACCAGTACGACGGCGATGGTCGACGACTTCCCGGCGGGAACCCAGTTCGGCAACCTGTCAGCCGCCGCTCTGTTCAATGTTTCCGGGAATTCGATGGGACTGACCGGCGTGGCGGCGACGGCGTCGCTCAGCTCGATTCAGATCAATAACGTGGTCACGATAAATTCAACGTTGGCCTTGAACCTGCCGTCAGCTAACAACGTTGCTCTATTCATCGGAGGGATATCGGGCTCCGGCTCCATCACCATGACCGGTGCGGGCACTGCCGACCTGTACTCGGGGACTAACGTCTCCGGCTCGACCACCATCTCGGCGGGACACATCCTTCTCGTGGGTTCTTCCACCCGCGTTTCAACCCTGGGAGATGTCACCGTTGCGACCGGCGGATCACTACGGAGCGACTATGGCACTGTCGCCAACCTGAGCGTCAGCGGCGTACTTCTCGGCGACGAGAGTGAGCACGCGAGTTCGATGACCTTCCAATCGACTGGAACCCTTCAGGCGTACCTGAGAACTAACCCGGGTGCGCGTGTGATCTACACCGTTGCGGGAAACGTCGTGCTCGGCGGGGCGGCCCTGAGCCTGACTCAGGCATACACACCCACCCCGGGCGATGTTGAGACGCTGATCAAGTCGACATCCGGCACCATCAGCGGCACATTTGCCGGGCTCGCCGAAGGCGCCACCATTGTGACGACCGGCTCCAGCAGCCCGGCTTCGCGGTACCGAATCAGCTACCTCGGCGGTGCAGTCACACTGACCGCGCTCGCCTCGACAACCACAACGCTTGATGCGGTGACTACGCCGGCGGCGACGGGCACATCCGTAACATTCACGGCGCACGTGACATCTTCGTCCTCGGGCGTGACCCCGACAGGGCTCGTGCAGTTCCGCGATGGCGGCGTATCTCTCGGAACAGCGCAGCTGATCGCCGGAACCGCGAGCTTCACCACGTCCGCGCTCGCCGCGGGCAGCCACCCGATCGGCGCCGCCTATCTGGGTGACCCGACCAACGATGGAAGTACGGCCGCCACTAACTCGTCGAATACCCTCGTCGTCATGGTCACGCCTGCCTTGAGCGGTGCGGCATCCGCCTCGGGCACGGCAGGGGCGGCGTTCGCCTACACGCCCACGAGCACGGGAACCAGCCCGACCATCACCGCGACGACGTTGCCACACGGCCTGACGATCTCGGCATCCACGGGGAAAATCTCGGGCACGCCGACCGTGGCGGGCGACTATCCGGTGACGCTCACCTCGACGAACGCCGTTGGGACGGCGACCCTTCAGACCACGATTACGATCAGCGCCGGCGCACTTTCTCGGCTTGCCCTGTCCCCGGCGACCGGGACTGCGACCGCGGGCACCTCTCAGACGTACAGCGTCGAGGGATTCGACTCCCAGGGGAACGATCTCGGCGATGAGACGGCGGCCGCGACACTCACTTCGAGCGCTGCGGCGGACACCGTCACGGCTAACAGCATCCATTTGTCCACAACGGGAACCCGCACCATCACGGCAACAGTCGACTCGCTGACTGGCACCACGACGATGTTTGTGACGGTGGGCGCACTCGCGAGCATTGCCGTCACACCGGCGTCGTCGTCGTTGACCGCTGGAACGTCGAAGCAGTTCGTGGTCACCGGTTATGACGGAGAGGGGAACAGCCGCGGAGATCTCAGCTCGAGCAGCGTCCTGACAACGGACGATAGCGCCGCCACGGTAAACGGGTCCACCATCACGTTCCGGACCGCGGGCAGCCATACCGTCACCGCCACCTACGCTGGCAAGACGGCAACGGCAACTGTCACAGTGAACGCGGGAGCCCTCAGCTATCTCACGGTGTCGCCGTCGACCGCCAACGTGACGGCGGGCGGCAGTAAGACATTCACGGTGGACGGATTTGACGCCCTGGGCAACAGCGTCGGAGATGAAACGTCGAACGCGACCCTAAGCTCCAACATCGTCGGCGATAGCGTGACGGTGAACTCTGTCAGATTCTCCGAGGCTGGCACGCACGTCATAACCGCGAAGGTCGGGACCACCACAGGCACGGCCACGGTGGTGGTTGCGGCGGGGCCGCTCTCCAGCATCACGGTATCGCCGACGACATCCACCGTCACCGCCGGCGACTCAAAGACCTTCACCGTCGAGGGCTTTGACGGAGAGGGCAACGACCTCGGGGACGTCACAGGTGACACGGTGGTCACGAGCGACGCCGAGTCCGACACCGTCCAGGATGCCACGGTCACGTTCGAGTCTGCGGGCACGCATGCCATCACCGCCACGGATGGTGGCGCCGTCGCCACCGCGACGGTAACGGTGAACCCCGCGACGCTCGATCATCTTGTCGTCACGCCCGCAACCGCAACTGTGACAGCCTCCGACAGCAAAACCTTCACCGTGGAAGGGTTCGACGTCTTCGACAACAGCCTCGGCGACGTCACGACCGACACCGTCTTCACGACGGATGTCACATCCGACCACGTGGACGGCGCGACGATCACCTTCACGCGTGCCGGGTCGCACACCGTCATCGCGACGGATGGCGCGGCGACCGCCACCGCAGCCGTCCTGGTGGATGCCGGCCCGCTCGATTCGATCACGGTCAGTCCTCAGACCGCTAACCTGACCGCGGGCGACAGCCAGGAATTCACCGCGGAGGGTTTCGATGTCCAGGGAAATAGCCTCGGCGACGTGACGGCGGACAGCACTTTCACGTCGGATGACCCGACCGACACCGTGCAGGGCGCGACGATCACCTTCCTGACGGCGGGCACGCACGCGGTCACCGCGACGGATGGTGGGCTCATGGCAACGGCATCCTTGGCGGTCGCCGCTGGTGCGCTGGACTCGATCACGATTTCTCCGGCGACCGCCGACGTTACTGCTGGTGGCAGCCAGGCGTTCACCGCGGAGGGTTTCGACAGCCATGGCAACGACCTCGGCGATGTGACGGCGGGCAGCACCTTCGCCTCGGGTGTCCCGACGGATGAGGTCAACAATGCCTCGATCACTTTCGTTGCGGCCGGTGCGCACACGATCACGGCGACGAATGGTGGGGCGAGCGCTACCGCGACCGTGACGGTTGCTGCGGGGCCTGTGGCATCGCTCACGCTGACGCCCGCGGATTCCACCGTGACGGCGGGTGCGTCGGTGACCTTCGCGGTGGAGGGTTTCGACGCGGAGGGCAACAGTGTCGGCGACGAAGCGGCCGTGCTGACGAGCGATGACAGCACGGATGTGGTCGCCGCGTCACAGGTCACCTTCGGCACCGCAGGCACCCACACGATCACGGCCACGGTTGGCCTGCGGACCGCGACCGCGACTGTTCTGGTGCAGGTCGATCCGGCCGCGATCGGGTCAATCACGCTGACCCTGTCGGCGACCACGGCCAAGGTGAAGCACTCGGTCACGGCGACGGTGACGGCGAAGGATGACTTCGGCAACGACCTCGGCGACGCCACCAGCCAGGTGACGCTGACGAGCAACTACGCCGCCGATGTCATCGACGGTTCGACCATCACCTTCGGGCATGCATCCCGGCACGTGATCACGGCAACCCTGGACGGGAACACCAGCAGCGTGACGGTGACGGTGATTCCGGCCGCCGCGCCGACCGGCACGGGGCTGGCATTCACCGGCGCCACCGCGGTGCCGACCCTCGCGACCGGGCTCGGCATCCTGATCCTCGGCCTCTCGCTGTTCCTCGCCGCAGCCTACCGCCGCCGCCGGGCCTGATGCCCTCCCGCGAGCAGGGACTCTCCTGCGCGCTCGGGAATTTGACGGAGGGGCGGCGGGGACCACGTCGCCGACCTGGCTCCGCGCTAAAGCGGAAGCGCGGCCGCAGC
>NZ_JAQGJT010000132.1 GCF_028290495.1 Tardiphaga sp.
CGGCGTTCATGTCCTCGCCGGGGTTGCGGTAGCTGAACAGGTTGGCATCCGAGGCCGGGCACAGGCTCTTGCAGGTGCGCTCGTCGTCGGCAAAGCGGCTCTGCACGGTGGCGAACGAGATCGGGAAATAGGATCCGTCGCAGGTGCGCACGCAGACGGTGCGGTAGGTGCCGGATGGCGCCGCGGCGGGGGCGTCGATCGGCGGTGAGTCGGGGCTCGGCTCGTTGTTGCCGAACAGGTTGTTGAGAAAATTGCCGGGGCCCGAGCCGCCGGGATTGCGCGCGGCGGCGGCGTATTGCGGACCGCAATTGTTCTGCGCAAGCGCCAGCAGCACAGAGCGGCGCTGGCTGTCGCGGTCCGAACTGCCGGGAGTGCCGACGCGCAGCCGTTCCAGATTGCCGGTGATCTGGTCGAGATTGCCGCGCATCTGTTGAATCTGGTTGTTGACCGGGCCGCACTGCTGCGATTGGCCGTTGAACATTGAGAAGAAGCCGGACGAATCGCAGCCCATCCGGCGCGCCTGTGCGGTGACGCGGTCGAGTTCCGACTGCTGCTTGGAAGCGGCGTCCTCGTAGCGGCGCAACTGTTCGGCCCGCGCCGGATCGCCGCCGCCGCGATCAACGGTCGCGAGTTGCGCTTCGAGCCGGACGCACATTGGATTGGCGCCGGGCTGCGCACCGGGCGGCATGCCCTGCGCAAAGACATCGAGGCTGAGCGAGAACGCGCCTAGCAGGACGGCGCCGGTCAGGGCCCAGCGGGAGAGGGAGGCATTCAACCTGTCAGACATAAAGGGCCATTGCAGCACATCGGGTCAGATCGGCGCGGGTTCGATGCATGGCAAACCCCTTGCCGGCATTGCCGAATTCGCCACGTGGTGGAAGATTTCCGGGGCAACAGCAACGCCGCCTTCCCATAGCGGCTTCTCGCGGCAGGGTCACGTCGTTTCCGGGGCTGTACTGTGGCGGCAACGCCGCAAGTTTCTCGTTCTGCGCAGAAGGCCGTCAGCGCTGGCAGGTGATCGCGATGTATTCGTTGCAACCACCGCTCGCGCAGGCGGGGGCCTTCGGCACCGAGCCGGTGATCTCGTCGGGATCGACCCGGCGGAAGGCGGTCGCCTGGGCGAATTCGTGCGATTTGCAGTAAGACAAAGCGGCAGAGGCGCCGCATTTCTCGCCGCGGGCGAGGCAGCGGTCGATGCCGTAGCCGTCGGACTGATTGGCGATGATGAAGACGCGGGAATCGGCCAGAGCGGAGGTGGCGGCCAGAACGGAGGCGGCCAGCAACATCGCAATCGATTTCATGACGCACCTTGTGATTGAGGGAACCTGACCTCATCCAATAAGGGTGAAGGTTTAAGAATCATTAACCATGCGGCCCAAATCGGCACCATGGCACCGCTTTCTGCGGGCCTTGACGGCAAAGCCCCGGCTGCCGCATGGTGCCGCGAATGAACGGTTTTCTCGCCAATTGCGGCCTGCGCCGCGAGATTATCCGCTAGCAATTCGCTGGCTGAGGCCGTCTTTTCTCAACCGAGATCATTGGACGCCCGGCCATCAGGGACGGGACAGTCATGGATTTTCGCCTTTACGACACGCTGACCAAAGAGAAGCGCAGCTTCGCGCCGATCGATGCCGACAACGTCCGGCTGTATGTCTGCGGTCCCACGGTCTACGACTTCGCCCATATCGGCAATGCCCGCCCGGTGATCGTGTTCGACGTGTTGTTCCGGATGCTGCGCTACATCTATGGCCCGGACCAGGTCACCTATGTCCGCAACATCACCGACGTCGATGACAAGATCAATGACCGCGCGATCCGTGACTTTCCCGGCCTGCCGCTGAACGACGCCATCCGCGCCGTCACCGAGAAGACCGCCGAACAGTTTCACGCCGATGTCGCAGCGCTCGGCTGCCTGCCGCCCACCTTTGAGCCGCGCGCCACCGATTTCGTGCTGCCGCGCGCCGACGGCAAGACCGACATGGTGACGCTGATCAAGCAGTTGATCGCGCGCGGTCATGCGTACGAAGCCGGCGGCGAAGTGCTGTTCGATACCGAATCGATGCCGGATTACGGCTTGCTGTCGGGCCGCAAACTGGAAGACCAGCAGGCCGGCGCGCGCGTCGCCGTCGATGCGCACAAGAAGCATCCGACCGATTTCGTGCTGTGGAAGCAATCCTCCGCGGAAGAGCCCGGCTGGGAAAGCCCGTGGGGCAGGGGCCGTCCGGGCTGGCATATCGAATGCTCGGCGATGTCGGCCGCCTATCTGGGCGAGACCTTCGACATTCACGGCGGCGGCCTCGATCTGATCTTCCCGCACCACGAGAACGAGATCGCCCAGTCGCGCTGCGCGCACGGCACGGAGGCGATGGCCAACTACTGGATGCACAACGGCTTCCTGCAGGTCGAAGGCGAGAAGATGTCGAAATCGACCGGCAATTTCGTTACCATCCGCGAATTGCTGAACGACTGGCCGGGCGAGGTGGTCCGCCTCAACATGCTGAAGACGCAGTATCGCTCGCCGATGGACTGGACGCTGAAGGGCCTGGAAGAAAGCGCCAGGACGCTCGACGACTGGTACTGGGTCGCTGCGGACAACAAGGGCGGCCATCCCTCCAGCAAGGTGATCGACGCGCTGTCCGATGACCTCAACACGCCGCAGATGATCGCGGCGCTGCACGGCCTGCGCAACGGCGCCGCCGCCGGCGACGAAAAGGATCGCGGGAAGTTCGCGGCTTCGCTGCGCATGCTCGGTTTCCTGTCGGAGACCGCGGCCGAATGGGCCGGGCGCAAGCAGCAGGCCAGCGGCGTCGATGCCGCACAGATTGACGGCCTGATCGCGGACCGCACAGCGGCGCGGGCGCGCAAGGATTTCGCGGAATCCGATCGCCTGCGTGACGAACTGGCGGCGCTCGGCGTGACGATCAAGGATTCCAAGGACGGCACCACCTGGGAGATCGCACGCTGATGGGACAGGCGATGCCTCAAGCCACACTGCGGCCGTTCCTGCCGACCGACACGCCGATTCTGGCCGCGATCTTTGTGGCCTCGATCGCCGAGCTGACCGGCGACGACTACAGCGAAACCCAGCAGGCGGCGTGGGCCTCTGCTGCTGAGGACGAGGCAGCGTTCGGCAAGCGCCTCGCCGGCCAGTTGACGCTGATCGCCAGTATGAACAGTTCGCCGATCGGGTTTGTCTCGCTGCGCGGCGCCGATCACATCGATCTGCTCTATGTGCATCCGAGTGCCGTTCTGCGCGGCGTCGCCGCCATGCTGTGCGATGCGCTGGAGAAACTGGCTGGCGCGCGTGGCGCGAAAACCCTGACGGTAGACGTTAGCGACAACGCGCAGGAGTTCTTCCTCAAGCGCGGCTATATCGCGACACGGCGTAACACCATCACATTGGGCGAGGAGTGGCTCGCCAACACCACGATGCAGAAGACACTCGGCGAGGCATCGCCACCCGTCTGAGGAGACCGTCATGATCGACCATGTCTCGCTCGCCGTCAGGAATCTTGGGCAAGCGGTGCCGTTCTACGAGCGCATCTTCTCGGCGCTCGGCATGACGAGGCTGGTGACGCGGCCGGGAATGGTCGGGTTCGGCAAGACTTATCCGGAAGTCTGGATCAATTTTCGCCCTGACATGCAGCCGCTGTCGCCGGACGGCGGTGCGCATCTGTGCCTGCGGGCAAAGTCGATCGAGGAAGTCGATGCCTTCCACGCGGCGGCGGTTTCGGCTGGCGGGATCTCGGAAAGCGCGCCGTCGATGCGCCCGCATGATCGCGTGCGCTATTACGCGACGTTCATCGCCGATCCGGATGGTAACCGGATCGAGGCGGTGACGTTTCTGAAAAGTAACGCCGACGCTGACGCTGTCATTCCGGGGCGAGACCAGCGTTAGCTGCGAGCGAACCCGGAGATGGTGATGAATATCTCAGGGTTCCGGGCCTAGGCCATCCGGCTGCGCCGTCTGTCGCATCCCGGAATGACAACTTGTTGAAATAATTACAGCCGGCTGGCGACTTCCGGGTCCAGTTTCTTGGCTGCTTCCGAGGCTTGGGCTGCGGCGGCGCGCAAGCGGGGCAGGATGTCCTCGACCTGCTCGGCCTTCAGCACTTCCAGCGGCAGCGTCGGCCGGATGAAGGCGGTCGAGCGCATATGGCTGAGCAGCTCCAGCAGCGGCTCCCAGAAGTTCTCGATATTGGCGAGCAGGATCGGCTTGCTGTGGCGGCCGAGCTGTTGCCAGGTCAATTGCTCGACCAGCTCTTCCAGCGTTCCGATACCGCCGGGCAGTGCGACGAACGCGTCCGAGCGCTCGAACATCAGCCGTTTGCGCTCGTGCATGTCGTGGGTGACGATCAGTTCCTGGGCGCCGGTCAGCGCATTTTCGCGCTTGGTCAGGAACTCGGGGATGATGCCGGTGACGCGGCCGCCGTGCTTGAGGACCGATGAAGCAACCGCGCCCATCAGGCCGATCGAGCCGCCGCCATAGACCAGGCCGACGCCGCTTTCCGCAAGCGATTTGCCGAGCGCGATGGCCGATTCCACGAAGCGGGGGTTGGTGCCGGGGCCGGAGCCGCAATACACGCAGACGTTCTTGATGATGCTCATGACAATTTATGTGGCAGTGCGGGATCACAGCGTCAAGACCTGCGTGATCGCAGAACGGGAAATTGATACTCGCTGCACCCTCCTGAGCGGGAAAAGAATGCACTGCGGAGGGTGCGACAACCCGGCAAAGAGTCTATATGCATTCCAGCATGCAACCGACCTTCAGCACCGCGCGGCGCGACGCAGCCGCCTCGTTCGTTTCCGGCGCCATCAATGACTAGACCCGCCGATACCACGAACGACGGCGACGCCCCCACTGCCGCAAATTCCATCGAACGCGGTACGCTGATGGCGACGCTGGTTCACCTGTGGCCCTATATCTGGCCCGGCGACCGCGCCGACCTGAAGATGCGCGTCGTCTGGTCGATGGTGCTGCTGCTGATCGCCAAGCTGGCGACGCTGACGGTGCCGTTTACCTTCAAATGGGCGATCGACGCCCTGACCGGCGCCGACACCGCGCCGCTTCAATCGTCCAACTGGATGTTGTGGCTGATCGCCTCGCCCGTCATCATGACGGTGAGCTACGGCCTGATCCGCGTGCTGATGGCGGTGCTGACGCAATGGCGCGACGGCATTTTCGCCAAGGTGGCGATGCATGCGGTCCGCAAGCTGGCGTTCCTCACCTTCGTCCATATGCACGAATTGTCGCTGCGCTTTCACCTTGAGCGCAAGACCGGCGGACTGACACGGGTGCTGGAGCGTGGCCGCCTCGGCATCGAGGTGATCGTGCGGATGGTGATCCTGCAGCTGGTGCCGACGGTGGTCGAGGTCTCGCTGCTGATGGGCGTGCTGCTGTGGCAGTTCGACTGGCGCTACGTGCTGGTCACCGCGATCACGGTGTTCGTCTACATGTACTACACCTACATTGCGACCGAATGGCGGATCGAGATCCGCCGCAAGATGAACGATTCCGACACCGAGGCGAACACCAAGGCGATCGACTCGCTGTTGAACTATGAGACCGTGAAATACTTCAGCGCCGAAGCGCGCGAGGCGGAGCGTTACGACCGCTCGATGGCGCGCTACGAGAAGGCCAGCGTCAAGACCTACACCTCGCTGGCGCTGCTCAATACCGGGCAGGCGATCATCTTCACCTGCGGCCTCACCGCGACGATGCTGATGTGCGCGATCGGCGTGCGCAGCGGTCGTAATACGGTCGGCGATTTCGTCATGATCAATGCGATGATGATCCAGCTGTACCAGCCGCTGAATTTCATGGGTATGGTGTATCGCGAGATCAAGCAGGCGGTGATCGACATCGAGAAGATGTTCGGCGTGTTGCAGCGTAACCCGGAGGTCAAGGATCTTCCCGGTGCGAAGCCGCTGGTGGTCGCCTCCGGTCATGTCCGTTTCGACAACGTGCAGTTCGCCTACGACCCGGAGCGTCCGATTCTCAAGGGTCTGTCCTTCGAGGTGCCCGCCGGCAAGACCGTGGCCATCGTCGGTCCCTCCGGTGCGGGCAAATCGACGATCTCGCGGCTGCTGTTCCGGCTCTATGACGTGTCCGGCGGGACCATCTCGATCGACGGCCAGAACATCCGCAACGTCACGCAGTCCAGTCTGCGCGAGGTGATCGGCATGGTGCCGCAGGACACCGTGCTGTTCAACGACACCATCCGCTACAACATTCGCTACGGCCGCTGGGACGCCACCGACGAAGAGGTGGAGGAGGCCGCGCGCACCGCGCAGATCGACAGCTTCATCCAGATGTCGCCGAAGGGCTACGAGACCGAAGTTGGCGAGCGCGGCCTGAAGCTGTCGGGCGGCGAAAAGCAGCGCGTGGCGATCGCCCGCACCGTGCTGAAGGCGCCGCCGATCCTGCTGCTCGATGAGGCCACCTCGGCGCTCGACAGCCACACTGAACAGGAAATCCAGGATGCGCTGGAAAAGGTCTCGCGCAACCGCACCTCCTTGGTGATTGCGCACCGGCTCTCGACCATCGTCGGCGCCGACGAGATCATCGTGCTCGACCAGGGCCGTATCGCCGAGCGCGGCACCCATAGCCAGCTACTGGCCGCGGGCGGTCTCTATGCGAGCATGTGGAACCGGCAGCGCGAAGCCCAGGAAGCCCGCGAGCGGCTGGCGCTGATCGCCGACGAGGCTGCGGCCCCGAATCGGGTGCCTCCGGTCTTGATGACGCCGGACGCGGCGGAATAGCTTTTCAATGTAGATCTCGTGTCCCGGATGCGGTGCAGCGTGAAACGCTGCGCCGCAGATCCGGGACCCATGCTGACAGCGCGCGGTCGATGGGCCCCGGATCAGCAGCGCACCATGCCCTCAAGAGGGCGCGTTGCGCAGCATCCGGGGGAAGCGACTGCGTTGCAGACCGCGACCTATGGCTCGAACAACAAGGGTTTCGCGTGCTGCGGTTCTGGAATAATGAGGTGTTGAACAACACCGGCGGGGTGCTCGAAGTTACTATCGAGCACCTTGGCCGTACCTCGCCAGCCCCCTCTCCTGGCGCGACTGTCGTCGCGCCACCCTCTCGCCGCCTGCGCAGCTTCGCTGCTTGGGGGAGAGGGGAAGAAAGAAGCCTGACCCCATGTCCATCGCCAATTCCATCCGTGCGCAAATTCCGCCGATCCACAAGGAAGGCTACCCGTTCATTGGCGGCTTTGCCCTGGCGACCCTGATCCTGTTCTGGATCTGGACGCCGCTGGGCTGGATCGGCACGGTCCTGACGGTGTGGTGTGCGCTGTTCTTCCGCGATCCGGTCCGCGTCACGCCGATCCGCGAGGGCGTCGTGGTGTCGCCCGCCGATGGCCGGGTGTCGCTGATCCAGATGGTGCTGCCGCCGGCCGAACTCGGCCTTGGCGACGTGCCGCTGCTGCGGATTTCGGTCTTCATGAGCGTGTTCAACTGCCACGTGAACCGCAGCCCGGTCGCCGGCCGCATCGAGCGCATCGCCTACCGCCCCGGCAAGTTTATCAATGCCGAACTCGACAAGGCCTCCGACGACAATGAGCGCAATTCGCTGGTGATCTCGATCCCCGGTGGCCGCATCGGCGTGGTGCAGATCGCAGGCCTGGTGGCGCGGCGGATCGTCTCATTCGTGCGCGAGGGCCAGATGCTCGGCGCCGGCGAGCGTTTCGGCCTGATCCGGTTCGGCTCTCGCCTCGACGTCTATCTGCCCGAAGGCAGCAAGGCGCTGGTGTCGGTTGGCCAGACCGCGGTAGCCGGCGAGACCGTGCTGGCCGATTTCAACATCGGCGACGGCGGCCGCACCTACCGGGTTGATTAACCCCGTTCCCCGGCCTGCAGGGTCGATGCTCCGCCACAATGGCGGAGCAGGGTAGGGTTTGCTATGAGGAAGCCATGCAGATGCCCCTAGACCCGTTGCCTGAGACGCGCCGCCGCCGGTTCCGGACGATTCCGATCCGGATGCTGGTGCCCAATATGATCACCCTGCTGGCGATCTGCGCCGGCCTGACGGCGATCCGGCTCTCCACCGAAGGGCGGATGGAGCTGGCGGTCGCCGCGATCGTGTTCGCCGCCGTGCTGGACGGGGTCGATGGCCGTGTCGCCCGCATGATCAAGGGCCAGTCCAAGTTCGGCGCCGAACTCGACAGCCTCGCCGATTTCGTCAATTTCGGTGTCGCGCCGGGCCTGATCCTGTATTTCTGGCAGCTTCACGACCTCAGCAATTTCGGCTGGATCGCGGCGATGATCTTTGCGATCTGCGGCAGCCTGCGGCTGGCGCGTTTCAACGCCGAGATGGATGACCCCAACAAGCCGGCCTTCGCCGCCAACTTCTTCACCGGCATGCCGGCGCCGCTCGGCGCCATCACCGTGCTGCTGCCGATTTATCTATCGTTCCTGGGTATGCCGACGCCGCCCGCGGCGCTCACCACGCTGTTCACGCTGCTGATAGCGTTTCTGATGGTGTCGCGGCTGCCGGTGTTCTCCGGCAAGTCGACCAACATGCGGGTGCCGCGCGAATTGGTCCTGCCGGTGGTCGCGGGCGTCGTGCTCTTTATCGCGCTGCTGATCGGCTACCCTTGGCATGTGCTGTCGCTGCTGTCGGTGCTGTATCTGCTCAGCCTGCCGATCGGCTGGAAGTCGTACCGCGACCAGGAGCGCGCGCTGGCAGCCTCGACCGCCGCCGTGGCACCGGTTGATCCTGCCATTCCCGCCGAGGCCGCCCCGGACACGCCCCATGCGCCGAGCGAGCCCGCGCCCGATGACCGGCCGGTGCGGTTGAACTAGCGCACTCTTTCCACACGATCAGACGACGACATCCGGCAAAGACCGGATGCGAAACACGACAGGGAGAACTCCGTGACTTTATCCGCTGCAGAACCGTTGCCGGCTTCCGTCCTCGAAGCGCTCGGCCGTTACGACACGCCGACGATCTGCAACGCGATGGAGATCGTCGCACCGCAGCGCCGCCTGATCGGCTACACCACCAAGCCGCTGGTCTGCCCGTTTCCCGACCTGCCGGCGATCGTCGGCTATGCCCGCACCGCCACGATTCGCTCGGTACTGGCCTCCGGCTTGCCGCCCGCCGAACAAGCCGCGCGCCGCATCGCCTATTACGAATATGTCGGCACCGGCGCCGGTCCGCGCATCAGCGTGATCCAGGACATCGATGGCTCCGATGTGGGCTATGGGGCGTTCTGGGGCGAGGTGCAAAGCGCGGTTCACAAGGCGCTGGGCTGTCTCGGCGTCGTCACCGACGGCTCGATCCGCGACATCCCGCAATGGGCCGAGGGCTTTCAGGCGCTGGCCGGCTCGGTCGGTCCGTCGCACGCCTATGTCCACGCCGAGAATTTCGGCGGCGAGGTCCGCGTCGCCGGAATGACGGTGCGATCCGGCGACCTGATCCACGCCGACCAGCACGGCGCGGTGGTGATCCCGCCGGATATTGCGGCCATGATCCCCGACGCTGCCGAACTGTGTGGCCGCCGCGAGACGCCGATCCTCGACATCGCCCGCAGCGCGTCTTTCTCGCTCGACAAGCTGAAAGCTGCGCTGAAGCAATCGTCGGAAATCCACTGACCGGCCGGGGCCGCTAGCGCCAATCGTTAGCAAGCTGTTAACAGCGACGCCGCCCGGCGTCGTTGTTACGCGTGACAGCGGCAAGCGGTCGGCTCCGCATTGCGTCCTTAACCTTTACTGCTCCTTAATCGCACTCCCCATAGGGTAGTAACGCGCGGCTGATGTGAGACGCGCCCGTCCAGGACGGACAGTTGAGTTGCGTGCGCTTTAGCGTCGGAGTTTTCCATGGATATCATGACGGGCGCAGGGCTTCTTGGCGGCATGGCCGTCATCGCCCTGATGGTGTTCATGGGCGGCGATCTTCACATGTTCATCTCCGAACATGCCATGATCATCATCTTTGGCGGCTCGATCACCGCGACCATGATCCGCTTCCCGCTCGGCGTGATGCTGCATGGCCTGCCGCTCGGCGCCAAGTTCGCTTTCACGATGAGTCGGCTGTCGGCGCGCGACCTCGTCGACGAACTCGCCCGCATCGCCGAAATCGCCCGCAAGCAGGGGCCGGTCGGCCTTGAAAAGGTCGAGACCAACGAGCCGTTCCTTGCCAAGGGCATCCGCTTCGTCGCCGACGGCTACGACCTCGAATTCATTCGCGACAATCTCGAGCGCGACCGCGACAACTTCCTGATGCACCTCAACGAGGGCAGCAAGATCTACCGCGCCATCGGCGATTGCGCTCCGGCGTTCGGCATGATCGGCACGCTGATCGGCATGGTGCAGATGTTCTCCAACATGTCCGATCCCTCCAAGCTCGGCCCGTTCATGGCGACAGCGCTGCTCGCGACGTTGTACGGCGCGCTGGTCGCCAACCTGTTCTGCCTGCCGATCGCCGACAAGCTGCACGGCAAGCTGCTCGATGAGGAAACCAACCGGACGCTGATCATCGACGGCATCCTGATGATCCGCGATTCCAAGAGCCCGACATTGGTGCGCGAAATGCTTCTGGCCTATCTGCCCGAGAAGCATCGCCATGAAGAGGGCGAGCCGGTTCCGGCGTAAGCCGGACGGGCGCGGGGCAGTCAGATGGCGAAGAAGAAGCGCGAAGAAGCCCACGGCGGTCACGGCTGGTTCGTGACCTTCGCCGATCTGATGGCGCTGATGATGAGCTTCTTCGTGATGCTGGTGTCGTTCTCGACCCAGGATACCGCCAAGCTGAAGGTCGTTGCCGGCTCGATGCGCGAAGCCTTCGGCGTGCAGTCCGACGCGCGCTATTCCGGCGTGATCGAATCCGACGGCCTGCCGACCCGTGGCCAGACCAAGAATGTCGGACACGTCAATCCGGACGAAGCCTCCAACGTCACCAGCCCGGACGAAAACAATTCGGCAGGGCGGCCCAAGGGGGCCAAGCTGAAGATGGACCGCGAATTCGCGCTGGCTTCGGCCTCGCTGCGCCAGGCGCTGCAGGACATGCCGGAGATCGCCGAGGTTTCCAAGAACATCATGTTCGAGGAAACCAAGCAGGGGCTGAACCTCGAAATCATCGACCAGAACGGCCGCTCGATGTTCGCCGAGGGCTCCAAGGTGCCCTATGAGCGCACGCGGCTGCTGCTGCAGAAGCTCGCCGTCCCGCTGAAGGCGACGCCGCTGCGGGTGGCGATCGTCGGCCATACCGCGGCCGGCTTCATCCCGGCGCGCGCCGAATATGATGCCTTCGACCTGTCCGCCGATCGCGCCAATGTGGTGCGCCAGATTCTGGAACGGGAGGGTTTGCCGCCGGCCCACGTGTTCTCGGTGTCGGGCAAGGCCGACAGCCAGCCGCTGTTTCCTGACGATCCGTCGATGGCCGCCAACCGCCGGGTGACCATCACCTTGATGCGCGAAGACCCGCCGCTGCCGCCGAACCTCAAGCCATAGCCGCCGTCAAATCCTTTTTTTGAAGCGCCAGCCGAAATTACCATTGCCCTGATCCGCGGCAAAGGGTGTGTTCTGCTGGTGTCAAGCCGTTGACGGGCCTCGGCCGGCACGCCATAGCCGGGACCGAGATCAGCAAACGAGCGTTTCAAGGATCATGGCCGTCAGCGACACATCCCATGAGGCGCCAGCCGAAATCCCGATTTCGACGGGGTTCTGGCAGTTGGCGCTCGGTAGCATCGGCGTTGTCTTCGGCGACATCGGCACGTCGCCGCTCTATGCGTTCCGCGAGGCGGTGGCCGGCGCCACCCATCATGGCCCGCCGACGCCTGCCATCGTGCTCGGCGTGCTCTCTCTGATCCTGTGGGCGCTGTTTATCGTCGTTACCGCCAAATACGTGCTGCTGCTGCTGCGCGCCGACAACAATGGCGAGGGCGGCACGCTGTCGCTGATGGCGCTGGGGCAGCGCGCGCTGGGCCGGCGCAGTTGGCCGCTGATGGCGCTGGGCGTGGTCGGGGCCTCGATGTTCATCGGCGACTCGATGATTACGCCGGCGATCTCGGTGCTGTCGGCGGTGGAAGGCCTTAAGCTGGCGGCTCCTGCGCTCGAACACTACGTCGTGCCCCTGACCATCGCGATCCTCGTCGTGCTGTTCTCGGTGCAACGCATCGGCACCGCCAAGGTCGCCAATGCCTTCGGGCCGGTGATGATCGTGTGGTTTACCGTGCTGACGGTGATGGGCCTGTCGCATATCTCCGACGCCCCGACGGTGCTGTATGCGATCAATCCGTACTACGCGATCCAGTTCCTGCTCAGCCACGGGACCATCGGACTGGTGACGCTCGGCGCGGTGTTTCTCGCCGTCACCGGCGGCGAGGCGCTGTACGCCGATCTCGGCCATTTTGGCCGCAAGCCGATCCAGGCCGGTTGGTTCATCCTGGTGCTGCCGGCGCTGCTGATCAACTATTTCGGGCAGGGCGCGCTGGTGTTGTCCAATCCCGCGGCGATCGAGAACCCGTTCTACCTGATGGCGCCGCAGTCGATGCTGGTGCCGCTGATCATTCTCGCGACGGCCGCCACCGTGATCGCCAGCCAGGCGGTGATCACCGGGGCCTATTCGCTGGTGCGCCAGGCCGTGCAGCTCGGCCTGTTGCCGCGCTTCGAAGTTCGCTTCACCTCTGAAACCCATGCCGGCCAGATCTATCTTCCGCGCGTCAACCGGCTGTTGTTGATCGGCGTGCTACTGCTGGTGATGCTGTTCCGCACCTCCAGCGGGCTGGCTTCCGCCTATGGCATTGCGGTGTCGACTACGATGGTCGCCGACGGCATCATGGGCTTCGTGGTGATCTGGAAGCTGTGGAACTGGAAGGCGGCGACCGCAGCGGCCGTGATCGTGCCATTAGTGATCGTCGACATAACTTTCCTCAGCGCCAACCTGCTGAAGCTGCTGGAGGGCGCCTGGGTGCCGTTGTTGTTCGGCCTCAGCATGGCCGTGGTGATCTGGAGCTGGCGTCGCGGCGCTGCGATCCTGATCGCCAAGACGCGCCGCACCGAGGTGCCGCTGCGCGATCTGATCAAGAGCCTGGAAAAACGTCCGCCGCACATCGTCAAGGGCACCGCGGTGTTCCTGACCAGCGATCCGGAGTTCGTGCCGACCGCGATGCTGCATAATCTCAAGCACAACAAAGTGCTGCATGAGCACAACGTGATCCTGACGATCGAGACCGGGCAGACGCCGCGCGTCGATCCCGCCGACCGGGTGCGGATGGAGAATATCAGCGACAAGTTCTCGACCGTGCGGCTGCGCTTCGGCTTCATGGAATCGCCCAACGTGCCGAAGGCGCTGGTGATCGCGCGGAAGCTGGGCTGGCAGTTCGACATCATGGCGACGTCGTTCTTCGTCTCACGCCGCTCGCTGAAGCCGTCGGCGCAATCCGGCATGCCGCTGTGGCAGGACCACCTGTTCATCGCGCTGAGCCGTTCGGCCAACGACGCCACCGACTATTTCCAGATCCCGACCGGCCGGGTGGTCGAAGTCGGTACGCAGGTGACGATTTAGCCCTGCGTCGCTTTTCGCGTGGCTGCCGCCCGGAAAGACGGTATATTGCAGACTTCGCGCAGGCAGATGTGCCGCCTCGCTTTGCGGTGACGCAGCCATTGTCGAGGCTATTGCATGACGAGTGAGAGCGCAGTTTCCGCCACGGAAACGTCGGCGGCCGTGGAGCATGGCGGCGCGCATTCGACCGCGGGCTTCAAATCGCTGATGCTGGGCAGTATCGGTGTCGTTTATGGCGATATTGGCACCAGCCCGCTCTACGCGATGCGTGAGGCGCTGATTGCCGCTGGCGGACACACGACAACCGGCGTCAGCAACGAAGCCGTGCTCGGCGTGCTGTCGCTGATCCTGTGGGCGCTGGTCGTCGTGGTCACGCTGAAATACGTGCTGATCCTGTTGCGCGCCGACAACCACGGCGAGGGCGGCACGCTGGCGCTGATGGCGCTGGCACAGCGCGCGGTGGGCAAGGGCGGCGGCGCATCGCTCATCGTGCTGCTCGGTATCATCAGTGGTGCGCTGTTCTACGGCGATGCCGTGATCACCCCGGCGCTGTCGGTGCTGTCCGCGATCGAAGGCATCAAGCTCGTGACCTCGGCCTTCGACGCCTATGTCGTGCCGCTGACCATCATCATCCTGATCGTATTGTTTGCGGTGCAGTCGCGGGGCACCGCGCGGGTTGCGGCGTTCTTCGGGCCGGTGATGTGCGTGTGGTTCACCGTGATCGCGATCGCCGCAGTTCCGCCGATCGTGCGGCATCCCGAAGTGCTCTACGCACTCAATCCGCTGCATGCCGTTTCCTTCATGCTGCACCACGGTGTCATCGGCTTCATCACGCTCGGCGCGGTGTTCCTCGCCGTCACCGGCGCCGAGGCGCTGTATGCCGACCTCGGCCATTTCGGCAAGCGGCCGATCCAGACCGCGTGGCTGTACATCGTGCTGCCGTCGCTGGCGCTGAACTATCTGGGGCAGGGCGCGCTGGTCATCGCCGATCCCACGGCGCTGGAAAACCCGTTCTTCCTCATGTTTCCGGACTGGGCGCTGATCCCGATGGTCGCTTTGGCCACCGTCGCCACGGTGATCGCCAGCCAGGCCGTCATCACCGGCACCTATTCGCTGACCCGGCAGGCGATCCAGCTTGGCCTGCTGCCGCGCTTCGAGATCCGCCATACGTCGGAAGCCCATTCCGGCCAGATCTACATTCCGCGCGTCACCCTGCTGCTGCTGATCGCCGTCGTGCTTTTGGTGCTGCTGTTCAAGTCGTCGAGCGCGCTGGCATCGGCCTATGGCATCTCTGTGACCGGCACCATGGTGGTCACCGCGATGATGGGCTTCGTGGTGATCTGGCGGGTCTGGCGGTGGTCGGCCGTGGCCGCCGCCGCCTTGATCGTGCCTTTCCTGCTGCTCGATCTCACCTTCTTCGTCGCCAACCTTCTGAAGGTGTTCGATGGCGGCTGGGTGCCTCTGCTGCTCGGCGGCATCGTGATCCTGCTGATGTACACTTGGCGGCGCGGCAGTCGGCTGCTGTTCGAGAAATCGCGCAAGCTCGAATTCCCGCTCAAGGATCTCGTCGCGATGCTGGAGAAGCGCCCGCCGCAGCGTGTGTCGGGCACCGCGGTGTTCCTGACCAGCGATCCGGAATCCGCCCCGACCGCGCTGATGCATAGTCTGAAACACTACAAGGTGCTGCACGAGAAGAACGTCATTCTCACCATCGAGACCGCGCCGACGCCGCGCATTGATCCGGCCGACCGGGTCCGGCTGGAAGAGATCAGCGCCACCTTTACCAAAGTGACGCTGCGCTTCGGCTTCATGGAATCGCCCAACGTGCCGAAGTCGCTGGCGATCGCGCGCAAGGTCGGCTGGCAGTTCGACATCATGTCGACGTCGTTCTTCCTGTCGCGGCGCGCGTTGAAGCCGGCGGCGCATTCCGGCATGCCGCGCTGGCAGGATCATCTGTTCATCGCGCTCAGCCGCACCGCCAACGATGCGACCGACTATTTCCAGATCCCGACCGGCCGCGTGGTCGAGGTGGGTACGCAGGTGACGATTTAACCGCGTGCGCCGCTTGATTTTCGGCGCGCCAGAGGCGACCTTGGCGCGGAATTTTGATGTGGTATTCGCCCCGGAATGACGGGGCGCCTGGAGGTTTTAGTGGCTGACAATCACAGCGTTACGGATCTGGCGCCGGAGGAAGTCGCCAAGGGGATCGCCGACGGTCGCTATCTGCTGGTCGATGTCCGCGAGCCCAACGAGGTTGCGGCGGAAGCCTATCCGGACGCCGTAGTGGTGCCGTTGTCGGGCTTCGATTCCGCGGATCTGCCCGATCCCCAGGGCAAGCAGATTGTGTTCGCCTGCCGCTCCGGCAAGCGCTCGGTGTCGGCATCGCTGGCGGCACAGGCCGACGGCTTTGCCTACGACAAGCACCTTGCCGGCGGCATGCTCGGCTGGAAAGCGGCTGGCCTGCCGACCAAGGTCTGACGCTGCAATGAATCCGATCTTTGCGAACCTGCCGGTCACGGTATTCGAAGCCATGTCGCAGCTTGCGCGCGACAACGACGCCATCAATCTCGGTCAGGGCTTTCCGGATCATCCGGGCCCGGAGGATATCCGCCAGGCGGCGGCGGATGCCGTGCTCAATGGCTACAATCAGTACCCGTCGATGATGGGCCTGCCGGAATTGCGGCAGTCGATCGCCACGCACTACCAGCATTGGCACGGCCTCTCGCTCGATCCGATGTCCGAGGTGATGGTGACCTCGGGCGGCACCGAGGCCCTGACCGCGGCGATCCTCGCGGTGGTCGAGCCCGGCGACGAAGTCGTTTGTTTCCAGCCGGTCTACGATTCCTATCTGCCGATCATCCGCCAGGCCGGTGGCATTCCGCGGCTGGTCAGCCTCAAGCCGCCGCACTGGCGGCTAACGGAAGAAGACCTGCGCTCGGTCTTCAATCACAAGACCAAGGCGGTGCTGTTCAACAATCCGCTCAACCCCGCCGCGGTAGTCTATCCGCGCGAGGACCTCGAACTGCTGGCGAAGTTCTGCCAGGAGTTCGACACCATCGCGATCTGTGACGAGGTCTGGGAGCACGTCGTGTTCGAGGGCTTCAAGCATATTCCGCTGATGTCGATCCCCGGCATGCGCGACCGCACCATCAAGATCGGTTCGGCCGGCAAGATATTCTCGCTGACCGGCTGGAAGATCGGCTTCGTCTGCGCGGCGCCGCCGTTGCTGCGGGTTTGCGCCAAGGTGCACCAGTTTCTCACCTTTACGACCGCGCCGAACCTGCAGACCGCCGTCGCTTACGGCCTCGGCAAGCCCGATGAATTCTTCGAGGAGATGACGACCGATCTGGCGCGCAGCCGCGACCGGTTGGCCGCCGGGCTGGAGCGTATCGGATTCCCGGTGATCAAGTCGCAGGGCACGTATTTCCTCACCGTCGATCTCAGTCCGCTTGGTCTCAACGAGACCGACGAAGCGTTCTGCAAGCGCATCGTGCACGACTACAAGGTCGCGGCGATTCCGGTATCGGCGTTCTATGAGGAAGAAAAAGTGACGTCGGTGGTGCGGTTCTGCTTCGCCAAGAAGGACTCGACGCTCGACACCGCGCTGGAGCGGTTGTCGGACGCGGTGCATCGCCGCTAGGAGAGGTCATGAGCATCCGCTTCATCGCCGCCTGTTCGGTATCGATTGCGCTTTCGATGCCCGCGCAGGCGCAAGGGCAGGAGCGGGTGGTCAACTTCTACAACTGGTCGAACTACGTGGCGCCGGGAGTCCTCGAAGACTTCACCAAAGAGACCGGCATCAAGGTGGTCTACGATACGTTCGACGCCAATGAGACGCTGGAGACGCGGCTCCTGGCCGGCAAGTCCGGCTACGACGTAGTGGTGCCGACAGCATATTTCCTGCAGCGCCAGATCGCCGCGAAGATTTTCCAGAAGCTCGACAAGACAAAGTTGCCGAACCTTGCCAACGCCTGGGATGCGGTCACCAGCCGGCTGAATGTCTACGACCCCGGCAACCAGTTCGCCGCCAACTACATGTGGGGCACCACCGGCATCGGCTACAACGTCAAGGCGGTCGAGCGAATTCTCGGACCGAATGGCAAGATCGACAGCTGGGACATCGTGTTCAAGCCGGAGAATCTGGCGAAGTTCAAAGATTGCGGCGTCCACATGCTGGACTCCGCCGACGACCTCCTGCCGGCGGCGCTGAATGCGCTCGGTCTCGATCCGAATTCCACCAAACAGCCCGACCTCGACAAGGCCGCTGACCTCGTCAGCAAGGTCCGGCCAATGGTGCGAAAATTTCATTCGTCGGAATATCTCAGCGCGCTGGCGACCGGCGAGATCTGCCTGGTGGTCGGCTGGTCCGGCGACATCATCCAGGCCCGGGCGCGCGCCGCGGAATCCAGAAACAGCGTCGAGATCGGCTACGCGATCCCGAAGGAGGGCGCGCAGATGTTCTTCGACAATCTGGCGATCCCCGCGGATGCGCCGCATGTCGCCGAGGCGCACGAATTGATCAACTACCTGTACCGGCCGGAAGTGGCGGCGAAGAACTCGGATTTTCTCGGCTACGCCAACGGCAATCTCGCCAGCCAGAAGCTGGTCGATCGCAACATCCTGAACGACAAGACGATCTATCCGAACGATGCCATGCTGCAAAAGCTGTTCGTCATCACCGCGCGCGATCCGACGACGCAGCGGGTGATCAACCGGCTGTGGACGAAGGTGAAGACGGGGAGGTAAGGCCGTGTCTATGCGCCGCTGTCATCGCTCGGCTCGACCGGGCGACCAAGTAGTGCGCGACGGCAGTGATGGAGCCGTGACGCTTCGGAATACTGGATCCCCGCATGCGCGGGGACGACAAGTGAGTATGTGGAGGCGTCGCGGGAATTCAGAAGCTCACCGCCAGCGGCGATGCAGCCACAGCCACTGGTCCGGATATTCCCGGATCCAGCCTTCCAGCACGGATGTCACCGCCTGCATCGTGCCCTGAATATCCACCTTGCCGTCAGCGGTTCGCACCGGCTTCACTTCTTCCGAGAGTTCGGCGCGGAAGCGGTGGTTGGGCAGGCGGATGATGCGGACGCCGTGGATCGGGCAATCGATCTGGCGCAGCAGCCGCGCCAGCATCGGATTGGCGTTGGTCTTGCGGCCGAAGAAATCCACTTCGACGCCGTTGCGGAACCACTGGTCGACCAGCATCGCGACGTGCTGGCCGTCGCTCAAGGCATGCGCCAGCTTCACCGGCGCGTCGTGGCTGGCCGGGACCATCGTTCCCATCTTGACGGCGCGGATTTGCTCGATGATGCGATTGGCGGCCTCGATGTTCGGCCGGCGGTACAGCACGGTGGCGTCCAGCCCATGCGCGACTGCGGCGAGCGCGGGCAATTCCCAGTTGCCGAGATGGGCGGCGAAGATCAGCGCCGGCTTGCCGTCGAGGCGGAGCTGCGCGAACAATTCGTGGGTGCGCTGCGGAATTTCGATGCGGCTCAGTTCGGGATGCGCGGGGTCGTGCTCCCAGACGTGATCGAGATGCGCGAACTCGGCGGCGAAGCGGCCGAGATTTCCCCACACGCCCGCGAGAATCGTCTCGATCTCTTCCGGCGATTTTTCCGGGAATGCCGCGGTGAGATTGGCGCGGCCGATCTTGTCCTCGCGGAACAGCGGTCCGATCTTCTGCGTAATCCGGGCGAACAGGTTGGCGGTCTTGATCGGGTCGAAATAGCGCGTGGTACGCAGCAACGCGATCGTCAGCGCCCCGACTACCGCTTCGCCTGCCGGCTTGATGGCGTCACGAACTTTCGCACGGGTGCGGAGGAACAGCCGCAGCATCAGAAGTGGACGATGATCTTGCCGAACACCTGGCGGCTCTCCATCCGCTTCAACGCGGGCTCCACGTCGTCCATCGATACTTCGGTGTCGATCACCGGCAGCATGCCGTCGGCCATTTTGTCGAGGCTCTCGCTGATGTTCTTCATGGTCGCACCGAACGAGCCGAAGATGCGGTACTGTTGCTGGAACAGCTGCATCAGGTTGATGGTCGTGGTGGGACCCGAGGTCGAGCCGCAGGTCACCAGACGGCCGCCGCGCTTCATCACCAGCAGCGAGCCGTTGAAGGTGTCGGCACCGACGTGCTCGAACACGACATCGACGCCTTTCTTCTTGGTGATCTTGCGGGTCTCGCCCTCGAACCGATCCTTGCGGTAGTTGATGACGTAGTCGGCTCCGAGCGCTTTCACGCCCTCGATCTTGGAATCGTCGCCCACGGTCGTGATCACCGTGCAGCCGATCTTCTTGGCCATCATGATCGCGACGGTGCCGATGCCGGAGCCGCCGGCGTGAACGAGAATGGTCTCGCCGGGCTGCAGCTTGGCATTGTCGAACAGCATATGCTGCACGGTCGAGAACGCGATCGGCGCGCACGCGGCGTCACGCAGGCTGACGCTGTCGGGGACGGGGATCACCAGCCGCTCCGGCATGTTCAGCAGTTCGCGCGAAAAACCGTCGAGGTGGAAGCCGTAGAGGCCGCCGACGTTTTCGCAGAAATTGTCACGGCCTTCGACGCAGGCCTTGCAGGTGCCGCAGGTCTTGGCGCCGTACATCACCACCTTCTGGCCGGGCTTGAAGCGCGTCACGCCTTCGCCGACCGCGGCGATCTCACCGGAGGCCTCGGCGCCGATCGCCAGCGGCAGCTTGCGCTTGGCGAAGGCCATGCCGCGGAAGCCCCAGACGTCGATGTGGTTCAGCGCTACCGCCTTGACGCGAATCTGCACTTCACCGGCTTCGGGCGGCGGCGGGGCGTCCTGATCGACGACAACGAGCTGACGATCGGCAATAAGATTGAGCGCACGCATGACACCGTGTCTCCGGCAATAGGTGAATTTCAGATGGATTGCGTATCGCCGGTTCACGCTATCGCGTCAACCGGCGCAGGTCGCGCGAGGCCTAAATCGGTTCGCGCGTCAGGATCAGCGAGGCGTTCTGGCCGCCGAAACCGAACGAGTTCGACATCACGGCGGTGACGCGCGCGTCGCGGGCGGTATTGGGGACCACGTCGAAGGGAATCGCCGGATCGGGAACGTCGTAATTGATGGTCGGCGGAATTCGCTGATGCTCCAGCGTGAGCAACGAGAACACCGCTTCGACGGCGCCAGCGGCCGACAGCGTGTGACCGACCATCGACTTGTTGGACGATACCGGGATCTGCTTGGCGCGTTCGCCGAACACCATGGAGATGCCGAGATACTCCATCTTGTCGTTTTCCGGCGTGCCGGTGCCGTGTGCATTGATGTAGTCGATCTGGTCGGAGACCATGCCGGCATCGAACAGCGCGTTGTTGACGCAGCCGACGATCGGCTTGCCGTCCGGGCTGGAGCGGGTGCGGTGGAAGGAGTCGGCGAGTTCGCCGCAACCGGCGACGATGCCGAGGATCTTGGCGCCGCGCGCGGTGGCGGCTTCCAGGCTTTCCAGCACCAGCGCGCCTGCGCCTTCGGCCATCACGAAGCCGTCGCGGTTCTTAGCGAACGGGCGGACCGCGGCCTGCGGCGAATCGTTGTTGGTGGACAGCGCCGACAGCAGCGAGAAGCGGATCAGCGCTTCCGGATTGACCGAACCGTCGGTGGCGACGCACAAAGCGGCATCAGCCTCGCCGCGGCGGATCGCCTCGACGCCGAGCTGTATCGCCGTGGCGCCCGACGCGCACGCGGTCGATAGCGAGATCGGCGAGCCCTTGGTGCCAAACGTGTCGGCGATATGGTCGGCGACCGAGCCGAACATGAAGCGGCGGTGGAAATTCTTGAACTGGCCGCCGGAAGCGACGCGCAGCAGCGCATCATAATCGATGGCGGTGTTGGCGCCGGTGGCGCGCGCCACGGCCTGGCGCTGCGGCCATTCGACTTCAACGGGCGCAACCGCCAGGAACAGCGGGCCGGGGAAGTCGCCCTTGCGGCCGATACCGGCCTGCGCGATGGCTTCCTCGGTGGCGAGGTCGCCGAGCTTTTCCGACAGGTCGGTGGACGAGAACGGATCGACCGGCACGAAGTCGATGGTGCCGGCCATCGTGGTCTTCAGGCCTTCGGTCGGAAAGCGCGTGATAGTCCGGATGCCGGATTCGCCGGCGGTCAGCTTCTTCCAGTTGTCCTGCTTGCCGGCGCCGAGCGAGGTGACAACACCCATGCCGGTGACGACGACGATCGGTCGGCCGAATTTATCGCGCGTGGCTGTCATATTGTATTCCCCGTCGGCCGTATCGTTCGCGTCAATCGATTGCTTCGACCAGCGCCATGCCTTCGCCGCGCCAGTGGCCGGCGCCGATCACCACAATCTGGGTGGGTGGCTTCGACATTTCAATCTCGAGGCCGGTCGAATCGTTGGGCGGAAACATCTTGCCGCGCGAGATCGCCAGGGCGGCGAGGCCGAGGCCGAGCGGAAACTGCGTCTCGAGCGTATGGCCGAACGATGTGCCGGTGGCGCGAACCGCGATGTCGCCATGTTCCTTCAGGAAGGCGCGCTCTTCCGAGGTCGCGGGCTCTGCGCCGGTGGCGCCGGTGATGATCGCGGTGTCGCCTTGCAGCGGCCCGAGCTTGGTCCACAATTTCTCAAGGGACGCCGTGATTTCGCCGGGGGTCTTGCGGCGGGCCTGATCGGCAACGACGTTCTTCAGCCGCGCAAACGGCTTGGCGCCGCGCGCTTCGGCGTGCGCACGGGATTCGATCACGAGGAAGGCGCCGCCGGAGCCGAGCGCAAAGCCGCTGGCCTGTTCGCGGGCCCACAGCGTCTCGAACTTGTTCTTCAGGTTGAAGTCGTCGAACTCATACAGCAGCAACAGGTCCTTGCGCTCGCCGTTATGCGCCGCACCGATCAACGCCACGTCGCTCTGTCCGGCCGCAATCCGCGCCAGCGCAATCCGCGCAGCGTCAACGCCGGCGGCTTCCTCGCCCATGAAGGTGCGCGACGATCCGGTGACGCCATGCACGATGGCTATATTGCCAGCGAGCAGGTTGGAGAGCTGCGCCAGGAACAGCGTCGGCCGCAGGTCGTTCATCAGCCGTTCGTTGAGAAGGCCGGGCGGCGTCGCGCCGTGGCCTTCGGAATTGAGAATGCCGGAATCGACGGCCAGATCGCGTTCGCCGCCACCGGCCGCGACGATCATGTCCATCTTCGACAGGATTTCCTTGTTGCCCTTCAGCCCGGCCGATTCCAGCGCTAGGCCGGCGGCATAGGTGCCGATGCGCTGCCAGGCTTCCATCTGCCGCTGATCGCCCTTTTTGGGAATCTGCGAGTCGTAGGAAACCGGCGCGAGCGGATGCACGATGTAGGGCGCGAAATTGGCTTCATCGATGTTGATGCGCTTGTTGTTCAGCGCATCCCAATGCGCGTCCGGGCCCTCGCCTAGCGAGGTGGCGAGGCCGATGCCGGTAATCCAGGCTTCCACCGGTTCGGAATTGACGTGTCTCGTTTCAGCCATTGTCGTCAACCTCTGGCCATCGCCTCGGTGGGAAAGCCGATCCGCTCGGCGATGGCTTTTAAGTGCCCGCGCAAATCCGGATCGGGGAGTGGGTAGAGCCGGAAGGTCTCGAGCCCGCTCATCGCGATCTTGTCGCCGGCATCGTGGCCGGCGAGGCGGTCGATCGGATGAACATGACCGAGGGTCACAGTGGGCGTCAGGCGCTCTTGGCCGCGACCAGTTCGTCGATGCGGGCGCTGAGGTTCTTCAAAACGAAGTACTGCTCGGTGGTCGCCTTGCCGTCGTTGACTTCCTGGGTCCACTTTTCCAGCGGCAGCTTGATACCGAACGCCTTGTCGATGGCGAAAGCGATGTCGAGGAAGTCGAGACTGTCGATGCCCAGATCGTCGATCGCGTGGCTCTCCTGCGTGATCGTATCGCGGGGAATGTCGCAGGTTTCCGCGATGATTGTGGCGACCTGATCGAATGTGGTGGACATCGTTAAGCCTTTGATCGATTGAAGAAAAATTCAAGAACGGCATGACAAGAGGGGGCTTGGCCCCAAAACACCCTGCCTGCCGAAAGGAGTCGATTGCCCGTATAACGGAGGCTGCCCGTCAGTTCAATGGGTGGTGAGCGCCTACCCACCGGCCAGAACCGGGCACCGCCGCCGCCGATCTGGATGCCTCAGCCCTTCGGAACCGTGATCTGTGCACAGTCGCGCCGGCCCATCAGCACGCAATCCTGGGTCTTGCGCAGGTCGGCGATGCTGATCGCCAGCCAGATACCGATCCCGATCAGGATGGCCGTCAAACCAAAGGCGGCGACGTTGGCCGTCATGCGGTGGCGGAAGTCGTCGGCCTCATCGCGCGGCCGCTCGTAGCGTGAAAGATCTTCAGCGGGACGGGGGTGTTCGGGAGTAGTTGAAGGCTGCGGCAGCGTCGCTGAATTCCGCGGCACGAATTTAAGCACGCGGTGCTCGTCGTCCGGCGTGATGATCGGCTGCTGGGTCTTCATGGTTGTCGCCGTCTGCAACATTTGATTTGTAATTTTAGCACGTTCACCGTGTGTCAGTTGGATAAACTCCGCATAGCCGAGATGCGGCAATCGAGGGAATACGAAACATGCCCAACACCCGCGAACCTCTCTTGCACCCGGTACCAATCCTGTCGCTGCGGCCGACGCAGATGACGGTGGGCATGCGCGAGGTCAAGGAGAAGCGCAAGCGCTGGCGCGAGCACAAGTCGAAGCGCAAGCAGGCCGAGGCGCTGGGTACGCATATGATCCCGGTCGTACTCGGGCCGGACCATAACCATTATGTGATCGATCACCATCACCTGGCCCGCGCCCTCCACGAAGAGGGGGTGAAGGATATTCTGGTCAGCGTGGTGGCCGACCTCACGATGGTCGACAAGGCTGCGTTCTGGGGCGTGCTCGATAACCACCGCTGGGTCTACCCCTACGACGCCCGCGGCGTGCGGCACCATTTTAACGACATCCCGAAATCGATCGCCAAGCTGAAGGACGATCCGTTCCGCAGCCTGGCCGGCGAGCTGCGCCGCGCCGGCGGCTACGCCAAGGACATCACGCCGTTCAGCGAGTTCCTGTGGGCCGACCTGTTGCGCCGCCGGCTGTCGCGCAAGGACGTCGAGGCCGATTTCGCCAAGGCAATGGAGAAAGCGCTCGACCTCGCCAAGAGCAAGGACGCGATCTATCTGCCCGGCTGGTGCGGGCCGGCCTCGGAGGACTGATCCGCGGCCGGCAGGGGTAAGGGCAGGTCACGGTCCGGCTTGCCGCCGAGCACGCGGTGCAGTCGGCGTTCGACCGGGCCGCCGACCAACAGGACCACGAAGGTGATCGCCAGCGCGACCGCCACGATGCGCCATTGCCCGGCGCCGCACATGATCCCGATGCAGGCGGTCAACCAGGTGCAGGCGGCGCTGGTCAGGCCGTGGATACGAAAGTGTTTTTCGGCGTGGAAGATCACCCCTGCGCCGAGAAAGCCGATACCGGTCAGGATGCCCTGAACGATACGGCTGCCGGCATCGGTGAAGCCGCCGTCGCGTAGCGGATCGGCCAGCACCATCACCATCGCGGTGGCTAGACTGACCAGCGACAGTGTCCGCAAGCCGACCGGCTTGCCGTGCAGGTCGCGGTTGAGGCCGAGCGCACCGCCGGCCAGCGCCGCAATGCCGAGCCGCAGCAGGATTTCCGACCAGTCCAGCACTTCGATATCCCTCTGGACCGCCGTTACTTCGGCAGCCGGCCCATCATGTAGAACTCGGCGTTCGGCTTCATGCTGGTGACATTGGCCATCCGGTTCGACAGCGCGAAGAATGCTGCAATCGCCGTGATGTCCCAGATGTCGTTGTCGCTGAATCCGTGAGAGGTGGCCTCGACGAAATCCGCCTCCGACACGGTTTCCGCAGACCGGCTCACCTTCATGGCGAAATCCAGCATCGCGCGCTGTCGCGGCGTGATGTCGGCCTTGCGGTAGTTTACCGCGATCTGATCTGCGATCTCCGGGTTCTTGGCGCGGATGCGCAGGATCGCGCCATGCGCGACGACGCAATAATGGCACTGGTTGGCGGCGGAGGTGGCGACCACGATCATCTCGCGCTCGGCCTTGGTCAGCCCGCCGTCCTTGTCCATGAGCGCGTCATGATAGGCGAAAAAGGCGCGGAATTCGTCGGGCCGGCCGGCCAGCGACAGGAAGACATTGGGCACGAAACCGGATTTTTCCTGCACCGCCAGAATGCGCGTGCGGATGTCGTCGGGCAGGGTGTCGATCGCGGGAACGGGAAAGCGCGTGGCAATGGGCTGGGTCATGGGCTTGGTCCGTCGGGCGCGTGATGCGCAGGCGGCGGACCATAGGCGATGATCGCGCGCGCGAAAAGGAGCTAGCGCAGCGGCTTCTTGAGTAGCGAGAAGCGGTCGGGGTCGAGGCCGAGCGAGGGCTGCAGCATCGGGGCTTCCAGCGTGCGGGCCATCGGCCGCTCGGTGAAGCCGGGATCGTTCGGTACTTCGCGGTGCGAGGTGGCGCCGCGCCAGCGTTCCAGTACCGCGGTGACGAAATGTGCGTCATGGCCCGCCGCGACCGACGGCGCGGTGGAGATCGTCGCCTCGGAGCGCGGCAGCTGATGCGCTGGCACTTCCTTGAAGCGCAACCTTGTCGGCAGCGCCACGCCTTCGCCGAAGGCCAGAACTTCGCGGGTACCGAGCGACGGCACGAAGGACAAAAGATTGGCGGCAGCGTCCGACACCGCGGAGCGCAGCAGCGCCTGGTCGCGGTCGTTGGCCAGTCGCATTGCGAACAAGGTGTTGCACTGGGAGATGATGGTGGCGTCGAGTTCGGCGGGACGCTGTGTCACCAGGCCGAGATAGACGCCGTATTTGCGGCCTTCCTTGGCGATCCGCGACACCGCCTTGCGGGTCGGGCCGAAACCGATATTGCGGTCGGCGGAGGCGTAGCGATGCGCTTCCTCGCAGACGAACAACAACGGCGAGACGCCGTCGCTCCACAGTCCGAAATCGAACGCCATGCGGCACAGCACCGAGACCACGGAGTCGACGACTTCCGCGGGGAAGCCGGCGAGCTGCATGATGGTCATAGGCTTGCCGTTGGCGGGCAGCCGGAACAGGTACGAGATCACTTCCGCCATCGTATCGCCGCCGACATTGGCGTTGTCGAACATGAAAGCGTAGCGCGGATCGTTGCGCACCGTTTCGATGCGCGAGATCAGCTTGTGATAGATGATGCGTGATGAGCGGTTTTCCAGCTTGCCCATGCGCTCGTCGATCAGAGAGATCAGGTCGACCAGGCGATAGGGCACCGGGGTGTCGGCGGTGTAGCCGATGGTCTTGGGATCGACCCGCTTCAGCCCGATGCGGTCGGAGTTCTGGTATTGCGTGTAGACGCCCTTGGCGATCGGGATCACTTCGCCCAGGATTTCCAGCTCTTCCGCCACGCCGGGGCGGCCGGCGAACAGCACGTCGACGATTTCCTCGAAATTGAACAGCCAGAACGGCAGCTTCAGGTTGCGCGGATTCAGCACCAGCGCGCGGTCGCCGAAGCAGCGGCCATATTCGTTGTGCACGTCGAGCAGGAATATGCGCAGGTTCGGGCGCACCCGCAGGATTTCATTGAGAAGCAGGGATACGCCGGACGATTTGCCGACGCCGGTGGAGCCCAGCACGGCGAAGTGCTTGCTCAGCATTTCCTCGACATCGACATAGGCGATGACCGACTTGTCCTGCTGCAGCGTGCCGACGTTGATCTGGTCGGAACCGGTCGGCGCATAGACGGTGCGCAATTCCGTATTGGAGATCAGGTCGACGGTGTCGCCGATGGTCGGATAGTTGGTGACGCCGCGCTGGAACTTGGCCCGATCCGGCTCGCCCATGATCTCGCCGAGCAGGTCAACCGAAGCGCTGGCGATATAGGTGTCGGATTCCAGCATGTTCTCGCAGGACACCTCGGTGATCATCGCGATGATGGTCGAGGTCGAGCAGCGGATGCTGACGAAACGGCCGACCGTGCCGCGAGCTTCGGCGGGCGCCATCTGACTGACAGCCAACAGCCCGACCCGGGCCAGCGAGCCCTTCACCGAAATGATGCGCCCGAAGGAGGCGGGTGCATTGAAATGTGTCATGGTCAAACAACCGCGTTGTCGCGTCCCAGTTTGGGATCACTATGCCGACAAGGGACTGGAGAAACGGTTAAACGCCCCGGGCGTCGGCGTGTCCGGTTTGAGGCCGGGGCACGGCTTTTCGATAGGAGACTACTAAGCTGTAGTGATTTTCGGGGGGGAATCCCGATTGTTGGTCGACCGCATGCGCTGCGGTCCATACGCAGCTTTACCGCGAATTAACCAGCATCCCATTTGCGGGTGTAATTTTCCGGTATTGGGATGCGCTTTGTTTCTCCGAGCAGCCTTGCCTCGCCGGGGAGCGGCGGGGTAGCTCTGAATGCCCGTTTGGGGGCACACTTCGGAAATCTCCATGCGCATCGACTTTCCAGGATTGCAGGCGTTTCTCAGCATCGCCGAGCGGGGCAGCTTTTCGCGTGCCGCGGCACATCTGAACCTGTCGCAGACTGCGCTCAGCCACCGCATCAAGAAGCTCGAGGAGGATCTCGGCCTGCAACTGCTCGCCCGTACGACGCGGCAGGTGGCGCTAACTCCAGCCGGGCTCGAGCTGCTGCCGACCGCGCGGCGGATAATTGGCGAACTGTCCGACACCATCGACCTGTTGCGCGCCCGCGGCCGGCAGCGCCAGGCGCATATCGCGCTGGGTTGCCTGCCGACCATCGCGGCCTACCATCTGCCGCGGGTGCTGAAGCAGTTCAACGCGTTGCATCCCGGCATCTCGATCAAGATCCACGACAATTCGGCCGGCGAGATCGCCACGCTGGTGCAGTCCGGGCAGGCCGAATTCGGCGTCACCATCATCGCGATGAACATCTGGGATCTCGAGGTGATGCCGCTCATCAAGGAGCGTTTCGTGCTGCTGTGCACGAAGGACCACGAATTCGCGCAGCGCAGCTTCGTCAACTGGGCGCATCTCGCCGATACGCCGTTGATCCGGATCAGCCCGCAGGCCGGCAACCGCGCTCTGATCGACGATGCGCTGGGCGATCGTCGCGACGCGCTGAACTGGCGCTACGAGGTGCAGCATTTGCAAACCGCGGTCGGCATGGTGTTCGAGCGGCTCGGTGTCGCGGTGGTGCCGAACATCGCGGTGGCGACGCAGGGCACCGCCGGCCTCGTGGCATTGCCGCTGCGCAATCCCGGCGTCAGCCGCACCGTTGGTATCATCGTGAAGCGCGGCCTGCCGCTCGGCAAGCCAGCGCAGACGCTGATCGAACTGATCCAGAATTACTTCAAGACGATCAGCTAGGCGCTGCCGAAAATGCTTTGAAGCGCTGCGTCGCTGTACATCGCTGCGCGCGGCGGATCCGTGCCCGCCCTTTAATGATGCCAATTTGGCACCGTTGTGCGCTTGTTTCAGGGCTTGTTCGAAACATTGATTACGAATTACGCCTCATCCGGAATGCACAACGATGGATGGACCTCACATGGAAGCGCGAATTCACAAGATTGCAGCCGGATCTCCCGATGACGTGTCGGGTCTCGAAGAAAAGATCGCGGCCGGCGTGATTGATCCCCGACGCATCGTCGCCATTCTCGGCAAGACGGAGGGCAACGGCTGCGTCAACGATTTTACGCGCGGATTCGGGGCCTCGGCGCTCAAGGCGTCGATTGCCCGTTTTACGGGTGAAGGCTCCGATGTGGTCGAGCGTCGCGTGGTGATCGTGATGTCCGGGGGCACCGAAGGCGGGCTCTCCCCGCATTGGCTGGTGTTCGAGGTTGTGCCGGGCGGAGGCGAGGTCGCTTCGGGCCGCAAGGCGCTGGCGATCGGCACGGCGGTGACCCGCCCGTTTGCGGCTCATGAAGTTGGCCGCATGGCGCAAATCGAAGCGACCGCGGCTGCGGTGCGCGAGGCCATGCTGGCCGCGCAGATCGAGGACGTCTCAGATGTCCACTATGTCCAGGTGAAGTGTCCGCTGCTGACCAAATCGCGCATCGCTGCTGCGAAGGCTGTAGGGAAAGACGTCGCCACCGAGGATACGCTGAAGTCGATGGCGTTTTCCCGCGGTGCATCGGCGCTGGGGGTTGCGCTCGCGCTCGGCGAAGTGTCCCCCGCCGCCGTCGACGACACCGTCGTATGCCGTGATTTCGGTCTTTACTCGAACCGCGCAAGTACATCGGCCGGCGTCGAATTGCTGGAGAACCAGATCCTCGTGGTCGGCAACAGCCGTCTCTGGGCCGGCGACCAGGTGGTCGCGCATGATGTCATGCAGGATGCCATCGACTCCGGCGCCGTCGTGCGGGCGCTGTGCGCAGCCGGGCTGCCCGCCGGCTACCCCCTTGGGACCGAAGCGCAGGAGCGGCTTGGCGCCGTGCTGTGCAAGGCGGAAGCGTCTGAATCCGGGCTCATCCGAGGCGCGCGGCACACCATGCTGGACGACAGCGACATCGCGTCATCCCGCCATGCTCGGTCGGTTGTCGGAGGCGTCGTGGCCGGTGTTGTCGGGTCGACCATGTTGTTTGTGTCGGGCGGCGCCGAGCATCAGGGCCCGAACGGCGGTGGCCCGATCGCTGTGATCGCTCGCATGAGCCCAAATTGAGCTCAAACGGCTGCTGAGCGAGAAGGGCTCGGGTTCCCGGGAGACCGGACGCTTATATGCACATCACCGTTTGATTATGCAAAAACTATCATTTGCTTCATAAATCGGACGTGGCTAATCCGGGGGCGAAATGGCCCCCGGATGTCGCCGCCTTGCGACAGGCGCGTGGCTGAAAAAAGCAGGGATGGCGCAAAGCGTCTTGGGAATTCACAATGATTCAGCTCTCGTCCACGCGACCCTCCGGCCTGTTCGGCCGCCTCTGTTTCTCCTTCGCCGTGACCGCTGCCGTGCTGTCGTGGTCGGCGATGCCGTCACAGGCGCAGTCGACCTATCCGAACAAGCCGATCCGCGTCGTCGTGCCGTTTGCCGCAGGCGGTGTGGCTGACATCACGTTGCGCATCGTCGCCGAAAGCCTCGGCGAGAAGCTCGGCCAGCGCCTGATCGTCGAAAACATGCCGGGCGCCGGCGGCGTTGCCGCGGCGCGTTCGGTGCTGTCGTCGCAGCCCGACGGTTATACGCTGGCGCTGCTCAGCAACGGCACCGCCGTCAGCGTACCCCTGTTCAAGAGCCTGCCGTTCGATCCGGTGAAGGATTTCGCGCCGATCTCGAGCATCGGGTTCTTCGACTTCATCGTCGGCACCAATGCGGAGTCGCCGTACAAGACGCTGGCCGATCTGATCAAGTTCGCGCGCGAAAATCCCGGCAAGCTCAACGTCGGCACCATCAGCGTCGGCAGCACGCAGAACCTTTCCGCCCAGTTGTTGAAGTCCACCGCCGGCATCGACTTCCAGATCGTGCCCTATCGCGGCACGCCAGAGGTCATCGTCGGCCTGCTGCGCAAGGATATCGACGTCATGATCGATAACTATGTCGGCATGAAATCCGCGCTTGTTGACGGCAAGGTCAGCGCCATTGGTACGACCGGAGAAGCGCGCTCTGTGATCCTCAAGGACGCGCCGACGGTGACCGAAGGCGGCGTCAAGGGTTACGACGTGGTGTCGTGGAATGCGCTGTTCGCGCCGGCCGCAACGCCGCCGGAGGTGATCGCCAAACTCAACAGCGCGTTGCGCGAGGTCGTGGCGCAGCCTGATGTCAAACAGAAGCTGCTCGATCTGGGCATCGAGGCCCGCGCCGGTTCGCCGGAAGAGCTGAAGGCGCGGCTGGTGGACGACATCGCGAAATGGACCAAGGTGATCGAGCAGGCCGGCATTCCCAAGCAGTAGAGGCCGCACGACTCATCTGACTCAAGCTTTCAAGGACAACATGACCAAACCAACCGTTCCGGGTCCCGATCCCGACACCCGCACGCCGAAGTTCAAGCTGCCCCCGCTGGCCTGCGACGCGCATACCCACATCTTCGGGCCGGGCGACAAGTATCCCTATGTCGGCTCCTATATCCCGCCGGACGCTCCGCTGGAGGATTTCCAGAAGCTGCACAAGGTGCTCGGCATCGGCCGCGCGGTGATTGTGAACGCCAGCGTGCACGGCACCGACAACCGTGTCGCGCTCGATGCCATCAAGGTCAGCGGCGGCCGTTATCGCGCGGTCGCGAATATCGACGGCACGATCACTGAAAAGGGCCTGCAGGAATTGCACGACGGCGGTTTTCGCGGCTGCCGCTTCAATTTCGTCAAGCATCTCGGCGGCACGCCGGACATGAAGGTGTTCCATCGCATCATCGACATGATCGCGCGGCTGAACTGGCACGTCGATCTGCACTTCGATGCGGTCGATCTGCCTGATTATGCTGAGCTGCTGGCGAAGCTGCCGGTGCGCTACACGATCGACCACATGGGTCGCGTCAAGGCCGGCGACGGACTCGACCAGCTGCCGTTCCGCACCCTGATCGAACTGATGCAACGTGACGAGAAGTGCTGGGTGAAAGTCTCCGGTTGCGAGCGTGTGACCTCGATGGGCCCGCCCTTCACCGACGCCGTGCCGTTCGCGAAGAAGATCTGTGACACCGCGCCGGACCGCGTGATCTGGGGCACCGACTGGCCACACCCCAACGTCAAGGCGATGCCCAATGACGGCGACCTCGTCGACCTGATCCCATTGTTCGCGCCGGACCCGGCCGTGCAGCAGAAGATCCTGGTCGATAATCCCGCGCGCCTTTTCGAATTCGATAGCCAATAAGGAAAACCCTCATGTCGAAGCAAAAAACAGGTCTGGTGGTTTCCGCCCATCCCGGCGATTTCGTCTGGCGCGCCGGCGGCGCAATCGCGCTGCATGCCAAGAAGGGCTACCGCATGAAGATCGTCTGCCTCGCTTACGGCGAGCGCGGCGAGTCGCAGTTCGCCTGGAAGCAGGAGGGCATGACGCTGGCCAAGGTGAAGGCCGGCCGTCGCGACGAGGCCGAGCGGGCTGCGGCATCCCTGGGCGCCGAGATCGAGTTCTTCGATGCCGGCGACTATCCGCTGCATCTGACCGAGGCGCACAAGGAACGGCTGATCGACGTCTACCGCGAACTCAATCCGAGCTTCGTGCTGACGCATTCGCTGGAAGATCCCTACAACGTCGATCATCCCGCGGCGACCGCGGCTGCCCAGGAAGCCCGCATCATCGCGCAGGCGATGGGCCACAAGCCGGAAGCCGAATATAGCTACTCGGCGCCGCCGGTGTTCCTGTTCGAGCCGCACCAGCCCGAAATGTGCAACTTCAAGCCGCAGGTGATCCTCAACATCGACGAGGTCTGGGACATCAAGCGCAAGACGTTCGAGATCCTGGCCGCGCAGAAGCATCTCTGGGCCTATTACGAGCGCGTGGCGCTTCAGCGCGGCATGCAAGGCGGCCGTAACACCGGCGCTGCAATGACCTATGGCGAGGCGTATCAGCGCCTGTTTCCGATGACCCTTGAGGTGCTGGCATGAAACCCGTCGTCATTCAAAACATCCAGCGCGCTGACGCCGATGTGGTCCTGCGTCTCGGCGCGCTCGGCGTCTCCACCTCGCACGAGGCCTATGGCCGCTTCGGCCTGATGAAGACCTATATGCGCCCGGTGTGGTCCGGCGCGGAAGCCGCGGGCACTGCGGTCACCGTGCTGGCGCAGCCCGGCGACAACTGGATGCTGCATGTGGCGATCGAGCAGTGCCGCCCCGGCGACATGCTGGTGGTCGCTTGCACCACGGACAATACCGACGGCATGTTCGGCGATCTCCTGGCGACCTCGCTGAAGGCGCGCGGTGGCGTCGGCCTGATCATCGATGCCGGCTGCCGCGACATCAAGACCTTGCGCGAGATGGGCTTCCCGGTGTGGTCGAAGGCGATTTCCGCCAAGGGCACCGTGAAGGCCACGCTCGGTGCGGTGAATGTCCCCGTCGTCTGCGCTGGCGCGCTCGTCAATCCCGGCGATGTCGTGATCGCCGACGAGGATGGCGTCGTCGTGATCCCGCGCAAGGATGCCGCGGATGTCGCCGCTTTGGCGGAGGGGCGTGCGGCTCTGGAAGAGAGCAAGCGGCAGAAGCTGGCCTCCGGCATTCTCGGCCTCGACATGTACAATATGCGCGAGGGGCTTGCGAAGGCTGGCCTCGTTTATGTCGACAAGCCCGAAGACGCATAGGACATGGCGATGATGAAGCTCCGCGTCCTGCTCGGCGCTCACCCGCACACTGCGGCGCTGAAATCCGGCGCGGTGACGTCCGAGCTGGTCGAGTTCGACTTCGCCGATTATTCGCCGACCAACAAGGGCTTCAAGCCGATGGTCCGCGAAGGGGCGTTCGACGTCTCCGAGCTGGCGATCGTCACCTTCCTGATGGCGAAGGCTTACGACAAGCCGATGGTGCTGCTGCCGGACGTGATGATGGCGCGGTTTCAGCACGCTTTTGCGGTGACGCATCCCAATGCCGGGATCGCCACGCCGAAAGACCTCGAAGGCAAACGGGTCGGCATCCGCTCCTTCACCACCACCACCGGCGCCTGGCTGCGTGGCATTCTCGCCAATGATTACGGCGTCGATCTCGAGAAGATCGACTGGGTGACGTTCGAGGATCCACATGTCGCGGAATATATCGACACCACCACCAAGGCGCCGGCCGGCAAGCAGATCCTGCCGATGTTATTCGATGGCGAACTCGACGCGGTGCTCGGCGAGAAGACTGACGATCCTCGGGTGAAGCAACTGTTTCCCGATGTCGCCGCCGAAGAGAAGGCATGGTTCGCCGGGCACAGTGTCGTGCCCGTCAACCATATCACGGTGGTCAGCCGCGACCTGTCGGAGAAGCACCCGGAAATCGTGCGTGAAGTGCATCGCATGCTGCAGGCGAGCAGGGTACTGGCTGTAGGCAAGTCGCCGGCTTTCAATGACGACGAACTGACGCGTTCGATCGAACTGATTACGAAATATACCGCGGAGCAGGGGCTGATCCCTCGCGCTTACGCGGTCGACGAATTGTATGATGACGTGACGCGCGCGTTGAGGTGAACGCTCGAACGCTCAGCCGTCATTGCGAGGAGCCAACGGGTCCGGCTTCGCCAGCCCGATGATAAACTTCGCGACGCGGCAATCCAGAAGGCCACAAGCGAAGGCTGGATTGCTTCGTCGCAAGAGCTCCTCGCAATTACGACCACTGCCACTGGAGGAATTAACATGATCCCCGAACCGATCTACGATCTTGCCCATCTCGGGCATATGGAAATGCTGACGCCGAAGCCGGAGGAGAGCCTCAGGTTCTTCGTCGATGTGATGGGCATGACGGTGAGCGGCGAGAAGGGCGACTCCGCCTATCTGCGGGGCTGGGACGACTATGAGCGCTATTCGCTGAAGCTGACGGCGTCGAAGACCTCGGGCATGGAGCACATGGCGCTGCGCGCGCGCAGCCCGCAGGCGCTGGAGCGCCGTGTCGCCGCGCTGAAGGGCTCTGAATTCGCGATCGGCTGGACCGATGGCGATCTTGGCCACGGCCCGGCCTATCGCTGCCGCGATCCCGATGGCCACATCGTCGAGCTGTATTACGAAACCGAATGGTACGAGGCGCCGCCGGAACTGAAGCCGGCGCTGAAGAACCAGGCGCAGCGTTATCCGGCGCGCGGCATCAATGTGCGCCGGCTCGATCACCTCAACTGCCTGGCGGTGGACATCAAGGCCAACCGTGAGTTCTTTGAGCAGTATCTCGGGCTGCGTCTGACCGAGCAGATCGTGTTGAACGACGGTACCGAAGCGGCGATGTGGATGACCATGTCGAACAAGAGCTACGACTTCGCCTATTCGCGCGATCACTCCGGCACCAAAGGCCGCTTCCACCACATTACCTACGCACTCGACAGCCGCGAGGACATTCTGCGCGCCGCCGACATCTTCCTGGAAGCCGGCGTGCATATCGAAACCGGGCCGCACAAGCACGCGATCCAGCAGACCTTCTTCCTCTACGTCTACGAGCCCGGCGGTAACCGCGTTGAGGTCGCCAATGCTGGCGCGCGCCTGATCCTGGCGCCGGACTGGAAGCCGATCGTCTGGACCGAGGAAGAGCGCAAGAAGGGCCAGGCCTGGGGCCTCAAGACCATCGAATCCTTCCACACCCACGGCACGCCGCCGGTGAAGTGATCGGTTCGATCAGCCAAATGAAAAGCGCGCCCGGAGCAGGGCGCGCTTTTTTATTTTGGGGTAGCGGATCAAGCGGATCAGAAGGATCAGCGCTTGCCGGCGCTCACCGGGCGGGCGTAATCGGACGGCGCCGAGGCGCTGGCGAAGGGATCCCTGGTGTTCCGGTATTCACGCGTCCGCGGTGCGGTCCGAACGCGCGCGCTGCGGCGGGGAGCGCGCTGATAGGCCGGGCCACTCCTCTGGCCCTGCATCAGGATCGCCGTTCCCAGCGCGGCGCCAATCAGGCCCGCGGTCAGCGCGCCGTCGCGATATTGCGCGAGGGCAGGGCCCTGCGGAACGGGTATGCAGAGTGCGGTGACGGCCAAAATCGAAAGCAGTTTCTTGATCGACAACGATAAGTCCCCCGATTGAATGTGATTACTCGCAAAGAATCTTGACGGTGCCGAGCTTGGCGCGCTCTGCCAGGTCGGCGAATTCATAGACCTGCCTGGTCTGCATCTCGCCGTCGGCCTTGATCCCGCTGGCGTCGAGAAAGTTTTTCGCAATCACGGCCTTGATAGCGAAGTTGATGTTCTGCGGAGCGACGCCGGCGGCACTCGCCATGATCGCCGAGGTGGCGGTCGAGACGATCACGGCGACCGCGTTGCCGTAGTGATCGAGCACCGGGCCGCCGCTGTTGCCGGGCTGGATCGGCGCGGAAATCTGCACTTTCGAGGTGTCGTCGTTGAGGCCGGCCAGTGCGCTGACATATCCCACGGTGAAATTGCCGGAGGTGGCGAGCTTGCTGGCCAGCGGAAATCCGTAGACGGCGATGCTTTCCCCGACCCGCAGGTCGAGCCGTAACGCGGTGACGGCCGACGGCCTCTGGCTGGTTTTGACGACGGCGAGATCGTTCGCCTTGTCGCGCGCGACCACGGTGCCCGAGACGCTCTGCTGGCCGGCTTGTTCGATCGTGATGCCCTGGCAGGATTCCACGACGTGGCTGTTGGTCAGGACATGGCCCTGCGAGGACACGAAGAAGCCGGTGCCGCTGCTGCCGCCGCGACGTGCGCTGCTGCCGGCTTTCGGCGTGGCGGCCGAGGACTGCTTCGATTGGCAGGCCAGCACGGCGGCGAAGGCGGCAGGCGATCCGTCGAGATTGAGCTTGGCGATGACGCGCGATCCCAGCGAGACGGCGATGCCGGGACTGCGGATCAGGTCGCGGACGAAGGCTTCCTTCAGCCCGCCGGAGATCACGCCCTTTTCCTGGTTGCGACTGATGCCGTTGAACTGGCCTTGCCAGCGGCCGCCGCCGACGGAAGCGATCTTCATGCTGTATCGCTTGCCGTCCTGGATCGAGTCCCAATTGGGATTGGTGAGGCCGAAATAGACTTCGCCGTCGTCGGCATCCATGCCGATCCACACCGTGGTGTCGTCGCCATAGGTCGCGGTCGCCAGGTAACTGCTATGCGCCTTGTTGAATCCGACGGTCCAATTATCCAGGACCGTGGCCTTCTCGTCGATTTCGAGCCTGTTTTCGGCTCTTGCTGAGGCAGTCCAGCCGCCGATCAAGCAAAATCCGGCCACCGCCACCACTGGCCAGCACATCATCAACCCCGTTGCTCCCATGCCCTGGCAAAGACGCAACAGGTATCCTGATCCTCATCAATCCGCGCAGCGGCGTCGGTGCGGTTGGCGCGTCACCCCTCAAGAGAATTGCGCTGCGCACGCACGACGTGCTTGCGTAAAGTGCGCCGGTCGGGCTAGAACGCGGCCGAACGAGGCGATGTCCACGTTCTGATGATTCTGGCGAGCCACGGCTCAAGCCACTGAATCTCTTGGGGAATGGTGTAACGGTAGCACAACAGACTCTGACTCTGTTTGTCTAGGTTCGAATCCTAGTTCCCCAGCCAATGGCTTGGCTAAAGCACTGAATAAATTGGGATATCTTCGGTTCGGCATCACGCGAATGCCGAGACATCGTCCACTTGATCCCACAATGCCCCCACATTACCAAGAAGCGCGGCGTGTAGAACTCCCTCAGCAGCCAAATCGGGAAGGCCGGTTCGTCGCCGACGTGATAAGCGATGCCGTGTTTGTCGCACGCTGCCCGGAGGTGCTTCGTATCGCCCGCAAAGGTGGCCTGAGGGTCTCCGAGCAAATCGACAGGCTCTTCGAACTCCAGCCAGTAGTCGGCCACCGACAGCAGCCGTGACGGATCCTTGGCCACCTTGAACGCGGCGGCGATGGCAGCGGGTGACAGGCGGTGGTGATGATGGTCCATGGTATTCCCCTCGATGATCGGCATCGTCTGCCAATCGCAGTTAGTTGCCAAATGCAGGGGTATTTATTCCTTGCCCTGAATGACAGTGGAGGCGGCGGTGGTCAAGAGGCGAGGACGTTGGCATAATCGAAGCCACGGATCACGCGGAGGGTAGAGAATGACTGAATTGCGTTCGGGCCTTCCGATAGTTTCATTTGCTGATCCAATTGCATTGGAAGGTTGGTTGGCGGAACAACCGAGCGATTCCAACGGTGCATGGGTTCGATTTCGTAAGAAGGGCTCGTGCGTCGCCAGTGTCACCAAACCTCAGGCGATTGAGAGTGCCCTTTGCTATGGCTGGATCGATGGCCAACTCGACAAGTATGACGCCGAAAGCTGGTTGGTACGCTTTACCCCACGCAGACCGCGCAGCAAGTGGTCGGAGGTCAATCGGAAACTCGCGCTGGAACTGATTTCGGCGGGGCGCATGCAGGCATCTGGACAATTGGAAATTGATAAAGCGAAGGCTGATGGCAGGTGGGAGGCCGCGTATGCACCGGCTAGCAAGGCTGAGGTTCCACCGGATTTGCAGAACGCGCTCGATGCGAATCCGAAGGCCGCAGCTTTCTTCGCTACGCTCACGGGCGCTAACCGATATGCGATCTTGTATCGGATTGGCGCGGTGAAGAAAGCTGAGACCAGAGCCCGAAAGATCGGGGACTTCGTTGGTATGCTAGAACGCAGAGAAACCGTTCACGGCTGAAACGACCGCTTTCGGGCTCGCGCTCTTCTGGTTCTGGTGACCGAAATTGGTCGGTAGCTTGCCGCAAGGCAGGCCCGGCCGTATTGACGCGATCCCACAACGCTCCCACAAAGAGGGAAGTCGGGCCGCAAATCTCAGCCAAATTCAGAGCATTAGCTACGGTGGAGCGCATCCTAGTTCCCCAGCCAAACTGCTGGCACTTTTCTAACCAATTGAAATAATTAGATAGTTTGTCGCGGGGTGTCCGATGTACCCCAACGCCGCCCCTAACGGTTGCCCCTAACGGCATGCGCCGCAGGTTTGGCCCGATGGCGCATAACACCGTTCCACCCAGTGTGCTCATTTGAGTCCTGCCCGTTGGCAGCCTTGCCGATTATCGGGAGGCTGGCCTCCGTGGTCCATGGGTTATATCGCCCAGCGGTGTCGTTAAATTGTTGATTTTGTTAGTGCGCCCGACAGGGTTCAAGTCTGTGCCCTCTGCTTCCGGAGGGCCGCTGGGCAGCGGACGATCCCTCACTTCGAATCCGGGCAGCTAATTGCGGTTGTGCGGGAAAGTGACCACATGCCGGCATCGTCATCGGATTGCCTACTTTCATGGTTCGACTACTTTCGAACTGGGGGGGGATTCAATGAGCCATCCTGCGTTCCAGATCGAGCTCGTAAATGAGGGTGAGTTCGGGGAAATTGTTTCGATCATCGGCTGTTACAACGACGAAGAGTTTAGGGCCGGGGTGAAAGAGCTGGCGTCTGATAGCCATCGGCGGGACGTAGCGTATCGAAGCATGGCTCCGGCAAGCGACGTCAAGAAACAGTTTCTCCGCTAGGAGCAATTATTGCGCGGGATGTAATTATTGCGCGGGATGTCATGCCTTTCTTGTCTCGTGACAGAAAGACGAAAAGATCATTCAACTCAGACGGTTTCAGGTTTGGTGCCGGCGTGAAAAACGGGTATTCGCGATGAAGTTGGTCTTTGTCGAGGCTATCGGCAGGAAAGTATCAAGTGTCGGCTTTGGCTGCGCTTCGCTTGGTTCTCGTATTGGAGTTCGCAAGGGGCTCGAGACGCTCGAACGCGCGTACGCAGCTGGGGTGACTTGGTACGACGTCGCGCCTTCGTATGGCGACGGGGTGGCTGAATCGATCTTAGGCGAATTTGCATCCAGAAGGCGCGATAGTGTCTGCGTCTGCACCAAGGTTGGCATGCGCCCGCCGAAGACCCCCACCGCCATGCGGGTGCTGAAGCCGTTGTCGCGGATCGCTATTACGGCGTTTCCTACGCTTAAGCAGTACGCTTCAAGAGTGCGACCCACGCCATTCAAGGTACCGCTGTCTGCGGAGTTGATAAGATCAAGTGTCGAGGAGAGCCTAAGACGTCTTCGCACGGACTATGTCGATGTCCTTGCGCTACATCGACCGACAGTCGAAGAACTTGTTCACCAGGATATCATCCGGGCGGTGGAGCGCGTGGTTCAGGACGGGAAGGTGCGCGCCATTTCGGTCGCAGGAGATATCGGGGCAGGAATGACAGCTCTCGATGAATCGTTACCTTATCGATTCGTGCAGATTGCCAATACCCCACTAGAGCCAAACCTTGAGAAGTTGAAGGAGCGTGCTCACTCTCACAGAACGTTTATAACACACGGGACATTCTCATGCCTCGACCAAATAATCGCGAGAATAAATGCGCAAAAGGAAATCCTGGTCGCTCTTGACGAACTTGGATACCGCGGCAGTCCCACTGAAATTGCCGCCGCATTTCTTGCCGATTACGCATTCGCAACGAATTCAGCCGGGGTCACGCTGATCTCGATGTTCCAGAAAGAGCACCTCGATTTCAACCTGCTGCGATTGAAGAGCCATCCAACACCCGAGCGGCTAAATTCTATCGTTGCCGCGCTCGAAGTGGGTGCGACAGACAGATCGACTGGCGAACCCCCCGGCATTCTCCAACGAGAGTTCCCAAAACGCTGACAGCTTTTAATGGCGACAAGGGCGGCCTGTCGTATCATCAGGCGGCGACGCAGTTTACGTGTCAATGCGATCACCCGCTTCGGCAGTGGCAACGTCACACCCGCTCAGTGGTTGGAACGCGCATCCCGCCCTTGGGCAACAGCGGTCTCAGCCAGCGTACGATATCTCAATCCCCGTCCCAACGTCGGCATCGACCTTAGCGAGCCTGTTCAAAGTGGCAATGTAACGGACTCCACGCAGTCCTTTTTAAGCTGTTTGAGTTGAGCGTTGGAACAAAGCCCAAATGTAATTCCAACGTTGCTTTCATGGCCCATGATGTCAGCCACAACACTTTCCCTCTGGCCGTCATCCGTCTCAAGCGACTTCAGGAGTCGCTTCCATCGGGTCCTAGTTTCCAGCCACCTGTCACTGCCGGCGCAAGACCCCATCGATATCCTAGCTCTCGCCCGCAACCGGCAACATCGGGTGCTGCGCGTTGGCTGCTGCCGTTTCATCGCAAATGAGTGTGGTTCGCTCCGGAGGTAGCGCAGCTGACCAGATGGCGGAATTGCTATCTATGCGCGTGTGACATTCCAGCGCATCCTGGGCTGCATATCTCGCGGTAGCTTGGTGCTGTTTTTCAGAAACCCCTATTTTTATTGGGTTATTTGAATCGGATTTGGGTTCCCGTTTACCTCTCCTTCATCACGAACCATCAAGTTGAAACGGCGAATTACAACATCCTCCTGCGGTCGAGTGATCGATCGTCCCGCCGGCCAACCTTGCATCACGCCTTTTGCCCAACCCAGCCACACCGCGTACGCGGACCAACGGTCAAACACCGAGGGATACTTTGCCATGCTTGCCAGCCTATCTATCCGCGCCAAGATTACCACCGTTCTGGCCTTCCTGCTGATTGCCATGACCGGCATGGGCTTGCTGGCCGTTCGCAAGATGCAGGCGATCAACGCCAATGCCGTCGATATCCAGGTCAGCTGGTTGCCGAGCGTTCGGCTGCTGGGCGAATTGCGCGGCGGAGTCATCACCTATCGCAACGTTGTCCGCCAGCACATGTTGTCCGAGACGCTGGTTGACAAGCTGGAGAATGAAAAAACCTTGGAGAAGGTGGTTGCGGCGAACAGTGCGATCCGTGCCAAATACGAGAAGCTGATTACGTCGCCGGAGGAGCGCGCCATCTACGTCGAATGGGGCCAGATCTGGGACGCCTACAAGAAGGGCACGGTCGATGTGATGGCGCTGTCGCGTGACAGCGTGGGCAAGATTCCCCACGAAGCGCAGGAACTGAACACCAAAACCGTGAATCCCATCGGCGTAAAGGCTGACGAACTCCTGAACAAGGATATCGAACTGAACAACGCAGGCTCCGACCGGGCAGGCAAGGACGCCAGCGATAATTACGAGAATGCTTTCATGTTGCTGGCCGGCATTCTGACAGCTTCGGCCGTGATCGGCATCGGCGTCGGGATCTATCTGATCAAGGACGTGTCCTCGGGCATCGCCTCGATCGTGAAGCCGATGCAGGCGCTGGGCGCCGGCGATCTCTCGGCCATCGTGCCGCACCAGGGCATGAAGACCGAGATCGGCTCGATGGGTGACGCGCTGCAGGTGTTCAAGCAGGCGCTGATCGACAAGCGCGCCGCCGACCAGGCCGCGATGGTCGACGCCGAGGCCAAGATCGAGCGCGGCCGTCGCGTCGATGGCATCACCCGCGATTTCGAAGCGTTGATCGGCGAGATCGTCGATACCGTGTCGTCGGCCTCGACCGAACTGGAAGCCTCGGCCGGCACGCTGACCGCCACCGCCGAGCGTTCGCAGGAACTGACGACCGCGGTGGCGGCGGCGTCCGAAGAAGCTTCGACCAACGTGCAGTCGGTCGCTTCCGCCACCGAGGAGATGGCCTCGTCGGTCAACGAGATCAGCCGCCAGGTGCAGGACTCCGCGACCATCGCCGGCCAGGCTGTTGAGCAGGCGCGCCAGACCAATGATCGTGTCGGCGAACTCGCCAAGGCGGCGGCGCGGATCGGCGATGTCGTTGAACTCATCAACACCATCGCCGGCCAAACCAACCTGCTGGCGCTGAATGCCACGATCGAAGCCGCCCGTGCCGGTGAGGCCGGTCGTGGTTTTGCTGTTGTGGCC
>NZ_JAQGJT010000147.1 GCF_028290495.1 Tardiphaga sp.
CCGGGGCGCCGGGCGTGCCGACCACTTCATAGGTGATGCCGATCAGGCCTTCATTGCTGCCGCCGCCGAGGAACAGGCCGATCACCGGCAACTGTCCGAACATGTTGTTCAGACCATACATCGGCACGAAGGTGCCGCTCATCCGCACCTGGTTGGCGGGATAGTCGATATTGCCCTCAATGGTCGCGCCGATACTCGGCCCCTTGACGACGCCCTCGCGGATCGTGAGCTGGCCGTTCTGGCGCGTGAACTCGGCGCGCAGCCGCGAGAAGGCGATGCCGCCCTGGGACGCGCCGGGGCTGCCGGCCGCGACCCGATCCAGCGACGCCTCGCCCTTAATGGCGAAGTCGCGGACGTTGATCAGGCCTTCCTTGGGCCGCGTATCGGATGAAGGCGTATCCATCGCCAGGGACAATTGTCCGCCGGACATCTTCGAGTAGGTGTCGGTGACGCGGAAGAACGCGCCGGCGTCGTTGGTCTCGATATAGATCACGTCGCGCGCCGCGCCCTGCGCCCGGCCGCGAATGTCACCGGTCAGTGGCGTGTCACGGCCGAGCTTGCCGGACAGGTTGAAGGTCTTGATGTTACCGCCGCGCCGCGACACCTTGGCGTCCAGGCTGCGTACCGCCTCGCCGTAAAAGCCGGCGACAGCGCCCAGCTTGACGTCGATGTCGAAATCGATGGTCTTGGTCTTGCTCTTGGAGTCCGACTCCTTGCCGGAGATCGCCGACTTCAGGAAGCCGCGGCCGTCGAACACGTCGCCGCGCATCACCACCTTGAGCACGCCGTCAGTGCCGCGATCGGCCTTCAGCGAGGTCTTGTCGCCTTCCGACGGCGAAAAGGTCGGGAAATTGGCGTTGAGCAAATCGCCGTTTTGATCGATCTCTGCCGTGCCCTTGATCGAGGCGCCGGCGCCATCGACAACGATGTCCTCCAGCCGGGTCGACTGGCCTTTCTGCACCACGTTGAAGACCACGCGGCTGGCCTTGCCCGGCTGCTTGGTCCAGCCCGGAAGGATATTATCGAGCTTCAGCGGCGTGAGATCCGCGTCGATATTGAACTTGCTGTCGCGGTCGCCGCTGCCGATCCTGCCGGCGAGCTTGATGGGAACCGCACCGGTGACGGATGGGCCGAGATCGAAGCCGAGCCTGGCGCGGCTGGCGTCGTCGAGCGTCGCCTGCAGCCGCACGTCGGCGTCACCGTCGGTCGGCTTGCGATAGTCGAGCGCTGCCGCCTGCCCGTTGATTTTGACATCGCCCTTGACCTGGTAGCCCTGATTGTTGGCGGTGATCTTCAGCGCGTTGGCCTCGAGCTTCTGGCCCATCACCATCTTGTCGCCGGCGAAATTCGTCAGGTCGGCATTGATCGTGTAGCTGGTGTCGGCCTTGGTCAGTTCGCCCTTGATCGGCATGCCGAGCGTGATGAAGGCCGAGGCATTACCCTTGGTCGAATTGGGATCGAGCAGATTGCCGGTGAACTCGCTGAGGCGATCGGAAGCGAGCACTTCGGCGACCGCAGGCACGGGCCCGTCGATCTTGAACTTGACCTTGGCCGGCATCGGCTTCGGCACCATGTCCGGCACCTCGAAGACGATATCGCTCAGATTGAGCTTGCGTCCCGCAGGCGTGTCCATGCCGGCCTGACCGATCGTCACGGTCGCGCTGCGGCCGGTGACGCGGGCCTTGAGGTCGGCATCGCGAAGCACAGGCACGTCGTCGACCGGCCGCAGGGTAATGCCATTGGCCAGGATGTTCACGCTGAGACCGTCCTCGGGAATCGGCGGTCCCTTGCGCGACAGGTTGCGCACCGGCGAGTTGAGCGAGATGTCGAGCCGCTGCAGCGAGCCGCGCTCGACGCGCTCGATCACCCATTCGCGTACTTCGGGCGTCACCAGGATCGGCCACATCCGCTTCAGCGCGGAGGCTGACATCGGCGTTCCCGCGACGCCGAGCGTCAATCGCGGCTCGCCGGAATAATCGACGTTGCCGCTGACGGCGACGCCGATTTCGCCATTGCTGATATTGGCCTGCGTCAGCATCACCCGCTTGTTGTCGGTATCAAAGCGCAGCGCGATGTCGATGCGGTTGAAGATCAGTGGCGCTTCGTTGCCGGTGCCGGGCAGCACGATGGTGCCGCCGCTGAAACCTACCTGCCAGTTTGGCACGGCGTCGTTGGGCGGCTCGGCATGCGCCAGCAGCGTGACGCGGTTGTTGCCGGAGACGATCTTGAACGGTGCCAGCAGTACGCGGCGACCAGAATCCCACTCGACGTTAACCTCGGCCTGATCGATCACCATCGGGTAATCCGGGGTGTCGTTGTCTATGACGAGGCCGGCGCCCGCGGTGACCTTGCCGCGGAAGTAGGTCGGCAGCCCGTCGCGACCGAGTTCACCCTTCAACTCGCCGGTCAGCGGCAGGTCGGCGCTGTAAGTCAGGTCCTTCATCCGCAGCGCCAGCAGGATGTTCCGGGTCGAGACCTTGTCGGCGTGAATTTCGACCGAGCGCACGCCATTGGCCGGCGCACCGACGATGACGCCGAGCGACCACGGCGCCCGGCCGGCTTCGCCGACGCTCATCGCGACGCCGCCACCGCTCGGTCGGCGCAGGCTCAATGTGATGTTCTCGAACTTCGTCGTGTTGCCGCGCTGCTGGTCGTCGACCACCAGCCGGCCGTTCTTGAGGCCGATCTCGTTGAGGTTCTGGCCGTCGAGCCCGGTCAGGCTGAGGCTGTCGAGCCAGTCCAGTCCGGCCAGCAGCCCGCTGACGCCTGGCTTTTCAACCGCCGAGGGCGGCGGGGTCGGCAGCGCCTGTACCAGGGGCGCGACCTGCCCCGGCGGCAGCGACAGCGATGGTCCGGTCGGAACCTGCATCGGCAGCGCCGTCGGAGGCGACTTGCGTGAGGTGGCAACGCCGGTCGCCAGCGGGCGCGCATTGTCGCCGGTCGAGACGGTAACCTGGCCGTCCGGCATGATGCGGACCGCCAGCAAGGCATCGACAAGGTTGAGGCTCTCGGCGCGCAGTCGGCCGATCAGCATCGCAGGGACGGACAGTTTGACTTCGGCCTTCGGCGCGCTGGCGACGATGGCGTGATCGCGGTCGCGCACCACGATGTCACGGATCCGCACCGCGATGCGGATACGGCCGGAGCGCTCGATCTGCGTGCCGCCAACTTCGACGGTATTGCCCGCGCCGATATTGTCCTGGATCGCATCGGCCAGCCATGGCGTCGCCATGTCGAAATTGATCGGCCCCGCGCCGAGCCGCCACCACAACGCACCGAAGCCGGTGGCGAGAACAACGAACAGCACCACAAGCACGGCTGCAATGCGCTTCAGCCAGCGTCTGTCGCGCGGCGGCTCGGCTTCAGGGTCCGTATCTGGATTGGACAGCAGCCGGCGCGCGCGATGATTGCCAACTTCTTCATGGAGTTGATCCCAGTCGGAATCCGTCCATTGCGAAGGCTGGTCATCGGCACGCGAAACAAAAGCTTGTGGCGGCTTATTCCTTGGCATTGCCTCTCGGTGCTGGCGCTAACGAGGAGAACGATCGCTCCGGGCAAATGCACATCGATCCATCGATGGGCGTGTGTTCCGGCATGCGGTTCATTCGCGGGTTAATCGTGATGTCTTCGAGGTCGCGGCGCCGCGTTCAAGCACACGGATCGGGTGTTGCGTCGAATCCTTTGTAACCATACTCCGGGGGCAGCCCATTTGCACCGCGGCGGAATTATCTGCCTGCGTGAAGCACTTCCAACATCATCACACTGATCCGCTGAAAGCGACGAAAGGAAGGCGTATGTCCAAGAAATCGCGCGAGAATTCCTCCAAAACCCCTGCCAAATCTGCGGCCAAAAGCGCTGCCAAGACTGCTGCAAAGAGCGCTGCCAAGAGTCCGGTGAAGAGCGCCGCGAAGCCGGCCGCCAAAAAGGCTGTGAAGGCCGCAAAGCCGGTGGCAAAGACCGCGGTGAAGAAGACTGTGGCCAAGGCCGTAAAGCCGGTCGCCAAGGCGGCGACCAGGGTCGTTGCCAAAGCCGCGGCCAAGGTGGCTGCCAAGACGCCCGCGAAAGCTCCGAAGGTTGCCAAGACCGTGAAGGCTGTCCCCTCCGCCAAGCCCCCGGCGGCCCCCAAGCCCGCCGCGAAAGCCGCCGTAGCGACGACCCCTGTGAAGGCGAAGCCTGCCGCCGTCGTAGCCCCCAAGCTGGCTGTCGAGGGCAGCATGGCCCCGCCGTTCAGCCTGCCGCGCGACGGCGGCGCGACCGTTTCGCTGGCCGACTATGCTGGCCAGAAGCTGGTGATCTTCTTCTATCCGCGCGCCAGCACGCCCGGCTGCACCAAGGAAGCCATCGACTTCACCCGGCTTAATGCGGACTTCGGCGCCGCCAATACCGCCGTGCTCGGCGTCTCGGCCGATCCCCTGAAGGCCCAGGAGTCGTTCCGCGACAAGCACGAGCTGGCGATGCCGCTGTTGTCCGACGAGACCCAGACGATGCTCAAGGCGTACGGCGCGTGGGGCGAAAAATCGATGTACGGCAAGGTGTTCGAAGGCGTTCTTCGCACAACGGTGCTGATCGGCCGCTATGGCCTGGTGGCGAAGATCTGGCGCGGCGTGAAGGTTGACGGCCACGCCGATACGGTACTCGAGGAAGCACGCGGTATTTAAGCGAATCCTTTTGCTCAAAATTAACCATGAGGGGTTCAAATCGCCCGGTCATTAAGCTGGACGGGAGCGTATTTCCCGACCGGCGCCGGGAGTACCGATGTCGAACCGACCACCCCAATTCGCCGAGCATCCGCACCACCACGCCAACGACCACGGCCGGCCGCAAGCCTACCGTGCCGGCCCGGCAAGGGCCCCGGCCCATCCCCGCCGGCAGAGCGACTACACCATCGCGCATGCCGGAAAACAGGTTCGTATCGGCCCCGTGGTTTTCTGGATCGTGGTCGGCACGGTGACCGTGCTGGGTGCCTGGTCGGCAGCGACGGCGACGTACTTCACGTTCCGCGACGACGTGCTGACCAAGCTGATCGCCCGCCAGGCCGAGATGCAGTACGCCTACGAGGACCGCATCTCCGAACTGCGCGCCAAGGTCGATCGCTCGACCAGCCGGCAGATGCTCGACCAGGAACAGTTCGACCAGAAGCTTGCCGAAGTCGCCCGCCGCCAGTCGATGCTGGAAAACCGCGCCGCGATGCTCAGCGCGATGCCCGACAATCTGACCACCGGCTCGATCGGCAAGCCCGCGCGCGAGACCGCAACCGGCTCGCCGAAGCCGTCCCCGATCAACGACACCGTAACGCCCGGCGCGCCGCCGGATCGCCAGGCGCGGCTCGGCACCCGCCTCCTCAACGCCGTGCTACCCAACCTCGGCAAGGGCCAGGGCGTCGACACCGTCATCAACCGCCTGCAGGCGTCGCTTGACCAGGTCGAGAGCAAGCAGCTGGCGACCCTGAGCGCGGCCGAAGAGACGATGAATTCCAAGGTCAGCCGGATGCGCGGTGCGATCAGCGAGATTGGCCTCAACGTGGCGCAGCTCGAAGCCGCAACCCCGCGCGCTCCGATGGGAGGCCCCTACGTCCCGGTCAAGCTCGGCGCCGACGCCGGCCCCTTCGAACGCCAGCTTTTCCGCACCTACAACACCCGCGCCCAGCTCGAGAAGCTGAACCGCACGATGACGCTGGTGCCCTATCGCAAGCCGGTGGTCGGCGAGGTCGAACTGACATCCGGCTTCGGCGTGCGCTCTGACCCGTTCCTCGGCCGCCCCGCGATGCATACCGGGCTGGATTTCCGCGCCGCGACGGGCGACCCGATCCGCGCCACCGCCAATGGCCGCGTCACCTCAGCGGCCTATTCCGGCGGCTACGGCCGCATGGTCGAGATCGATCACGGCAACGGCCTCGCCACCCGTTACGGCCACATGTCGGAAATCCAGGTCAAAGTCGGCGACGTCATCAAGCTCGGCCAGGTCATCGGGCTGGCCGGCTCGACCGGCCGCTCGACCGGCTCGCATTTGCACTACGAGACCCGCATCGACGGCGAGGCGGTCGACCCGCAGAAATTCCTGCGCGCCGGCACCCGGCTGGGCGCCAGCTAACACGGCTTCGGCATGCAGGGCATTGTTGCCCTGCCCCGAGTGTGATTGAAGCGGCCTCTAGTGAACCTCGAGGCCGCCCCTTGAAATTTCCCCGACGTATCGGTCCCCGTTTTCCTCGCCTCGGCCGGTTCTGCTTCCGGGCCACCCGGCGCATCACGACCTGGCTGATGGCGCTGGCGGGATTTCACGCCAACGATTCCCGTTTCACTGTCGATCGCATCGCCGCGGTCCGCGCCAAACTCGCGCGCGGCGAGACGGTCTATCTCGCCGGCATCGGCCTGCCCGGCACGCACAACTCTGGCGTTGCCCTTGTTGAAGTCACGCAGGCCCACGGCCCGCGTCTGATCGTCAACAACGAGGAAGAGCGCTTCTCCGGCGACAAGCACACCACGCAATATCCGCGCGCAGCCCTCGACGCGATGCGCGCCACGCTGCAGGCGATGGGCCGCGATATCGCCGACATCGATGCGTGGCTGACGAGCTGGGACTATCCCGATCTGCTCGGCACGCTGGCACGAAGCGTCGTCGAGGAATTTCCCGACAGCCTGAAGCTGCTGCGATCCCGAAATTCCGTGAGCTTCGATGCGCGCCGCTTCGAGCAGATGACACGGGCTCCGAAACTGCTGCGCAAGCAGTTCGGCCTGGCCGCGCGCGTGCCGCTGTTGATGATGCCGCACCACGACAATCACGCGTGGTTTTCATTTGCGGTATCGCCCTTCCCCGGCGACGAACCCGTCGCCATCGCCGTGCTCGACGGCACCGGCGACCTCGGCTCGATCTCGCTCTACGTCGCCGAACACGGAACGATGCGAAAACTGTTCTGCAATGACAGCGTGTTCGACTCGCTCGGCGCGTTCTACAGCGTGATCTCCTCGACGCAGGGCGGCTGGACCTGGCTGTCCAGCGAAGGCCGCTACATGGGCGCCGCCGCCTGGGGCGACATGAACCGCGCCAGCAATCCTTACTACGCGCGGCTGCGCGAGGTGCTGGATTTCGGGACCAATGGCGAAGTGCGCCTCAACCGCGCGATGGGCAACTGGTACTGCGACCCGTTCGACGCCCCCTACAAGCAGCCACTGATCGACATTCTCGGCGAGCCGCTGAAGCCCGAGCAACTGTGGAATCCCGACGCCGTGTTGCGCGTGGAAGACATCGCGCACAGTGCGGACACGCAGGATCGCCTCGACAAGGCCGCAGCGACGCAATTGGTGTTCGAGGATGCGATGATCCACATCGTCGATCATCTGCTGCGCACAACCGGCGCGCATCGCCTGGTGCTGACCGGCGGCGTAGCGCTGAACGCGCTCGGCAACATGAAGCTTTTGCAGCATTTCAATGAGGCATGGTTCGCCCGGGCGCAGCAGCGAAACGCAAAACTGCATCTGTGGATCTCGCCGACGCCCGGCGATCCCGGCGTCACCATCGGCACCGCCTGGATGTTCGCGGATCTGTGCGGAGCGCCAAGGGGCGAGCCAATGACGCACGCCTTCTATTGCGGCGAGGCGCCGGCCGCTGATGATATCTTGCAAGCGCTTGATGCCGACGACATCGCATCCTCGGCGATCGGCACGATCGCAACGCCGGAAGGCCGCGACGCCATCGCCGACCTGATGGCCTTCATGGTGGCGCAAGGCGGCATCATTGCGCTGTATCAGGGCGCGGCGGAGACCGGCCCGCGCGCGCTCGGCCATCGCTCGATCCTCGCCAATCCCTGCGATCCCCGCACCCGGGAGCGGCTCAATGCACGCGTCAAATATCGCGAGGCGATCCGCCCGCTGGCGCCGATGGCGACGCTGGAGGCCGCGCAGGAATATTTCGAGCTGCAAGACGGCGCTTCCGACGCGAACTACAATGCCTACAATTACATGGTGCTGACGGCGCAATCGAAGCCGCACGCGCGCGAAAGGATTCCGGCGGTTATACATGCCGACGGCACCGGCCGTATCCAGATCGTCAGGGCTGCCGATGATCCGCTCACCTACGCCTATCTGAAAGCGCTCGGCCGCCACATCGGCGTCGAGCTGTCCGTCAACACTTCGTTCAATGTGGCCGGCCCGATCGCGCAGACGCCGCGGCAGGCTGTCGAGACCCTGCGCCGTTCAGCGGGCCTCGATGTCGTGCTGATGGCCGCCGCCGATGGCGCGGTCACGGCCGCCTGGCATGGCGGCGCGCGCGACAGTGGACGTTTTACGGAGTGGCTGTCGGAATGGTCCGACAGCCACAGCTAGCAGCGCGGCAATATCAAACCTTGCCGATCTTCTTTGCGACCACAACTAGACGCGCGCTGTCTTTAGCGACGAATTGCGCGAACTCATCCGCGTCCTGATAAGCGGGCATATTGCCGGCCACCTCGAATGTCTTCGTGACCTCGGGATCGTTCATCGCCTGTCGCATGCTGTCGCGCAGTTTGGTCACGATGGGCTGCGGCATGCCCTTCGGTGCGAACAGGCCGGCCCAGATGTAGAACTCGACATCGGAGAAACCGAGTTCCTTGAACGTCGGAACATTCGGAAAGGCCGCCAGGCGCTCGCTGCCAAAATTGGCCAGCACGCGCAGCGTGCCGGCATCGACATGTTGCTTCAGCGTTCCCGGCGCGGACGCCAGCGCCTGGATCTGTCCGCCCAGGAGGTCGCTGATCGCCGGCGATGCGCCTCGGTAGGGAACGTGAAGCAGCTGAATGCCTGCCGCAATCGCAAACATCTCCATCGAGACATGCAGCGTGCCGAACGGGCCTGACGATCCGTACGAGATGGCGCCCGGACGTGCCTTGGCGTCCGCAACGAACTCGGCGATGGTCTTCCACGGCGCACTGGCCGGGACCGCGAACAGGGTCGGGTCCGCGAGCACGCGCGCGATCGGTTGCAGCTGGTCGACCTCATATGCGACCGGGCGTTCGTAGATGCGATCCGCCTCCGGCAACACCGCAAGCGACGATAACGTCATCAGCAATGTGTGTCCGTCGGGCTGCGCACGCGCCACGGTCGCGTTGCCCAGCGAGCCACCGGCGCCGCTGCGGTTGTCGATGATGATCGGCTTGCCGAGCATCTTTTGCAGCGCAGCCGCGATCGGGCGCGCGGCGATATCAGCCTGCCCGCCTGCCGGGAAAGGCACCACCATGGTAATGTTGCGGCTTGGCCAGGCGTCCTGCGCACGCACGCCTTGACCGGTCAAAGCGAGCGTCGAGAGGCCTCCGAGGCCTGCAATGAATTCGCGACGTTTCATACATGTCTCCCGTTTTGTTTTTTATAGCAACGCATTGGATCAGTGGTGCCGAAGGCACGACACGCCGTCCTGGAAGAGACAGTACTCGCGCGCCTTGCAACTCACTTGCAGAGCTGAGCACGGGGCAGACGATGCCCCGCGCGTCCTCATCATACCCGCAACGGATACGAACTTGTTAGCCGACCGGGTTTTCGAGCTTGCCGATGCCGCTGACTTCGATCGTAACGACGTCGCCCTTCTTGAGAAAGCGAGGCGGCTTGAAGCCAAGGCCGACGCCAGCCGGCGTGCCCGTTGCGATCACATCTCCGGCCTCCAGGGTAATCCCTGCCGACAGCGTCTCGATCAGCGTCGGAATATCGAAGATAAGATCGGCAACCGACGCATCCTGACGGCGCTCGCCGTTGACGGATGTCGTGAGCCGCATTTTGGTCGGATCCGGCATTTCGTCGGCGGTCAGGATCGCCGGTCCCATCGGACAAAAGCCGTCAATGCCCTTGCCGATGAACCACTGGCGGTGCTTGTGCTGCAGCGTGCGCGCCGTGACATCGTTGATGATCGTGTAACCGAACACGTGCGCCAGCGCATCCTGCTTCTTGATGCCGCGGCCGCCACGGCCGATGATCACCGTGAGTTCGCCCTCATAGTCCGTGCTGTCGGTCGGATCCAGATAGTTCGGAATGGACGCGCCGGGGCCGATCACGGTGCTCGACGGCTTCGTGAAGATGACCGGCGCTTCCGGCACGATTTCCTTCGCAGAAGAATCGAAACCGCTGCCCGCAAATTCCTTGGCGTGCTCATGATAATTCTTGCCGACGCAAAACACGTTTCGCGATGGGCGCGGAATGGGCGCGAGAAGCTCTACGCTGGCGATGGGGAGCGGCGCGCCTGCGGCACCTGCAAGTCCGCTTTTCAATTGATCATAATTGGCGATCAGGGAAAGCATATCGGGCGCAAACTCGGTCGGTAGCGGCGAGACCTGCGAAAGCACCTCGTCTGCGATACCGACTGCCTGTCGACCGTTGTACAGGAACGTAACAAGGCGCATTTTCCCTCCAGGTATTTGGTTTTGGCCAGCGAACGGATCGCTGCGTCTCCTATAGACACCCATATCTTCGATAGAAGATTTGTTCAAGGCGCCCGTGCCGAAGTTTTATGGTCCAAACCTGCGCCCAATCGTCCGAGCAACGCCAGCGAGCTCCTGCAGCTGCGGCTCTGCCCTTGAGGATGTGACACGACAGGCAACCGCGACTAAGATGGAATCAGGACGATCACGACGGAGCGACACGCGACATGGCGAAGCCTGCGGCACGGAAGGTCATCGATGAAGACCCCGTCAGCCGTGATTTCGGCGACCGTGTCCGCATCCTGCGTGAACAGGCTGGCCTGACACTGGAGGGGTTCTCCAAACTGTCCGGCGTCAGCCGGGCGATGCTGTCGAAAGTCGAGCGCGGCGAGAAGAGTCCCACGATCGGTTTGGCTCGGCGCATCGCGCTTGCCCTGAACACGTCATTCTCGATGTTGCTGGGAGACGATGACACGCCGCGTCGCGCCTTCGCGGTGGTCCGCAAGGATCAACGCCAGGTCTTTCGAGATGCAAAGACAGGCTTCGAGCGCATGCTGCTGTCTCCGGTCATGGCCGGCATGGCGGTGGAAGTCGTTCTGCACCACCTGCCACCCAAAACCTCAACCGGCAAATTGCCGGCCTACCCGTCGGGCACGTCCAAACACGTCCTGGCCACGCATGGCAGCGTGACGGTCAGGACCAAGGATACGGACACGGTGTTGAACGAGGGAGACTCGCTGTACTTCGAGGTCGACGTCGAGCACTGGTTCGAGAACCGCACGGCGCGCCGGTGTGAGTATTATCTCGTGATTGCCGCTCCGCCGGCCTACGGCCGGCGAAGCGACGGAAAAAGCTGACGCCGCGGTTATTTCTTCAGACACAGACCGACGGTCGGCGCGGCCGCGCATTTGACGCCATCCGGCGCACCGCCGCTCGGGCAAAACACCGAGACCAATATCTCGTTGGCTTCGCAGCTCACCGAGCCGTCTACCTGCACGGCACGGACCGCGATCGGCGCCGCCTCACCCTTCTCGCCCTTGTCACCTTTTTCGCCGGCCGCACCCGGCGTCCCCGGCCCGCCCTGTGGCCCCTGTGGACCCTGGGCGCCGGTCTGGCCCTGCACGCCTGGAATGCCCTGCACGCCTTGTGCGCCTTGCGGACCTGCGGGCCCCTGCGCGCCCGGTTCGCCCTTCGGGCCCGCCGGGCCGGGATCGCGACCGCAGCCGGCCAATGCCAGTGAAATACCGATCGCGAGTATGGGAAGAATTCTCATGATACCCCCACTTTGATGATCCATTGTCGCCGCACGCGACGCCGAGACAAGCCGAACGCCGGTGTCGGCTTCCGGCGCGCGCATCATGACCGACGATCAAGGAGAAGAAAAGATAGCAGCGGGCGATACCGGCGTTTCACGACGCCGCAGCCGCCCCTACAATTACTTGGAGATGTCATCTTTGCGTTGCGAAACGATCTCGATCATGCGGCCCTCGTCGTCGTCGGGCGCGTAGGCCTTGGCCTTGTCATAGGCCCGCACTGCGGCACGGCCGATCGGCACGTCGGGCAGCAGGCTCTCCGCCAGCCGGACCGCGTAAGCGGCGTCTTTCTGCCGGAGCGCTGCCGTGAAGGTCGCACCGGAAAAATCCCGCGCCACCATGCGCCGCGCATGACGCACGACCTGCGGGCTGGCGGCGACGCCATGCTCGATCGACTCCAGCACCAACGGCATGTCGAGCCCGGCCTGCTCCGCGATGGCGAGGCCTTCGGCGAGGCCGGCGATCTGGACCGCGCCCATCAGGTTGTTGATCAGCTTGTAGACCGTGCCGCTGCCGACGCCGCCAAAATGCCGGATCGTGCTGCCGAGCGGCGCGAGGAATGGTCGCGCTCTGTCCAGGTCCGCAGGCGCGGCGCCGACCAGCAACGTGAGCTTGCCGCTCGCCGCGGCATCTGGCAGGCCGGTGACGGGACTATCAATGTAAACGAGGCCGCGGTCGCGCAGGTCGGACGCTAGATCGAGCGCGTGCTGATACGAGACTGTGGAGCATTCGATCGCCAACGCGCCGGCTTTGGCTGTCGTCGCCGCGCCGTCCGCACCGAGCCAGACGTCGCGCGAGGCTTCGTCGTCGGCCACCATGGTGACGATGGCGTCTGCACCCCTGGCGGCGTCGGCCGGCGAAGCGGCAAAGCGCGCGCCGCGCGCGATCAGGTCGTCGGCCTTGGCCCTGCTGCGATTCCACGCCGCGACGCTGAAGCCGGCATCGAGATAGCGGCCGGCCATGCCATGACCCATGCGTCCCAGACCGATAAACGCGACGTGGGTCATGTCTAGTCCACGTCGTCGATCGAACCCGCGCCCGGCGAGGTGCCGAAGGCGCGCTGCGCCAGCGTGGCGGCCATGAACTCGTCGAGGTCGCCGTCGAGCACGCCTGACGTGTCCGAGGTCTGCACGCCGGTGCGCAGGTCCTTGACCATCTGGTAGGGCTGTAACACGTAGGAACGGATCTGGTGGCCCCAGCCGATCTCGGTCTTGGCGGCCTGGTCGGCGGCCGCCTGCGCCTCGCGCTTCTTCAGCTCGATCTCGTAGAGCCGCGCGCGCAGCATGTCCCAGGCTTGGGCCTTGTTCTTGTGCTGCGAACGGCCGGCCTGACAGACCACAGCGACGCCGCTCGGAATATGCGTCAGCCGCACCGCGGATTCGGTCTTGTTGACGTGCTGACCGCCGGCGCCGCCGGAGCGCATCGTATCGACGCGCACATCGGACTCGTTGATGTCGATCTTGATGGAGTTGTCGACCACCGGGAAGATCGCTACCGACGAAAACGAGGTGTGCCGCCGCGCGTTGGAATCGAACGGCGAGATTCGCACCAGGCGATGCACGCCGGCCTCGGTCTTCAGCCAGCCATAAGCATTGTGGCCGGAGATCTGGATGGTCGCGGACTTGATGCCGGCTTCTTCGCCGGCCGTCTCTTCGAGATATTCGACCTTGAAGCCGTGCTTCTCCGCCCAGCGCGTATACATGCGCAGCAGGATATTGGCCCAGTCCTGGCTCTCGGTACCGCCGGCGCCGGCGTGAACTTCCAGATAGGAGTCGAAGCGATCAGCTTCGCCGCCGAGCAGCGCTTCCAGTTCGCGACGCGCGACTTCCTTCTTCAGGGCTTTCAGCGCCTGCTCGGCTTCGGTCACGACGCCGTCATCGCCCTCGGCTTCGCCGAGCTCGATCATCTCGACGTTGTCGTCGAGTTCGCGCATGACCTTGCCGATGCCGGTGAGCGAGTCCTCAAGAGAGGTCCGCTCCTGCATCAGTTTCTGGGCTTTCTGGGGTTCGTTCCAGAGATTGGGGTCTTCAGCGAGCTTGTTCAGCTCTGCGAGGCGTGCCGTGGATGCATCGACGTCAAAGATGCCTCCTCAGCAGCCCGACTGACTGCTTGATCTCTTCAACGAGGCGTTCGATTTCAGCGCGCATGACTCATCCTGAATACTGGACCCATCGTGTAGCCGTCCGCTCCCCGAACTTCAACCCGTCGAGTCTTGGCATCGCGGCGTTCCGAAAGACAATTGACAGAATTACCTCTCTACGCCACGCTACCCCCCGGTTGACACGACCTGCCGGTTGCGCCCTTCGGGGAACGGTGAACGTGTTGTGCCTTCATGGCTTTCCCTTTGCCCGAGCGACCGGGTCAGCAACGCAACCACCTGACGCGCCTGGTTCGCTCATGCAAAGGACGTCTATCATGCGCGATTTTCGCGAAGCCAAGTCTATGGCTCACACGTTGCGCGAATCACTCACCGACAGACTGGCGATCAGCCACAGCGATAGCCTGGAACTGGTGTCCAGAATGCTGGGCGTTGCCGACTGGAATACCCTTGCGGCCCTGCTCAAGGACGATCCCCGCTCTCCCACAGTAGCGGTGGCAGGACACCCCGAAGGTGCAACATTCTACCCCGCCATTCCGATCCGGGATTTCGTGCCTTTTCCGACGATGACGTTTCCGCTGTTCATCGGACGGGAGAAGACGCGGCAAGCCCTGGAGGCTGCTTTCGCGGGCGCGCGGGAAGTGGTGCTGGCCGTCCAGAAAGATGCCGCCGTGGACGATCCCACGCTGGATGACCTTCACGAGATCGGGACGCTCGGCAGATTGATGGAAGTCGAGCGGCTTCCCGACGACATCCTGAAAGTCTTCGTCCAGGTGCAGCGCCGTGTCGCAATCGGTCGCTTTGTCGGCGAGCATGGCACCTACCGCGCCGAAATCGCCGCTGTCGCCGAGGGCCGAATTCCCGAAGCACCCGACCTCATTCGACAAGCGGTCGAACGCTTCAAGGAATATGCGGCGACGCGCGATATCCGGGAGGTGGCGACGGTGCCGCCCTTCGACCGGATTCGCGATCCCGGACGGCTCGCAGACGTCATTGTTTCGCAAATGGTCCTGCCGTTGCGCAGCAAGCAGGCGGTGCTGGCCACCCTCGACCCGCTCTATCGGCTGCAACAGGTGTATGCGCTGATGGACAGCGCCGTTGCGCCCGAGCGATCCGCCGAACTCGCGGCCACGCTGGAACGGGCGCTGGCGCACGCCCGTCAACGCCGGCACGGTACCGCGACCCTCGAGCATCTGCTGCTGGCGATGACGGATGACGCGGACGCCACTTCCGCCATGCACCATTGCGGAATCGATCTCGGCATACTCCGGGAAAGTCTCATCGGATACATCGACACGGGACTAAAACACCTGTCGACCGAACGGGAGACGGATCCGCAGCCGAGCACTGCCTTTCAGCGCGTCACCCAACGCGCCGGCATGCAGGCGTGGGAGATGCACTGTGCGGCGACATCCGGCGCGGAGATTCTTGCGTCGCTGTTCGCGGAAGCGCGAAGCCCTGCGGTTCAGGTCCTGGTGCAGCAGCACATGACGCAAAAGCACGCGCTGGATTTCATCGTCCAACGACAAATGAAGCGACGCTGAGTCGTCGAGAGACGGAGTGCGTTGCAGAGCCGGGACCGCCATGAAACGCAGCGCCTGATACGGTCCC
>NZ_JAQGJT010000009.1 GCF_028290495.1 Tardiphaga sp.
GGCCAGCATCTCTCTCCAGGGATGCCGATGAAGGTGACTTTGATCCTTGCAACCGTGACTGGCAGCCGGAGGCGAACCGGCGCACCTCGTTCTCAACGGGGGACGCGACTTAAAGCAACGACGGATCGGGCTTTTTTGGTCTCTGCTGGCTTTCCATCAGCCAGCGCGAATGCCGAAGAGGCTTGTCCTTCATTGCCAGGTGAGCGGTAGGGTCACTCCCAACCAATCCACGGCAGCACTTACGGTCGGAACTTTCGGCTTTGCCGCGCCTCCATCGCGCGACTCAAGTCCGGGAGCGCTGAACCGTCATCAATTTTTTGAACGAGACCCGTCGCTGGGCCGTTTGGGAGAGTGCTATGACCGAACGTATTCAGGAATTCCTCCGCGCCCGCCGCAACGAGGGTAACGATATCGAGCCCTGTCTCGTGGTCGACCTCGAAGTCGTGCGCGACAATTACCAGACCTTCGCGAAGGCGCTGCCGGACAGCCGCGTGTTCTACGCGGTGAAGGCCAATCCGGCGCCGGAAGTGCTGTCGCTGCTCGCCTCGATGGGTTCGTGCTTCGACTGCGCGTCGGTGCAGGAGATCCAGATGGCGCTCGACGCTGACGCCACGCCCGACCGTATCTCGTTCGGCAACACCATCAAGAAGGAACGCGATATCGCGCGCGCCCACGCGCTCGGCATCGCTTTGTTCTCGGTCGACTGCGTCCAGGAAGTCGAGAAGATCGCCCGCGCCGCTCCCGGCGCCCGCGTGTTCTGCCGTATCCTCTATGACTGCGCCGGCGCCGAGTGGCCGCTGTCGCGCAAGTTCGGCTGCGATCCGGAAATGGCTGTCGACGTGCTCGAACTCGCCAAGCGTCTTGGCCTCGAGCCCTACGGCATCTCGTTCCATGTCGGCTCGCAGCAGCGCAAGGTGAAGGCGTGGGATCGCGCTTTGTCGATGGCGTCGTCGGTGTTCCGTGACTGTGCGGAGCGTGGCATCAACCTCTCCATGGTCAACATGGGCGGTGGATTCCCGACCAAATACTTGAAGGAAGTCCCGGCGGTCGTGCAGTACGGCCGCTCGATCTTCCGCGCGCTGCGCAAGCATTTCGGCAACGCGATTCCGGAGACCATCATCGAGCCGGGTCGCGGCATGGTCGGCAACGCCGGCATCATCGAGACCGAAGTCGTTCTGATCTCCAAGAAGAGCGACGAGGACGATGTGCGTTGGGTGTACCTGGACATCGGCAAGTTCGGCGGTCTCGCCGAGACGATGGACGAGTCGATCCGCTATGCCATCAAGACGCCGCATGACGGCGCCGAGATGACGCCCTGCGTGCTGGCCGGCCCGACCTGCGATTCGGCCGACGTGATGTACGAGAAGCTGCCGTACCCGCTGCCGGTGACGCTGGAGATCGGCGACAAGCTGCTGATCGAAGGCACCGGCGCCTATACGTCGACATACTCGGCGGTGGCGTTCAACGGCTTCCCGCCGCTGCGCACGTTCCATATCTGAGAACCTGCCACATCCGGGCGCCCTGCCCGGATCTGAGTAAGCGGGGCGCCGGTTTACCGGCTCCCATCCCGTCACTTCCACAATCCGGATGACAACACTCCGCACCACGGAGTGGGGAATGACATGCCATGACGACTGCAACGACGACTGCTCTGCATCAGACCGACACTGACAACACCCCGGCCGCCGCTTTCGCGATCCGCGAAGAGCGCGCCCATGACATTGCCGCGCGCGAAACGCTGCTCGATGTCTGCTTCGGCGTGGGCCGCAACGCCCGCACCTGCCAGCGGCTGCGCGACGGCCGCGTGCCGGCGCAGGGCCTGGCTTTCTCCGCGATGCATCAGGGGCGCCTGGTCGGCTCCGTCAGGCTGTGGAACGTCGATGCCGGCGATCGCCGGGCGCTGGTGCTCGGTCCCCTCGCGGTCGATGCGTCCGTTCGCGCACTCGGCATCGGCGCAGCGCTGATGAATCACGCCATCGCCGCGGCGAAGGCGCTGGGCCACGGCGCGATCATCCTGCTCGGCGACGAGCCGTATTACGCGCGCTTCGGCTTTGCAGCAGCCAAGGCCGAGGGACTGTCGCTGCCCGGCCCGTTCGAGCGGCATCGGCTGCTCGGCCTCGAATTGCGCCCGGGCGCCCTTAACCACGCCATTGGCCTGATCGTGCCCAATGGCGCGGCAGAAACGTACCCCGCTGCCGATCAAGTCGCGCCTGTCGCATGCGCGGCTTGATTTGACGGCCAATACGCTGCATTCCGGAAAATGTCCTGTTTGAGGCCCCCGCAATGACCCGCCGTCTTATTTCCACCGGTTCGCCGTTCGAGAAGGCCGCCGGCTATAGCCGCGCGGTGGTCGATGGCGACTTTGTGTTTGTAGCGGGCACTACCGGCTACGATTACACCAGCATGACCATGCCGGACAACATCACGGCGCAGACACGGAACTGCTTCAAGACTATCGGTGATGCGCTCAAGGAGGCCGGCTTTGAAATGGCCGATATCGTGCGCGCGACCTACTACATCACCGACCGCGCGGACGCGAGCGCGGTGATGTCGGTCACCGGCCTGCATCTTGGCGACATCCGGCCGGCCTCCACGATCGTCATCGTTGCGGGCCTCCTGAACCTGGAAATGAAAATCGAAATCGAAGTGACGGCAAAACGTCGCAGCGCGTAATGCGCACGATGTGACGCGACGATAGCGACTGCCTGCCATGTCGGGCCCACACCAAAGCGAGCATTCAGCAGCTGGTGCGTTGACTTTTCCGCCGGCTGACATAACTAGAGATGATGATGTCTAGCATTTGCAACAATCGCTTGCTGCTTCGCGCAGGTCGCCTTCAAACTGGAAGGTAGCCCGGGCGGACGCGCATTCGCGCCGTCCCGGGTAGTTGCAGTCCTTTCATTCACACCGTCCATTGATATGCGTGAATTGAATCACGGGAATAGCCGGCATCAACGTGCCATGCGCTTCCCTCGTGAGGCACGTCATGATGCCGGCAGGGTTTCCCCGAACGGCGCGCATGGCGCGATCTCCTTCCCCTGAACAGACAGCCGTATGGACCTGTCATTTCGCTGCAACAACGCAGCGTCATGAAATGGCTTTGCGCCGCAACGGCAACTACCCGATCCGCAGATCCGCCGAGTGCGACCGCGGCCTCAAGGAGAATATGATGATAAGCTACCAGCACCCCGAACTTCCTCCGATCTCGCTGCGCATGGGCGACGCCGATCGCTTGCGCAATATCGCCGAGGCCGCGTCGCGCAAATATCCTGAGACGACCGACTTCCTGGCGCGGGAAATCGAGCGCGCCGAAATCCTGCCGGATGAGCGGCTGCTGCCGGGCCTTGTCACGATGAATTCCGAAGTGACCTTCCGCGATGATATCAGCAGGGAGGAACGCACCGTCGTTCTGGTGTACCCGGATGCCGCCAACGTGGACGCCGGCCGGATCTCTATCCTGACACCGATCGGCGCCGCGCTGATCGGACTGTCAGCAGGACAGACCATCGAGTTCCAGACGCCCGGCGGGCGCTGGCGCGCGCTGACCGTGCTTCACGCCAACCCGCCGCGCGACGATCGCCGCTGACGGCCTGTTTCAGGACGATTTTGTGCAAATCTGGCGGCAAAGCATCGTTGCCGCCATTCCCCAACTGCCGTAGTCCTTCACGGCAGCAATCCCCCGACCATCCGGAGTTTCCATTTTGACCACATTCCCCATTCATGCGCGCATTACCGGACCCATCGTGATGGTCGGCTTCGGCTCGATCGGCAAAGGCACGCTGCCGCTGATCGAGCGGCATCTGGATTACGACAAGTCGCGCATCACCGTGCTCGATCCCAAGGACGAGGGCCGCAAGGCGCATTGCGAAAAGCACAACGTGCGCTTCATCCAGCAGGGGCTGACCAAAGAGAACTATCGCGAACTGCTGACGCCGCTGCTCACCGAAGGCGGCGGCCAGGGCTTCTGCGTCAACCTGTCGGTCGACACCGGCTCGAAAGACATCATGGAGCTCTGCAACGAACTCGGCACGCTCTACATCGACACTGTCAACGAACCCTGGCTCGGCTTCTATTTCGACGCGTCGAAGGGCGCGGCCGCGCGCTCCAACTATGCTCTGCGCGAGGCGACGCTTGCCGCCAAGAACGCGCGTCGCCCCGGTTCGACGACGGCCGTCTCCTGCTGCGGCGCCAACCCCGGCATGGTCTCCTTCTTCGTCAAACAGGCGCTGCTGAATGTCGCCGCCGACCTGAAGCTCAACGCCCACGAGCCGAAGACCAAGGCCGAATGGGCGGACCTGATGCGGCAGGCCGGCGTCAAGGGCATCCACATCGCCGAGCGCGACACGCAGCGCGCCAAGTCGCCGAAGGAGCCGGAGGTGTTCGTCAACACCTGGTC
>NZ_JAQGJT010000014.1 GCF_028290495.1 Tardiphaga sp.
CGTTCGCCGGATTGGCCGCGATCATGGGCGGCAACGGATTTGCCGCCAGCGTGGAAAAACTGCCGGGAATCATCATGGCGCTCGGCGGCTCGGTCGGTTTTGCCGTCGGCACGGTGATGGCAAAAAAGCTGCCGCTGACATTGCCGCCGCTGTCGGCCGCGGCCTGGCAGATCGGGATCGGCTGCCTGCCGGTGGCCGTGGTCGGCTTCTGCGTCGAAAACGCCGACATTACAAAACTGTCCAATCTCGGCTGGGGGCTGATGTTCTACTCGACGGTGATTCAGTTCTGCATCGCCTATGTGGCCTGGTTCGCGGCGCTGGCGCGGCTGCCGGCCTCGGTCGCTGCGATCGGCACCATGGCGGTGCCGGTGATCGGCGTGGTCGTCTCGGCGATCGCGCTGCACGAACCGCTCGGCCTTGGGCAGATCGCAGCATTGCTGCTGACTCTGGCAGGGGTGATGCTGGCGACGCGGAGCTAAACCACCACCGCTGCCGCCAGTGGCACGCGGATGCTGAAATGCGAGCCGCGGGTGAGATCGGATTTCAGCGTGATCGTGTGGCCGAGGGCTTCGGCGGTGCGACGCACGATCGAAAGACCAAGGCCGAGACCCTCGCTGTCCGGATTGACCTGATGAAATGCCTCGAAGATCGCGTCGCGTTGGTCGTGCGCAATGCCGGGACCGGAATCCAGGACTTCGATGCTCAATTTACAGCCGTGACGCCGGCAGCCGACCAGCACGCGGCCGCGCGACGTGTACTTGATGGCGTTGCCGACCAGGTTGCCGAGTATAGTGCGCAGCATCGTGGGATCGCTGACAACGCGCGCCCTTGACGGCACCACGACGAGTTCGAGTCCCTTGGCTTCGGCATGCAGGCGCCAGTTGGCGTCGATCGAATCGAACACGTCCGCGATTGGGAGCGATTTCAGCTCGGGCACGCCGTAGCCGGTTTGCAGGACCGAAGTTTCAGCAAGGCGGTCGAGTTCTTCGGCCATCCGCATTCCGGCGTTGATCGCGTAGCCAAGGCGCTCGCGGTCCTTCTCATCGGTGAGCTTGTGGCTGATCCGGTCGATGGCCATCACCATCACCTGCAATGGCTGCTTGAGGTCGTGGCCGGCTACCGCCATCAGTCGACTGATATTGCGCTGTAGCTGGTCGGACAAGACAAGCGCACGGCGGAATTCCATTTGCGACATCACCTGGCGGGCGAGGGCGCTGAGCACGTCGCGCTGCGCCGCGGACAGCACGCGCGGTTTGTTATCGAGCACGCAGACGGTGCCAAGCGGCAAGCCGTCCGGCGTGCGCAGCAACGCACCGGCGTAGAAGCGGACATGCGGGTTGCCGGTGACCAGCGGGTTGCAGTCGAAGCGCGGATCCTTGGTGGTGTCCTCGACCTCGAGAAAACTTTGTTCGAGCAGCGCGTGCGCGCAGATCGATTGCTCAAGCGGAGTCTCGCGACCATCGAAGCCGCGGGCGGACTTGAACCACTGCCGACCCTCGTCGACCAAACTGATCAGCGCGACCGGGGTCTCGCAGACGTAACTAGCGATCCTGGTAATGTCGTCGAAAGAGGACTCGATGGCGGTATCGAGAATGCCGTAAGAGCGCAGCGCCTGCAGCCGCTCCGTCTCGTTGGCATGAAGGTTCGCGACCTTCGGCGTGCTGGAAGCGTCCACTGAACCTGCTCGAACCGACGCTGCGACCAAGACCTGATGACCACCGCTCGGTGACCAAGGCTTGGTCTCGTCTGACAAGGATAAGCACGAAGCGGCTGATGGTTCGCCCTCACGGCGATGAATGTTTATAGCTGCTGCGCGGTCGGGCCGTAAATTCACAAATGAACAGGACGATGCCCGTGGGCACCGTCCTGGATTGGAACGTTTTACCCGAAGTTACGGGCAGGAATGGCGAAGCCCGTCATATCCGAGATAGGTGCCGGTGCGGACGTTGTAGGACTTGTAGGTCTGGATGCAGTAGTTTACGTCGCCGCCACCCGGCGCAACCTCCACCACATCACCATCATCGTAGGGCGCTTCATAGCCGTAACCGCCTCCGTAATACGGGCCGCCGCCGTAATAGCCGTAGCTGTTGCCGTAATAGGCGCCCGATGCCAGTGCTCCGCCGAGTATCGCGCCCGCCGCAAAGCCACCGCCGCGCCCCCAGCCGCCGCCATGGCCGAAGCCGCCGCGGTTAAAGCCGCCGCCGCCAAAGCGCGGTCCACCGCCCATGCCACCGCGGAATCCACCGCCGCCACCGCCGTGAAATCCACCGCCGCCGTGACCGCCGCCCTTGCCTTGGGCAAAGCTCTCGGTCGAACCGATTACCGGGAGCGCCAGCGCCAAGATGGCTGCAGCGCTGAGTATCTTGAGATTGATCATCGTGAACTCCTGAGTGTTGTGCGCCACCAACCCGCGGAAGGGGCCGGTGTTCCGAAACGCCCGCACACCTCTTGGTGATGGATACTGGGAGGCCGGGGATGTACCGGGCATGAACGGTCAACCTGTCCCTGCAGGCTGCTCCATCGAGATGAGGCCGGTTCCGCCGATCGGGAGGCATTTCACGATCTGTTGTGCCGGGCTGCCGCGCGTGCCGCCAACTGGACAATTGCGCCCGCGGATGGCATCACAGCATCACCAATCACCCAACCGGCTGGCGTCATGAAGCTGTTTCTGCTGAAATTTTTTACCTGGTGGAGCGGCCAGACCTTTGGCACCCAATTGTGGACCTGGCGGTTCGGCGAACTCGTCGGCAAGGACGAGATGGGCAATACCTACTACCGCACCAAAGGTGGCGTCATTGATCCCACGCTTGGCTTCCAGCGCCGCTGGGTGGTCTATAACGGTTACGCCGAGGCCTCCAAGGTGCCGCCGTCCTGGCACGGCTGGCTGCACCACACAGTCGATGTCGCTCCCACCGAGGAGAGCTACGTAGAGAAGGAATGGCAGAAGCCGCATCAGCCGAATCTGACCGGCACGCCCTATGCCTATCGCCCGGCCGGCTCGACGTTGGCGTCAGGCCACCGCCCCAAGGCGACCGGCGATTACCAGCCCTGGACCCCGGGTAGCTAGTCCAGCGCAGCATCGCTGGTGGGCGACGGCGCACCTGCGCCATTCCCACCGTTTTGCGCGGTCATCGGTAGATGGTTGGCACACCGGCGGCCATACTTCGCGCGACCGTCAGCTCTGCCCACCCTGTGGCTACAAATCTACCCCAGCCTCTTCAGCCACGCGCCAACCCCATGCAGCGCCTCGTTAGCCTTTGGCAAAATCTTGCCCATGGTGACGAAGCCGTGGAATTGGCCGGGATAGGTCTTCGTCGTCACGGCCACGCCGGCGTCGGTGAGTCGCCTCGCATATTCGTTGCCTTCGTCGCGCAGCGGGTCGGCGCCGACGGTCAGCACATAGGCCGGCGGCAGGCCGGCGAGGTCTTCGACGCGCGCCGGCGAGGCGCGCCAGTCGTCGATGTCGGCGGGGCCGCGAAGATAGTGGTCGCGAAACCAGAGCATCACATTGTGGGTCAGCAGGCAGTCGGTTTCGGGCTCGCTATGCGAGGGATGGTCCATGCGGAAATCTGTCGCGGGATAGATCAGCGCCTGGCCGGCGAGCGTTGGCCCATGCGCGCGGGCGTCGATCGCCACGACCGCGGCAAGGTTGCCGCCGGCGCTGTCCCCGCCGACATACAGCCGCGATGCGTCGAGGTTGAGCTGCACCGCGTTGTCGGCGATCCAGCGCGTCGCGGCGAGGGCATCGTCGATGGCGGCGGGAAACTTGTGCTCGGGGGCAAGGCGGTAGTCGACCGAGATCACCACCATCTCGCCCTCCACGGCCAGCGTGCGGCAGACCACGTCGTGCGAATCCATATCCCCGATCACCCAGCCGCCGCCGTGAAAAAACACCAGGCACGGCGACATGCCATCGGCCAGCCGTAGCTTCGGCGGCGTATAGATGCGCACCGGAATCGCGCCGGCCGGGCCGGGCACCGCTATCGCCCTCACCGATTCCATGACAGGCGGCTCGGGATGCGCGACCTCGCGCGCCTGAAGGTACCAAGCCCGCGCTTCCGGCGGCGACAGCGTCTCGTAGGGCGGGCGGCCGGCATCGCGCACGGCCTGCAGGACGGCGGCGGCGTCGGGATCGAGAATCACGGGCATGGCAGACCTGTTTTGGTTTTCTGATTCGATTACGATGATGACGTGCGGCCGCCATCGACGGTGTAGGCGGAGCCGGACACGTAGCTGGCGTCGTCGGAGGCGAGGAAGGCCACGATCGGCGCGACTTCCGCGGCAAGGCCGAGCCGCCGCGCCGGAATGCGGTCGACCACTTTTTCCGGGGCGACCGTCTGGCCCTTGTTGCGGCCGACGACGATGGCGCTGAGCATGCGGCTGTCGATCATGCCCGGACATATGCAGTTCACCCGCACGGGAGTGCCGGTGCATTCCTGCGCCGCGGTCTTGGTCAGGCCGATCACCGCGTGCTTGCTGGCGCTGTAGGCGGCGATGTCGGCGGAGCCGATCACGCCGGCAATCGATGCGGTATTGATGATCGAGCCGTTGTTCTGCTTCAGCATCACCGGCAAGACATGCTTCATGCCGAGAAACACGCCGACCACGTTGACTTCGAGCACGCGGCGAAAGTTCTCCACCGAGGACCGCACGATCGGCGCGATATCGCCCTCGATGCCGGCATTGTTGAAAAACACGTCGATGCGGCTGAACTTGGCCAGTGCGTGCGCGACATAGCCGGCGACGTCTTCCTCGCGGGTGACGTCGGCGACGACGGCCAATGCCTCGGCATGCGCTGGCAGGCCTGTGACGGCGCGCCGGAGGCGCTCGGCGTCGTGGTCGACCGCGACGATGCAGGCGCCGCGCGCCGCCAACAACTGCATGGTTTCGATGCCGATGACGCCGGCGGCGCCTGTGACCACCGCGATCCGGCCGTCCAGACGAATCCTGTCGGTCATGGCGTTGTTCTCCCCGTGCGTCCGGTTGCTCCGGCGTCACGCCGACTATTTCACGGGGAGGCGGAACTGGCCAGCGACGAGGGCGCCGCGGCGGATGCCCTTTCGCCGCCTCATTCGGCGTGTTAACCGGAGCCATTGCGAGCGGCCGCAACGACTAAACGATACAGTGTCGCGAGCCTGATTCTCGATTGAGCCGCAGATGTTTCGATTCCTGACCATTGCTGGACTGGCCACGTTGCTGGCCGCCACGTCGCTGACGCAGGCAACGCCTGCGCGGGCGCAGCTCGGCAATCTGTTCAACGATCTGATTCCGCCACGGCCCCCCGGCAACGTGCCGCGTGGCCAGCCGCAGCCGCAGTTCGACGACGAAGAGGAAGTGCCCGAACTGCCGCAGGGCCGGTTGCTGCCGACCCGTCCGGGGCAGGGCGCGCCGCCGCCCGGCGCTGTGCAGTCGCAGCCTTTGGCGCCGCCGCCGGCTACCACCGTGATTCCCCAGAACGTGCCGCCGGGTGGCGTGCCGCAACAAGCTGCGCCGCCGCTGCCCGGCGTCGCCAACGCGCCGCCGCCTGCTGCTGCCCCCGCGCCCGGACCGTTGCCGCGCGGCGCCAAGGCGGCGCCGCCGACCCCGGCGACGCTGCAGCCCGGCGACGAGGTGGTTGCCGAGCCGCCGGCGCTGAAGATCGTCAACAAGAAGGCCACCTTCCAGGGCCTCGACAAGATCACCGGCCGCATCATCAATTTCGACGCCGACATCGGTGAGACCGTGCAGTTCGGCGCGCTGCGGGTGAAGACCGCCGCCTGCTACACCCGTCCGGCCACCGAGGCCACCAACACCGACGCCTTCGTCGAGGTCGACGAGATCACGTTGCAGGGCGAGGTGAAGCGGATATTTTCCGGCTGGATGTTTGCGGCCAGCCCCGGCCTGCACGGCGTCGAGCACCCGATCTATGACGTCTGGCTGAGCGACTGCAAGAATCCGGAAGCAACGGTCGCCACCGCGGCGCCGGAAGCGCCGAAGCCTGTGCCGGCCCAGAAGCGGGCGCCGCCGAAGCAGGCTCCGCGACCGCAGCCGGTGCAGCAGCAGCCGAACCCGTTGCCGGGATTCAGGTAGCAGCTTCTTCTCTCGTTCCCGGATGCTGCGCACTGCACCGCGTACGGGATACGAGAACCGTTTTCTACGCCGGCGACTTGTCCCGGTTCGCGATGATGTCCAGCATCGTCGTGCCCTTCAGCGGGAAATCCACCGGCAGTTTTTCAAAGTCCGCGATGCCGTTGAGCGCCTTGTCGAGCATTACGCGGTAGCGCCGCCGCGGCACTTCGGCGGCGCCGAACGTACGCAGGTGCTCGGTGACGTACTGCGTATCCAGCAGCTTGAAGCCACCAGCGATCAGCCGCGCCACCAGATGCACCAGCGCCACCTTGGAGGCGTCGCGGGCGTGGTGGAACATGCTCTCGCCGAAAAACGCGCGGCCGAGGCTGACGCCGTACAATCCGCCGACCAGCGTTTCGCCGTCCCAAACCTCGACGCTGTGGGCGTGGCCCATGCCATGCAGCGCGGTGTAGAGGTCGCGAATTCGCTGGTTGATCCAGGTGTCGTCGCGGCCTGGCTTCGGCGCGGCGCATTCGGCAATGACGCGCTTGAAGGCGGTGTTGACGGTGACGGTGAAGGCGTCGGAGCGCACCGTGCGGGCAAGCCGCGAGGCAATCCGGAAGCCGTCCAGCGGGATCACGCCGCGCTCTTCCGGCTCGACCCAGAACAGGCCGGGGTCGTCGGCGCTCTCCGACATCGGAAAGATGCCACAGGCATAGGCCCGCAGCAGGATTTCGGGCGTGATCTCGGAGGGGGCTTGGTCGCGGGAGCTCATGGCGGCAGGATAGCAGCGCTGCGCGCGGGAGGCGATGGCTTCTCGCAGGGGTGTCCGACGAAGAGCGACCGGGCGTTCAGGGCGTTTTCCAGAACCGCCGATACACAAAGATGCCACCACACAGCAGCATGGAAGACACCACGAACGTATTCATCACCATTGTCTTGTCGGTTGCCTTGTCGGTGTCGAACGGCCACCATTCAGATATCGCCACGCCAGCCCCGATCACGCCGACGAAGAGTCTGAACTCCATCCACGACATCCACAGCAGTTCGAAGATGAAGTCCACGATATCGTCCATGAGCCTGCAACCGGACTGGTTGCACTGCGGATGAGTGACCGGCCGGACAGACAGACAGGTTCACGCAGGCGGAATGCCGAAGCTGCCGTGAAGCACACGCCTGCATGCCGCGCTGATCAGCCCGTCGCGCTCATCGGCGGCGCCACGGCCGGTTTGGTGACGGCGCAGAAGCGCAGCACGATGCGGGTGCCGGAATGCTCGGGGTCACGGGTGACGGTGGCTTCGAGCTTGTTGGCCATCGCGTTGACGATGCGCTGGCCCATGCCGGTCGAGCGCGGATCGACCTTGACGTTGAGGCCGACGCCGTCGTCGGTGATCGACAGTTCGAGCGCGTCGCCATCGGCGGTGAGCACGACATGGATCGGGCCGGCGCCGTCGGGGTAGGCGTATTTGACGGCGTTCATCACCAGCTCGTTGACGATGATACCGATCGCCACCGCGCGGTCCGGATCGATCTCGACCGTCGTGGCCTTGAGCGTCAGCCGCGACATCCGGTTGCCTTCGGCCGAGCGGCGCAGGTCTTCGAGCAGCGCCTCAAGATACTGGTTCAGCAGCACGCTCTTGAGGTCGTGCGAGGTGTAGAGCCGGCGATGCACCTGCGCGACGGCAGCGACACGGCCCATCGCATTGGTCAGCGCGGTCTTGACGTGTTCGTCGCTCGACGAATTGGCCTGCAGGTGCAGCAACGATGCGATGATCTGCAGCGAGTTGCCGACGCGATGATTGACCTCGCGCAGCAGCACTTCGCGTTCGGCCGCGAGTGCGGCATAGCGGTCGCGCGAGGCATGCACCTCGGCCTCGGCGTCGTCGCGGGCCTTCGAGATCATTGCCTGCTTCAACGCCGAGGTGGCGGCGACATGCAGCAACGGCACGAAGTCGCCCTGGGTGTCCTTGACGAGATAGTCGATGGCGCCAGCTTTGAGCGCAGTAACGGCGATCTTGGAATCCTGCGACGCGGTAACAAATACCACCGGCGGTGCGCCGATGATCGCCTGGATTTTTTCCAGCGTCTCCAGTCCGTCGAGGCCGGGCATGTACTGGTCGAGCGCGACGACATCGATGCCGCCCTCGCGGATCCGGGCAACGCCGGCCTCGCCATTGTCGCAATGCTCGATGTGGAACCCCTGACGTGCAAGGCCCTTCTGCACGAGCCGGGCGAGCCCAAAATCGTCGTCGATGTAAAGCAGCGTGGGTGTCGGCGTCGATTTCATGTGGCGGCTTGCGGAACCTGAATCACGGAGAAGAACAGACCTAGCTGGCGGATCGCGTTGGCGAAGCTTTCGTAATTTACGGGTTTGGTAATGTACACGTTACAGCCCAGCTCATAGCAACGCTTTATTTCATGCGCGTCGTCGGTGGTGGTAAGTACCACTACCGGCGCACATTTAAGAAAATTGTTCTCTTTGACTTTACGCAGGATGTCGATCCCCGTCATGTCCGGCAAATTGAGGTCGAGCAGGATCAGCAGCGCCTCGCCCTTGTGATCGTTGCCAGTGGAATCCTTGCCGAACAGATAGGTCAACGCGTCTGTACCGTTGGTGAACGGTATAATCTCGTTGTTGACGCCGGAGCGCCGGATGTTGCGCTCGATGAGACGGGCGTGGCCCTCATCGTCCTCGATCATGATGATGGTGACTGGCTTGCTCATGATTGCTTATCCCGATTGTTACCCGTCCACTTCGCCGGCAGCGTGACGGTGAAGTTGCTGCCCTTGTCGAGTTCCGATGACACCGACATGGTGCCGCCCAATCGCCGTACCAGCGCGCGGACATGCGCGAGCCCGATACCCTGGCCCGGTCTGTCCTGTGTACCCGCACGGCGGAAGAGATCAAAAATACGCTGGTGGTCCTTGGGGGCAATGCCGCGGCCGTTGTCGATGACCTCGTAGATCACGAAGCCCATTTTGCTACGTCCCTTGACCAGAATATCGCCGGGCACGCCGGGCTTGAGATATTTCAACGCGTTGTCGATCAGGTTGCCGAAGATCTGTTCCATCGCCAGCCGGTCGCTGACGATTTCCGGCAGTTGCTCGACACGGATGGTGGTCTCGGTCTCGGCGGCCTGGTGCGCCACGGTGGCGGCAATGCTCTCGATGAGGTCGCGGGTGTCGATCCTGACCGGCTTGAATTCGCGGCGGCCCTCGCGTGTCAGGTTGAGGATGGCGCTGATCAGGCGGTCCATCTTGCCGATAGATGACTTGATGAAGCCGAGCGCCTCGGTGAAGTCGGTGGAGAGTTGCCTATCCTGCTCGGCTAGCGCCGGCTCCGGCAATTTACCGTCGGTGTCGGGTACCAGCGGTGCGTCGTTACCGAGCGTGGCGATGCGGCGGAATATGTCGCCGCGCAGCTCTTCGAGCTCGCTGGTGAAGCCCATGATGTTGACCAGCGGCGAGCGAAGGTCGTGGCTGACGATATAGGCGAAGCGCTGGATTTCCTCGTTGGCTTCGCGGAGATCGGCGGTGCGTTCCTGCACGGTAGATTCCAGATTGAGATTGTTGTCACGCAGCTGCGTTTCGGCGTCGTCGCGGGCGCGTGACGAGCGCTGGATCAGGAAAATCGACAGGCCGGCCAGCGCAATCACCAGTCCGGAACCGGCGACGGTGACGATCGAGGCCAGTTGCTGCGTGCTGTCGGCGGTGCGGGTGAGTTCCAAAAACAGCCGGTCTTCTTCGCCCCGCATCGCGTGCGAGAGCGCGCCGATATCCGTGGCCGCGCTGCTGGCGCCCGCATTGCGCAGCATCTCGACGCCGCCTGTGAGGTCGCCTTGCTTGACGAGATCGACTGCCTGTCCAAGTTCGACGAGACGGCCTTCCACGGCCGCTCGCAGTTTGACGCTACTTTCGATCTGAACGGGGTTGTCGCTGGTAAGCTCGATCAGTTTGCGAAGGCCGGGCAGGATCGCGTCGATCGCTGCCTCGTGCTCCCTTAGAAAACGCTCTTGGTTGGTAAGGAGGAAGCCGCGCGCTGAACTCTCGGCCCGACGGATTTCAAGCAGCAATGTCGAAATCTGGTTCTCAACCTCGACGGTGTGCACTACCCGGTTTGAATCCTTGCGGGCCTGGTTGACCAGGATCACCGACGACGCGCTGATCGCGACAAGCACCAAAAACCCTGCCGCAAGCAGCAGGATCTGGCCGATCGAACGTCTGCGAGCGCCATTGGCAGTCACAGGGACGGTTTTTTGGCTGATAGATTGAGTCAACATGTCCCCCGCACCGGAGCGTTTCCGGGCTGGGAACAAACGCGGGTTTGGGCGATCAGTTCCAGGTATTCTGGTCTTTATTTGGAACTGCAGCCTTCCTTAGCTGGGCGCCTTGCCGGCCAGGTACTGTTCCAGCCAATGGATGTGGTAGTCGCCGTCGATGATGCCGGGCTCGCGGACCAGCGCACGGAACAGCGGCAATGTCGTCTCGATGCCGTCGACCACGATCTCGTCGAGTGCGCGGCGCAGCCGCATCAAGCATTCCGGGCGGTTCTTGCCGCGCACGATCAGCTTGCCAACCAGCGAGTCGTAGTAGGGCGGGATGACGTAACCCTGATAGACCGCGGAATCGATGCGGACGCCGAGGCCGCCGGGCGGGTGATACTGCGTGATCTTGCCGGGCGAGGGCCGGAAGGTTTGGGGGTTTTCCGCATTGATGCGGCATTCGATCGAGTGGCCGTTGATGATGATCTCGTCCTGCGTGCAGGGAAGGTCGCCGCCGGCGGCGATACGGATCTGCTCCAGCACCAGATCGATGTCGGTGATCATCTCGGTGACGGGATGCTCGACCTGGATGCGGGTGTTCATCTCGATGAAGTAGAACTCGCCGTCCTCGTAGAGGAATTCGATGGTGCCGACGCCGAGATACTGCATTTCCTGCATCGCCTTGGCGCAGGTCTCGCCGATCTTGGCGCGGGCGGCCGCGGTGAGAATGGGCGAGGGACCTTCTTCCCAGATTTTTTGGTGGCGGCGCTGCAGTGAGCAGTCGCGTTCGCCGAGATGGATGGCGCCGCCGCGGCCGTCGCCGAGCACCTGGATCTCGATATGGCGCGGCTGCTGCAGATACTTTTCCAGATACACCGAGGCGTCGCCGAACGCCGCCTTGGCTTCCGTCGCGGCAGTCGATAGCGCCAGCATCAGGTCGGCTTCGGTTTGCGCCACTTTCATGCCGCGGCCGCCGCCGCCGGAGGCGGCCTTGACCAGCACGGGAAAGCCGATCTCGCGGGCGATCGCCATCGCGTCGTCCTCGGGGCCGACGCCGCCCTGGGAGCCCGGAACCACGGGAATGCCGAGCCGCCTGGCGGTCTTCTTGGCTTCGATCTTGTCGCCCATCAGGCGGATGTGTTCCGACTTCGGGCCGATGAAGTGCAGATTATGTTCGGCCAGGATTTCTGCGAAGCGGGCGTTCTCCGACAGGAAGCCGTAGCCGGGATGCACGGCGTCGGCGCCGGTGATCTCGCACGCCGCCAGCAGCGAGGGAATGTTGAGGTAGCTGTCCTTGGAGGCCGGCGGGCCGATGCAGACGCTCTCATCGGCGAGGCGCACATGCATCGCGTCCGCGTCCGCCGTGGAGTGCACCGCCACGGTAGCGATACCAAGCTCCTTGCAGGCTCGCAGGATGCGCAGCGCGATCTCGCCGCGGTTGGCAATCAGGATCTTTTCGAACATCGTATTTGCTTTCCGTCATCCCCCGGCGCGGGCGCTATGCCGCGCCTCGAAGGATGGCCACAGGCGCATATATCTCATCCCTCAAAGCGCGCCGTAGCGGGCGAACATTGAGGGATGACGGTCGGTGTTATTCGATGATGACGAGCGGCTCGCCGAATTCGACAGGAGCGCCGTCTTCGACGAGAATCTGCGTCACGGTGCCAGCGCGCGGCGCCGGAATCTGGTTCATGGTCTTCATCGCCTCGATGATCACCAGGGTCTGGCCGACGGCCACCTTGGTGCCGACCTCGACGAAGGGGCGGGCGCCGGGTTCGGACGACCAGTACACCGTGCCGACCATCGGCGAGGGCACTGCGCCCGGATGCTTGGCGGCTTCCACCGGAGCGGCTGCGACCGGGGCTGGGGCCGGCGCGTATTGCGGCGCGGGCTGATAGTTCGCCGGCATCGCCGCGGTGACGCTGATGTTGCGGGCGACGCGAACGCGCAGGCCCGCGCGTTCGACCTCGATCTCGGTCAGGTTGGTTTCGTCGAGCAGCAGCGCCAGTTCGCGGATCATCGCGCTGTCGTCGCTGGCTTTGTCGGTCGCGGTAGAAGTTTCGTCAGGCTTGCGGGCCATGGGGCAATCCAAATTCAAGGAGGTGAAAGGTGAGCGTCAGGCGGTCGCCGTGGCGCCGATTTTGGCGGCCAGGCCGCTGAAGGCGAGGCGGTAGCCGTCGATGCCAAAGCCGCACAGGCTGGCAAAGGCGGCGCGGGCAGTGAACGAGTGGTGGCGGAAATTCTCGCGCGCATAGACGTTGCTGATATGGACTTCGACGGTCGGGATCTGCACGCCGACCAGGGCGTCATGCAGCGCAATCGAGGTGTGCGAATAGCCGCCGGCATTGATGATGATGCCGACCGCGCCCTTTTCGCGGGCCTCGTGGATGAAGTCGATCAATTCGCCCTCGCGGTTCGACTGCCGGCAATCCGCTGACAGGCCGTAGCGCGCGGCCGCCTCGACGCAGAGTTTTTCGACGTCCGCCAGGGTGGCGTGGCCATAGGTTTCGGGCTCACGGATTCCCAGCAGGTTCAGGTTGGGGCCGTTGAGCACGTAAACAGTTTTTGCCATCAAGGGTGTCCCGGCAGGCGCACGCGGCGCGAACGTCCCGGTTTATAAGTAGACTTGGCGCTGAGGGGAAGCCTGAAGCGGCCAGGTTCCCCCAGCCAAATGCCTCACCGCGCTCAGAAAAACACGCCTCAAACAGGCGTTGAGCCGCTGTAACCCCGGTTAAAGGCCTAACCGAGGCGCTTCTCTTGCTTGGACGCGGGAACCGGGGCCGCTCCAGGGGACGGGGCTGCTTGGCCGGCGGCGAGGAGACCACCGGTGCCGGGGAACCGAAATTGACGGCAATTCCGAACAGCCGCCATTGGCCGTTCACCGGCGCATAGATCAGGTCGAAATTGACCTCTTGGGAGCCACGCCGTGCTGCACCACAGAAAAAGGGCGAGCCTTTCGGCCCGCCCTGATGCGTGTGTCCTGATGGTTGGCTGATATCAGGCGTCGATCACGGCAACGATCTCGAAGCTTCTCGGATTGATGACGATGATCTGGTCGCGAACCAGGATGAAGTCATAGCCGCGCCAGTCCGGATAGATGGTGATGATCTCGGCGGGCAGCGGATGGAACTGGACGTCGCGCGGCACGCGGGTGCCGACCGAAATGTTGAAGTTGACGCTGGTAACGCGCTCGATCTTCTGTTCCTTGATCACACTGGTGATCTTGGTGCGCTGGTCGGTGGAAAGCTTTGCGCCCGCGCCAGCCTGACCGGTGGTCGTGGTGGACCGGGCGTCCGTGCCCTTCGAGTCGGCGGCCTTGTTATCAGGGCCCTTGTTGTCCTTGGCATCGGCGGCGTTCGGGCTGCGGCCATCGGCTTTCATATCCTTGCCGCCCTTGGCTGGATCGGCGCTGTCGCGGCCCGATTGCGCGCGCTGGCCGTTGTCATGCTTCATCTTGTCGTCGGACTGCGCCGCCTTCGGCGCCGAATCCGAATCCGGTTGCTTCATGGTGTCGGTGGCTTCGTCACGATTGACCGGCGCTGCGCGCTCAGCGGGCGCTGCGCGATCGGCCGAAGGGGGGGGCGTTGCCGCGGCCGGTGCACTTCGCGCCGCGCCACCCGCGGGCGCCTGTGCTTGGACCATAGCTGTACCTGCAATCAACGCCGCAGCAGCGACGCTCAACATCAATCGGTTTTTCATGGCACACTCCATTGTTGACGATCGTTGACAACGGGAGTGGGACAGCGATGTTCCGCAGAAAGTGTTGCTCAATCGGGAGTGATGTACGGCAGGTCGATGCTGTTTCGATTAGGGTTGTTTTAACACTCGATCCGCCGGTTTTTGTCGTCCCCTGTTCGTTCCAGAAGAACAAAACGAGTCTTGCCGCGCGCCGAATACCTTATGCTGCCGGATCACCCTTGATCGGCGTCTTGAAGACTTCCTTGCCGTCCTCATCGACGACCACGACATTGCGCGTGCTCTCGCTGCTGATGTCGATGGCGATCTGCTTGGCGATCTCCTGCGCGACGGCCCTGGCCTGATCTTCGCTCGGTAATTCAAAGCCGACTGGATCCTCTAGCCGGTAACCGTCTACGATTTCAAAATGATATTTCGTCATGCGGGTCCTCCGTAAAAGTAATCCCGCCTGCAAGAGGTTGTTCCGGGCCGCACGGCGCGAGCCATATTGCAACCAGAACGGAACGATCGGGCAGCGTGTGCATTGCGTGGCAGGGATGGAGTGCATGTGATGACGGCTCTTGTGGAACGGATCGTTCAAAAGCTCACAGAAGCGGCGCCGATCGAAAACACGGTCTCGAATTTTGTTGCCGGCGTTCTGGAAAATACGGCAGCCAAGCTGGCGTGGTTCGAACCGAGCGACGAGGCCGGTGACGAGGAAGTGGCGGCGTCCTCTTAGGAAGGCGAAGGCGCGTTTGCGCCGGACTCATCATCAACTGCCTTTCTGACTGACACCCACCAACGAAAAAACCGGCTGCTCGCGCAGCCGGTTTTCGTTGGTGGGTGCGTGCACTCGTTACATTTTGACCATCGGGCAGCCGCCCTCGTTCAGTGGGCGAAATGCCTCGGCGGCGGGGATCGTCGAGACCACTTTGTAATAATCGAACGGCTTTTTGGATTCCTCCGGCTTCTTGACCTCGACCAGATACATGTCGTGGATGGCGCGGCCGTCGATCCGGACCGAGGTCTTTCCGAAGAGCGGATCGTCGAAGGTGCCCCTGTCGCGGATGGCCTTGACCAGCGCGGCGCCGTCCTTGGTGCTGCCGGTGGCCTTGACCGCGGCGAGGTAGGCGAGGGTCGCGGAGTAGGTGCCGGCCTGGGTCATCGAAGGGAAGCGGCCGTTGTTGCGCTTGGCAAAGCGCTCGCCGAAGGCGCGGGTCTTGTCGTTAAGGTCCCAGTAAAACGCGGTGGTGAGGAGCAGACCCTGTGCCGCCTTGAGGCCGAGCGAATGGATGTCGCTAATGAAGATCAACATTCCAGCCAATTTCTGCCCGCTCTGAACCAGGCCGAATTCCGATGCCGACTTGATCGAGTTGATCGTATCGCCGCCGCCATTGGCGAGCCCGATGATTTCGGCCTTCGAAGCCTGGGCCTGCAGCATGAAGGAGGAGAAGTCCTTGGTGTCGAGCGGATGGCGCACCGAGCCAAGCACGGTACCGCCGTTTTCCTTCACGACGGTAGAAGCGTCGCGCTCCAGCGCCTGGCCGAACGCATAGTCGGCGACCAGGAAGAACCACTTCTTGCCGCCGTTCTTGGTGATCGCGGTGCCGGTGCCGTGGGCTAACGCCCAGGTGTCGTAGGTCCAATGGATGGTGTTCGGCGTGCAGCCCTTGCCGGACAGATCAGAGCTGCCCGACGCGGTGAACAGCGCGACCTTGTTCTTGTCCTTGACCACATTGGCCACCGCCAGCGAGATCGCGCTGGTGGGCACGTCGACCAGCACGTCGACATTCTCGGTATCGAACCATTTTCGCGAGATCGCCACCGCGATGTCCGGCTTGTTCTGGGCGTCGGCGGAGACCACGTCTACCGTCATGCCCTGGTCAGCCGGCTTGAAGTCCTCGATCGCAAGGCGCACGGCATCGACGGCGCCGGAGCCGCCGATGTCGGCATAAAGCCCGGACATGTCGGCGAGCACGCCGACCTTCACGGCGATCTGCGCTGTCGCGGGCTGAACCAGCAGTGCGCCGAGCAGCGTGGCGGCGGATGCAAATGTGGTGACCGGATTCTTCAAGTTTCACTCCCCAGTTTTTCGCGATTGTTCGCGTTGTCCAAAACCATGGCGCAAACCGGGGAACTTGTCTGCAAGCTATTTCTGCAATGGTGTAGCAGCCGTCCAACATTCTGCGTCACGAAAAAACCGGCTGCTTGCGCAGCCGGTTCGTTCGTCAAACCGCAATTCGCAGATGTGTTTCAGCAAACCGCCTTGCCGCAGCGGGCATTGCTGACTTTTTCCTTCAGCGCGTCGATGCCGACAGCGCCGATCACGACCTGCTTGCCGATGACGTAGCTCGGCGTGCCGTTCATGCCCATCGACTCGGCGAGCTTGAAGTTCTCCTCGATCGTGGCGCGCACTTCCGGGCTGCTGAAATCCTTTTCCAGCCGGGCTACGTCGAGGCCGGCTTCCTTGGCGGCGGCGATCGCGCGGGCCTTGTCGGCCTGGCCGCGTCCGCCGAGCAGCTTCTGGTGGAAGTCGAGATACTTCTTCCCGGTCGGGTCCTGCATACGAACGGCGACGGCGACCTGCGCGGCTTCGACCGAACCGGGTCCGAGCACCGGGAATTCCTTCAGCACGACCTTCAGTTTCGGATCGTCCTTCATCATCTCGATCATGTCGGTCATGGCTTTTTTGCAGTAACCGCAATTGTAATCGAAGAACTCGACGAAGGTGACGTCGCCATCCTTGTTGCCGACGGTGACGCCGCGCGGCGAGTTGAAGATCACATTGGCATTGGCGGACACGGCGGCGGCATGCTTCTCGGCTTCGGCGGCGGCCTGGCGTTTGGTCAGTTCGGCCGAGACTTCTTCCAGAACTTCGGGGTGCGACAGCAGATAGTCCTTCATGATCTTCTGGATCTCGCCCTTCTGGGCGTCGGAGAACGACTGCGCCGATGCGACCGCAGGCGCGCCGCACAAAGCGAGCGCGACGGCGGCGGAGGCAAGAAAGCGGAACGAAAACATGGGCAAATCCTCTCGGGAATCTCTCGGCTAATACGTGTCTGAAACATCTCTATCAGACGCAGGCTATTTTTGATCCGGCATCTTGGCGGCGATGATGTCGTCGGCCTTGACCCAACCGGGCGTGCCGATGGCGAAGCGTGACTTCGCGCGCGAGGCGAGGTCACGTGCGGTCTTGTTGTCGCCGCGCAGGAACGCGGCCTGCGCCGAGGCCAGATCCGCTTCGGCGTAATCGCCCTTGCGGCCATAGGCCAGGGCGAGCTGGACGTAGCCGATCGGCGCCTCGGTCTCGCGCGCCACGGCGGCGCGCAGAATCCGGATCGCCTCGTCGGTGGTGGCTTTGTTATCCGACGCCACCATCGCCTGCCCAAGTAACATCTCGATGAGCGGTGCGTTATTGGAGAGCTGCACGGCGCGGCGCAGCGGCGCTACGGCCTCGGCCGGTTTGCCGCCCTCGAGCAGCGCCTGGCCCTTCAGCTCGTGGAAATAGGCGTTGTTGGGCTGCACGGCGATCAGGCCATCAACCTGCGCCACGGCGTCCCGGAGGTCGCCGTGCCGGTATGTCGCAATCGCCCGGGCGTAACGCGCCGGCAAGGAGGTGTCGGAGGAGGGGTAACGCCGGATCACGGTGTCGCGCTGCTCCATGAAACCGGAGGTCTTGGCGCGCATCAAATCGTGGCGAAGCTGCAGCGCCGGGTCGTCCTTCTTGTCCCAATAGGGGCTCGACCTTGCGAATTCCTCCAGCGCGGCGACGCGCTCGCGCGGCATCGGATGCGACTGCTGGTAGGGATCGGCGCCGCGCGCGGCGAACAGGCTGTCGCTGGAGAACCGCTTGAAGGTCTCGTACATGCCCTTGGGGGACTGCTGCGTCGCAGTGAGGAACTTGACCCCCGCGCGGTCGGCGTTTTCTTCCTGCTGGCGCACATAGGACAGCATGGTGCTCTGGAACAGCGCCTGCGGCGCGCTCAGCGCGGCCGCGCCGATATTGCTGGCGCCGCTGCTACCGCCGCCGCTGCGCGAACCGGCCACCATCGCGCCTACGCCAAGCAGCATCGCCACGATCATCGAGGTCTGGGCGCGCGCCATCTGCTCGCGCATCTTGGACAGATGCCCGCCGGAGAGATGGCCGGTTTCGTGCGCCAGCACGCCGATCAGCTGGTTCGGCGTCTGCGATTGCATCAGCGCGCCGTAATTGACGAAGATGCGGCGGCCGTCGGCGACGAAGGCGTTGAACGTGCCGTTGTTGATGATGACGACCTGGATGTTTTGTTTTTCGAGGCCGGCGGCGCGCAGGATAGGGCGGGTGTATTCGCGCAGCAGCTGCTCGATCTCGGCGTCGCGCAGCAGCGGCGGCCCGCGATTTTCCTGCGCCTGCGCCATGACCGGCGCGACGAGCAGGGCCGCCGCGGTGATCAGCGCGGTCAGTTTGGAGGAGATCCGGGGTGCAACCCCCAGGGGTCGCTGTCGCAGGTCTTTCATCATCGGCCGGGTTCGGATACGCGGTAGGTCTAACAAGCCGGATATTGCGGCAGGAGCGCGGCGCAGCCACAGGCTGGGGCGCGCCGGTGCCGCGCCAGATAGCAGGTTTCGATGGCAGATACGATACCGGGACCGCAGGCCTTGGCCCGCGCCCGCACGTTGTTGACGGCGTCCGCGCGCAGCGATGTGCCGCCGTTCATGGTGATGGACGTGATGGCCGCCGCGGCGCGGATCGAGGCCGCGGGCGGCCATGTGATCCACATGGAGGTAGGCCAGCCCGCCGCACCCGCGCCAAAGGTGGCAATCGCCGCGGCCCAGGCGGCCCTTGCGCAGGGCCGGATCGAATATACCTCGGCGCTCGGCATGCCTTCTTTGCGAGCGCGGATCTCGCGGCATTATCGCGATGTCTATGGCTGCGAGGTCGATCCCGAGCGGATCGTGGTCACCACCGGCTCGTCCGGCGCGTTCATACTGGCCTTTCTGGCCCTGTTCGAACCCGGCGACCGCGTCGCGGTCACGGTTCCCGGCTATCCGCCGTACCGGCACATCCTGAAGGCGCTCGGCTGTGAACCCGTGCTGATCGAGACCCATGCCGACACCCGACATGCGCTGACCGGCGAGGCGCTGCTCGAGGCGCACCGCAAGACGCCATTGAAGGGCGTGCTGGTCGCCAGCCCCGCCAATCCCACCGGCACGATGATGTCGAAGGAAGCCCTGACCGGGCTGATGGCCGCCGCCGAGAGCGAAGGTATCCGTTTTATCTCCGACGAGATCTATCATGGCCTCGATTACGCGTTTCCGGCGGTGACCGCGGCGGCGTTGTCCGACGACGCGTTGGTGATCAACTCGTTCTCGAAATACTTCTGCATGACCGGCTGGCGGGTCGGCTGGATGGTGGTGCCGGAGCCGCTGGTTCGCCCGATCGAGCGGCTGCAGCAGAACATGTCGATCTCGGTGCCGACGCTGTCGCAGATCGCGGCGGAAGCCGCATTCGAGGGGCGCGCCGAGATGGAGGCGATCAAGCACGGCTACCAGGACAACCGCGCGATCCTCGTCGCCGGCCTGCCACAAGCCGGGCTGACCGATTTCCTGCCCGCCGACGGCGCGTTCTACCTTTATGCCGACGTCTCGAAATTCACGACGGACAGCTTCGACTTCGCCAAGCAGATGCTGGAGCAGACCCACGTTGCAGCGACCCCCGGCAACGATTTCGATCCGATCCGCGGCCGTTCCTATGTGCGGTTTTCCTACGCGCAATCCAGCGCCGACATGCATGAGGCGGTGGCGCGGATCAGCCGATGGCTCGGGCAAAGCGGGCCGAAGTGAGCGCGCCGCATCGATCGCTGGCGGGGCTGATGTGGCCGGCGCGCGGTATGGCTTCGACGGACGCGCTTCGGGCGGCCGTGCTGGTGGCGCTTGGCATCGCGCTGCTGACGCTGTCGGCCAAGGTCAATCTGCCGCTGCCGCTGGTGCCGATGACATTGCAGACGCTGGTCGTGCTGGTGATCGGCGCCGCCTATGGCTGGCGCCTCGGGGGCACGACGATCGCGGCATACCTCGCGGTCGGTGCGCTGGGAGCGCCGGTGTTTGCCGGGGCCTCCGGTGGCCTCGCGCCGCTGTTCGGAGCGACGGCCGGCTTTTTGTTCGGCTTCGTCGTGGCCGCGTTCGTGGTGGGGTGGCTTGCCGGTCGCGGCTGGGACCGCGCGGTGCTGCCGATGTTCGCGGCGATGGCGCTTGGGCACATCGTGATCCTGGCGATGGGCTTCGCCTGGCTGGCGTTCGGCCGACACTTTGGCGTCGAGAAGGCATGGGCGGTCGGCGTGGCGCCGTTTCTGGCGGGCATGCTGGTCAAGAACACGCTGGGTGCGCTGCTGGTGCCACTGCTGCGGCGCGAAATCGAGCGCTGTTCGGTCTTGGCGCGCAATGCCTGATTTACACAACTAAACTCCGCTGATTAAAGTATGCGACTAAAGGACTGTGGCGACTTGCCGCATACGGACCGTTTTGTGCTATTGCCCCGCAGTCCATAGATTCACGGGAGAAACGTTGATGGCGGCAGTGATCGCAACGACGGGTGCGCCAGCGCCCGCAGCAGTAAAACAACCCTGGTACAAGATTCTCTATCTTCAGGTGTTGGTCGCGATCGTGCTGGGCGTCATCGCCGGCTCGTTCTTCCCGGCGTTTGCGACCAATGACTGGATCAAGGCGCTCGGTGACGGCTTCATCAAGCTGATCAAGATGGTGATCGCGCCGATCATCTTCTGCACCGTGGTGTCCGGCATCGCCCACATCCAGGACGCCCGCAAGGTCGGCCGCGTCGGCGTCAAGGCACTCGTCTACTTCGAGGTCGTGTCGTCGTTCGCGCTGATCATCGGCCTCTTGATGGGCAACCTGTTCCAGGTCGGCCACGGCCTTGTCACCAAAGTCGACTCCACCAATGCGGCCGTCGCCGGCTACGTCAAGCAGGCGGAAGCGCAGAAGTCGGTCGACTTCGTGCTCAACATCATTCCCGACAGCGTGGTCGGCGCTTTCGCCAAGGGCGACATCCTGCAGGTGCTGCTGTTCGCGATCCTGTTCGGCTTCGCGCTGATGGCGCTCGGCGAGCGCGGCCACCGGCTGCGTGACGTCATCGACGATACGTCGCACGCGGTGTTCGGCGTTATCGCCATCGTCATGAAGGCGGCGCCGATCGGCGCGTTCGGTGCGATGGCCTATACCATCGGCAAGTTCGGGCCGGCGGCGCTCGGCAACCTGATCAGCCTGATCGCGCTGTTCTACGGCACCGCGGCGCTGTTCGTGGTGGTGGTGCTCGGCCTGATCGCCCGCTTTGTCGGCTTCAGCATCTTCAAATTCCTCGCTTATATCAAAGACGAACTGTTGATCGTGCTCGGCACCAGTTCTTCGGAGAGCGCGCTGCCGCAGCTGATGGCCAAGCTGGAGCGGCTCGGCTGTTCGAAGTCGGTGGTCGGCCTGGTAGTCCCCACCGGCTATTCGTTTAACCTCGACGGCACCAACATCTACATGACGCTGGCGACGTTGTTCATCGCGCAGGCGCTCGGCGTCGACCTGACGTTCGGCCAGCAGATCACCATCCTCCTGGTGGCGATGCTGACCTCGAAGGGAGCCTCCGGCGTCACCGGCGCCGGCTTCATCACGCTGGCCGCGACCCTGAGCGTGGTCGATCCGCGGCTGGTGCCGGGCATGGCGATCGTGTTCTCGATCGACAAGTTCATGAGCGAGGTCCGCGCGCTCACCAACATCACCGGCAACGGCGTCGCCGCGGTGTTTGTGTCGTGGTGGGAAGGCGAACTCGATCACGAGCGGATGCACGCCAATCTCAACAAGACGATCGATCCGTCGGATCTGGAAACCGGCGTTACCACCGGCTGATCCCGACGTCCGAGGCACACCACGCACAGAAAGCCGCCCGGTTCGCCGGGCGGCTTTCTCGTTGGGTGATTGAAAGGGTGGTTTGGATCGAACCGTCATTCCGGGGCGGGAGCAGCGCGAGCTGCGAGCGCCCCCGGAAACCGCGAGGTAATCAGAACATCTCGGGGTTCCAGGTTCACGCTCCAGCCGGCTGCGCCGACGGAACCGTGCCCCGGAATGACAGCTAGTTGAGTCCAACAAAAAGCCGCCCGGTTTTGCCGGGCGGCTTTTCGCATTTCTTATGTGCCGAGTTTACTCGCCGTTGCCGAAGGCCCGGGACCACCAGCCGGCCTTGCGGGGCGCGGCGTCGGCCGCGGCAGGCGCTGGAGCGGGCTGCGGAGCCGGTGCGGGCTCCGGAGCAACCGCGGCGGGCTCGGAGGCTGCTACGGGAGCCGGCGTGGAGGAGGCGAAGCTGACCTTCTCGCGCACCGTGGAGCGACGACGGGCCGCTGCCTTGTCGTCGTCCTGTGGGGCGGCTTCGGGTGCCGGCGCAGGTATTGCGACCGGGGTCGGTGCCGCGACGGGCTCCGGCTCGGCGGCAACAACGGCAGGTGCCGAATAGGCCGGCTGCGGTTCTGCTTCGACGTGTCCGGCAAACACTGCCGTCACCGGTTCGTTATGCGGCTGCAGTGAGGCGTCCTCATGCACATCCGACGACCCACCATCAAGATCGGCGACCGCTTCGCTGGCTTCCTGTGCCGGCCGCGGGCCGAGTTCGTCGGAGATCGAGCCGACCAGACCGTCTTCCGGTCCGCCACGCCGACGCCGACCACCGCGGCGACCACGGCGGCGCGGACGGCGCTCGCCATCGGCCGGTTCGGCACGGCCCTCGCCGGGCTGATCCTCGGACTCGTCGTCTTCGCCTTCGGCATCATCGCCGACGGCTTCGACCTGGCCTTCGCCGGCAATCGCCGCGGGGGCCTCGGTACCGTCACGCTCGACCGGTCCGCCTTCGCGGGTCTCGCCGGAACGACCACGCCGGCGCCGACGGCGCTTGCGCTTGCGGCCATCGGCATCGGTCTCGCTGCCGGCGCTTTCGCTCGTCGCGTCGTCGTCGGCCGGACCATCGACGAGACCTTCGGTCTCTTCGGTCTCGACTTCGGCTTCGACCTCGAACAGGTCCTCGTCGTCGAACGGCTCTTCTTCCAGCGGCGGCGGGAAGGCGGCGACCTGGGCGGCGAGGATGGCCTTGGCGGCCTCCAGCGTATGCACCTGATCGCCGCGGTCGATCACGAACGACTGCTGACCGCTGATGGTGGGATCGGCGATCACGGCGAGGGTGACCTTGAAGCTGCTTTCGAGATCCCGCAGATGGCCGCGCTTGTGGTTGAGCACATACAGCGCAACGTCGGTGCGGGTGCGTACGACCAGATTATGGGTCGCGCCCTTCATCAGGATTTCTTCCATGCCGCGCAGCAACTGCAGCGCAACGGAGGAAACCGAACGAACGTGGCCGCTGCCGCCGCAATGGGTGCAGACCTCGGTGGAGCTTTCCAGCACGCTGGCGCGGATGCGCTGGCGCGACATTTCGAGCAGGCCGAAATGCGAGATGCGTCCGACCTGGATGCGGGCGCGATCCTGCCGCAGGCAGTCGCTCATCTTGCGCTCGACCGAACGGTTGTTGCGCTTCTCGTCCATGTCGATGAAATCGATGACGATCAGGCCGGCGAGGTCGCGCAGGCGAAGCTGCCGCGCGACTTCTTCCGCCGCTTCAAGGTTGGTCTTGAGTGCGGTGTCTTCGATGTGGTGTTCTTTGGTCGAACGGCCGGAGTTGACGTCGATCGAGACCAGAGCTTCGGTCTGGTTGATGACGATGTAACCGCCGGACTTCAGCTGCACGGTGGGCGAGAACATCGCGTCGAGCTGGCTCTCGACGCCCATCCGCGAGAACAGCGGCTGACCGTCGCGATACAGCTTCACCGCGCGGACGTTGCTCGGCATCAGCATGTGCATGAAGTCGCGGGCTTCCGTGTAGCCGGCTTCGCCGGCGACCTGGATCTCCTCGATTTCCTTGTTGTAGAGGTCGCGCAGCGAGCGCTTGATCAGCGAGCCTTCCTCGTAGACGAGGGTCGGGGCCTGCGACTTCAGCGTCATGTCGCGCACGGTTTCCCACATGCGGATCAGGTATTCGAAGTCGCGCTTGATTTCCGGCTTGGTGCG
>NZ_JAQGJT010000021.1 GCF_028290495.1 Tardiphaga sp.
CGAACTGTTGATGAGTGCGCAAACACCGAAGGTGCCTTACGTCATCAAGAGGCAGGTGCTGGTTTCCGGCGGCGACCTGACCGATGCGCAGCCAGGTTTTGACCAGCGCACCAATGAGCCGATCGTCAGCTTCCGCTTCAATACCGCGGGCTCGCGCAAAGTCGCGCAGGCAACTTCCGAGAATGTCGGACAACCCTTCGCCATCGTGCTCGACAACGAGGTGATTTCCGCACCGGTAATTCGCGAACCGATCACCGGCGGCTCCGGGCAGATTTCCGGAAGCTTTACGGTACAGCAGGCCAACGAACTGGCGCTGCTGCTGCGGGCCGGCGCGTTGCCGGCGCCGCTCACCGTGATCGAGGAGCGCACCGTCGGTCCCGGCCTCGGTCAGGATTCGATCGAGAAGGGCGAGCTCGCAGCTTACGTCGGCTCGATCATGGTCATCGTGTTCATGCTCCTGACCTATCGGCTGTTCGGCGTGTTCGCCAACAACGCGGTCGCCATCAACGTCGCGATGATCTTCGGCGTGCTGTCGCTGTTGAACGCCACGCTCACGCTGCCCGGGATCGCCGGCATCGTGCTGACGGTCGGCATCGCGGTCGATTCCAACGTGCTGATCTATGAGCGCATCCGCGAGGAACTGCGCGGCGGCCGCAATGCGATTTCGGCGATCGACGCCGGCTTCAAGCGCGCGCTGTCGACGATCCTGGATTCCAACATCACCACCTTCATCGCTGCCGCCGTGCTGTTCTATATCGGAACCGGTCCGGTGCGCGGCTTCGCCGTGACGCTCGGCATCGGCATCGTCACCACGGTCTTCACTGCTTTCACCGTCACCCGCCTCATCGTTGCGGCGTGGGTGCGTTGGAAGCGGCCGACCAGCGTGCCGATTTGAGATTGCGGAGCTGGCTGTGACACAAACTGTTCTTTATGGCCTTGGTGCCCTCATCGTGGTGCTGAGCATTGTCAGCGTCTTTGGCTGGCTGCCGTCGCTGCGTATCGTTCCGGACGATACCAAGTTCGACTTCACCCGCTTTCGCCGCATCTCGTTTCCGATCTCGGCGCTGCTGTCGATCGCGGCAATCGTGCTGTTCTTCACCCACGGGCTGAACTTCGGTATCGACTTCAAGGGCGGCACGCTGCTCGAAGTGCAGGTCAAGTCCGGCGCCGCCGATATTCCGGCAATGCGCACCACGCTCGGTGCGCTGAACCTTGGCGAAGTGCAGATTCAGCAGTTCGGCGGTCCCACCGACGTGCTGATCCGCGTTGCAGAACAGCCGGGCGGCGATGCCGCGCAGCAGGCCGCGGTGCAGAAACTGCGCGCAGCCTTCGGTGACAGCGTCGAATATCGCCGCGTCGAAGTGGTCGGACCGCGCGTCTCCAGCGAATTGCTGGCCTACGGTATGCTCGGCCTGATGGTCGCGATCCTCGGTATTCTTGTCTATCTCTGGTTCCGCTTCGAATGGCAGTTCGCGCTCGGCGCGATGATCGCGAACGTCCACGACATCGTGCTGACGATCGGCTTCATGTCGCTGACCCAGGTCGAATTCGACCTGACCAGCATCGCGGCGCTGCTGACCATTCTCGGCTATTCGCTGAACGACACCGTCGTCATCTACGACCGCATTCGTGAAATGCTGCGGCGTTACAAGAAGATGCCGATGCCCGAATTGCTCAACGAGTCGATCAATTCGACGCTGTCGCGCTCGATCATCACCCACGTCACCGTGACCCTGGCGCTGCTCGCGCTGCTGCTGTTCGGCGGCAATGCGATCCACTCCTTCACGGCCGTGATGATGTTCGGCGTCGTGCTGGTCGGCACCTACACCTCGATCTTCATCGCTGCACCGATCCTGATCTACCTCGGCGTCGGCGAGCATCGCGAAGATGCCGACAAGCCGGCGAAGCGCGCGTAATCCGGGATGCCGGTACCTCCCGAGGCGCCGCATCTTCCACGCTCGGCGGCAATCGAGGCCTATGGCAAGGGCGGTTTCCACTTCGACACCATGTCGCATGTCGGCTCGCTACTGTGCCTGCCGGATGCGATCTGGTCGTGGTCTGTCACAAAGGCGAACGAGATCGATCGCGCCTCGCTGAAGCGCGTGTTCGAGAATGCCGCTGGCATCGACACGCTGATCATCGGTACCGGCAACGAGGTCTGGATCGTGCCGCGCGACCTGCGCGAGGCGTTGCGCAACCTTCATGTCGTGATCGACGCGATGCAGACCGGCCCCGCGATCCGCACCTATAACGTGATGATCGGCGAACGCCGCCGCGTGGCCGCGGCGCTGATTGCCGTCCCGTGAAAAACTCACCCATGAGGCAGCGCCTGACGGCATTGATTGCGGTGCCATGAGCGCCGACACGGATTCGGCCGCGTTTTGTGCGCGACTGGCGCGCCAATACGATTTCGAGCGCTACGCCGCGACCCTGTTCGTGCCGACCGATCGACGCCGCGCGCTGCTGGCGCTGTACGCCTTCAATGCGGAAGTCTCCCGCGTGCGTGAACTGGTCAGCCAGCCGCTGCCGGGCGAGATTCGTTTGCAGTGGTGGACCGACATGCTGGCCGGCGCCGGCCACGGCGACGTCGAGAGCAACCCGGTCGCCGCCGAACTGCTGCTGGCGATCCGTACGCACGAACTTCCGGTCGATCGGCTGACGAAGCTGATCGATGCGCATGTGTTCGATCTCTACAACGACCCGATGCCGGATCTCGCGGTGCTGGAGAGCCACATCAACGACACCGTTTCCACACTTTTTGCGCTAAGCGCGCGCATCCTCGGCCATGCGTCGGATGCCATCGAGCAGGCGGCTGATCATGGCGGCCTGGCGCAAGGGGTCGTCCGCCTGATCGCGACGCTGCCCTATGATTCCGCGCGGCGGCAGATGTTCCTGCCGCAGGACAGGCTGATCCAGCACGGCGGCAGCGCCGAGGAAGTCTATGCCGGCAAGCTCACCCCGCCGATCCGCGACACGTTGGAGCAGTTGATCTCCGGAGCGCAGGAGCAACTGGCGACGGCAATGGCACGGCTGCCTGAAATGCCCAGTGAAGCGCGTCGCGCGTTTCTGCCGCTGGCGCTGGTCGCGCGCGATCTCGAGCGGGTGCGTGCGGAAGGTCATGACCCGTTCGTGCTCTACGTCCCGTCACGGCTGCGCACGTTGTGGATGCTATGGCGCGCCTCAATGTCGAAGGCGTTCTCGTAGCCGACGTTTGCTCGAGCTGTTTGAAGCTGCTCCGTGACGCCATCCCACATCCCATGTCATCCTCCGCGAAAGCGGAGGATCCAGTACACGCCGGCTTTTCCGTTCTATCGTTGAGGCCAGTGGTTACTGGGTCGCCCGCTTTCGCGGGCGATGACATCGGAGTGTGACGCGAGGCGCGCAAAGCTATTGTCGGTGCTAGCTGGTCTGCGTCGGTTGCTCGAAGTTGAACCGGTCCCGCAAATTCTTCCGCGACTCCAGAATGCCTTTCAGGAACACGCGATCCGCGTCGCTGGTCATCAGCGGCTCGATCAGGTCGAGCTGGTTCATCGCCACCAGTTGTAGGATCTCGGTGCGGATGGCGCCGGCGGCGTCGCGCGGCAGCGCCGTGACGACCTGCAGATGCTCCGGCGGCTTGGCCACCTTGGCGGCGGCCAGCTCGGACTGCAGCTTGCTCTCCAATGCCACGTCGTCGGCCTCGACGAACGCATAGAGGCCGACGCCGGAACGGCGGTCGGCGAACGCGACGATGGAGGCGTCGCGCACCGCGGGATTGTTGCGGATGATCTGCAGCAACGGGGGCGCGTCGTTGACGAGCCTGCGGCCGCCGCCTTCGCGGTCGGTGAAATTGAAGATGCCGCGGGTGATGCCGCGATAGACTTTCTTGCCGGTCATCAGCCAGATCCGCGCGAACAGCGATTTCTTGGCGAGGATCTTCTTCTCCTTCGGCGTCAGCAATTCCGGCGCATAGGAGCGCTTGTGCTTCAGGAGATGGCGCAGGTCTTCATAGGCCGCGATCCGGAACAGCCGGCTGCGGCTCTTGAAGCAGACTGCGAGCTGGAAGTCGGTGACATAGGCCAGGCCATCGGTGCCGCGCAGCCAGTTCTGCTCTTTCGCCAGATCGTTATGACAGACGCCCATGCGGTGCAGTTTGCGCAACGCGACTTTGGCGGAATGGAAGTAGGCGCGGTCATTGTAAGGCTTGGCGAGATGCAGCGCCACGCCGTCAATGAAGCCGCGCACCAGCGCCTGTTCGCCGGCCCACAGCAACTCCGGTCCGACGTGCAGTTCGCGCGCCAGCGTCAGGGCGCGACGCTCGCGCGTAAACAGATGCTGCGCAACGACGTAGGACCACCACGGCACCTGATCGAGGCGGCGCAGCACTGCATCGACCTCGCCGTCGTCGCGTCGGTAACGGCCGCGCTCGACGGTCGAGAACACGTCGCGCTTCAGCAGCACGCCTTCGGTCCAGTTGGCGGACAGCACAGCGGCGTCCTGTTTGGGCAAGCTCATGAGACAGTCCTGAAATTCAAATGCGCTGCCGTCACGCCGCAAAGGCGGCGGCGGGCAGGCTGGAGGCAATCCAGCCGTCCATGTCGGCCAGCGCACGCGCGCTCATCGCCTGCTTCTTGGCGACGGTTTTCTCGTTGCCGCGCAACCTTCCGCCTTCGGCATTCTTGGTCGGCGCCTGCGCCAGCGGCGGGAACAGGCCGAAATTGATGTTCATCGGCTGAAACGAGCGCGGGCCGGCATCGATGGTCTCGATGTGGCCGCCGGTGATGTGGCCGAGCAGCGAGCCCAGCGCGGTCGTGACCGGCGGCGGCGCAAGCTGCACGCCGCGCGCTTCGGCGGCGGCATAAAGCCCGGCCATCAGACCGACGCTGGCGGATTCCACATAGCCCTCGCAGCCGGTCATCTGGCCGGCGAAACGCAGCCGCGGCAACGCGCGCATGCGCAGCTGCTGGTCGAGCAGCTTCGGCGAGTTCAGGAAGGTGTTGCGATGCAGGCCGCCGAGCCTAGCGAATTCTGCGTTCTGCAGGCCGGGGATCATCCGCAGCACGTTCATCTGGTCGCCGTATTTCAGCTTAGTCTGGAATCCGACGATGTTGTAGAGCGTGCCGAGCTTGTTATCCTGACGCAGCTGCACGATGGCGTAGGCCTTCACCGTGGGGTCGCGCGGGTTGGTGAGGCCGACCGGCTTCATCGGACCGTGGCGCAAGGTCTCGCGGCCGCGCTCGGCCATCACCTCGATCGGCAGGCAGCCGTCGAAGTAGGGCGTGTTCTTTTCCCATTCCTTGAAGTCGGTCTTTTCGCCCGCCAGCAACGCGTCGATAAAGGCCTCATACTGGTCCTTGGTCATCGGGCAGTTGATGTAGTCGGCACCGGTGCCGCCGGGCCCGACCTTGTCGTAGCGCGACTGGAACCAGGCGGTTTCCATGTCGATGGAATCCTTGTGCACGATCGGCGCGATCGCATCGAAGAAAGCGAGCGCGTCCTGATCGCTGACAGCGCGAATCGCCTCGGCCAGCGGCGCGGAGGTCAGCGGCCCTGTGGCGACAATGACATTGCCCCATTCGGCGGGCGGCAGGCGGTCCACTTCGGCACGGTCGATGGTGATGAGAGGGTGGTCGGTCAGCGCCTTGGTCACGGCATCCGAGAAGGCGTTGCGATCGACGGCGAGCGCGCCACCGGCAGGCACCTGGTTGGCGTCGGCGCAGCGCATGATGAGTGAGCCCAGCTTGCGCATTTCAGCGTGCAGCAGGCCGACCGCATTGTTCAACGCATCGTCGGAGCGAAATGAATTCGAGCAGACCAGCTCGGCCAGACCTTGCGTCAGGTGGGCCTCGGTCATCCGGTTCGGCCGCATCTCGTGCAGCACGACGGGAATACCGGCGGTCGCGACTTGCCACGCAGCTTCAGAGCCGGCGAGGCCGGCGCCGATGATGTGGACGCAGTCTGTGTTGTCTGGGGCTGTTGTCATGGCCCCGCATGTAGCGCGTTTTGACGCGAAGTGGAATCTGCTTCGCGGCTGTGGTCGGGGTTGTCCGTATCCTTGATGCGGGTCACGACAGCGCCCGCGGGGGCGGACGCTATCCGTGATGCATCAAAGCGAAAGATCAACCGTTGTAGGCGCCTGAAGCCACGCGCGGAATGTCGGAACGGTCGAGACCGATGTCGGACAGTTCGCGATCGCTGAGCTGCGAGAGCTCGGCAACGTTGCGCTGGTAGTCGCGGAACGCCTGGATCATGCGGATGAAAGAAACGAGCATGGTAGTTCTCCTTTAGTTTGGCGGTTCATCTCTTGAGCCGCCGCCGTCGTTGAAATGAATATAGGTGGCTGTGTGCTGGTGCAGCAGTGGAAATGTTGCGGTGCAGCTAATCGAATGACGCATGGCTACGGCAAGGAATGATTAAGCTTTTGGCGCAGTGCCTTGTTTTTGATGCCGCCATGCGCGAATTGACACCGATTAAGACAGGGAGTGGTGTTAATTAGTCAGTTAAATCAGAACTTTGAAACGTCATTCCTGCGAATCGCACCCGGGCTGGGAAGTCGTCCTCACAGAAGCCCGATGGCAGGAAATATGGTCACGAACGGTTCGGATTTAACCTTCAGAGCTGCTCGGTCGGATGGGGCGAAATTGCATAGCTTTATTAAATGAATTTATGTTCATATAATAAATGAAGACGACGCCGGTATCCAGAAGCTGTTTCAACACTTTCGCTGGGATACTGAGCAACGAGAGAAAGCCCACGGGGCCTTCTGCCGATGACGAGGATTACAAATTTGTAAGTCTGTTTCAGACGATGTCCAAAACGTCGAAAACCCCAGCGTTGTCGAAGTTGTTCACGGCAGCCTCACGCTGAGTTTATGGCCGCGGCTATTTCGAGTTACGCGATCGGCTCGCAGACTTCGTCCTGCAGAATCCGGCAATGACGCCGGGCTGCTGGGAAGGAAAAGCAAGATGATCACAAGATTACTGGGCGCGGCCGCGATGGCCGCCGTGGTGTTTTCCGTCGTGCCGGCTTCGGCCGCGCGAATGCAGGGCTGCAGCCCCGACAATCTGATGAAGACCGAAAGCGCGGTCGAGTCGATGGCCGACGGCGGCGTGAAGTGGGTGGCGTTCAAGGAAATGGCCGATGCGCAGACCGCGTTGCTCGACGGCAAGATGGGCGCGTGCGCGATGCATCTGACAAGGGCGGCGCATGCCGGCATGATGAAGTAACGCGGAAGATAAAATCCGTAACACGCTGTCGCGGCGCTTCGGCGGCGCGACAGCGCAAGTTGCCGTGGACCATCACGGGCGATCGCGAGCTACGGCTCCTTCGCCAACTGGCTGGCGAAATAGGCGATGGTCTTCGAATAGACCTCGCTCTTGTTCCACTGCTGGATGACCGCGAAATTGGCGGTGCCCGGCGCAAAATCCTGGTCGCGCTTCCAGCCATAGCTGGCGAGGTAGTTCGCCGTCGAGGCCAGCACGTCCGGCGCGCTGCGCAACAGGTCGCGCTTGCCGTTGGCGTCGAAATCGACCGCATACTTCAGATAGGATGACGGCATGAACTGGGTCTGGCCGATCTCGCCGGCCCAAGCGCCACGCATCTCGGCGGGTGCCAGATCGCCGCGGTCGACGATGCGTAGCGCGTCCATCAATTCACCGCGAAACATTTCGGCGCGGCGGCAGTCATAGGCCAGTGATGCCAGCGCCCGCAGCGTCGCGAATTTCCCGATGTTGACGCCGTAGTCAGTCTCCAGTCCCCAGATTGCCACCAGCACCGGGCCGGGCACGCCATATTGCTGTTCGATGCGAACCAGCACCGAGCCGTAACGCTTCAGCATGTCGCTGCCGCGCTGTAGCCGCGGCGGCACCATGCGGCCGGAGAACTGCTCGAAACTCTGCTGAAACACCTTCTGGCCGCGGTCGTGTGACAGCACGGAATTATCGAGCGTGACGCCGCTCAGTCCGGCATCGATCGCGCGCTGCGAAATGCCCTTGGCCGCGGCCTCGGTCTTCACCCCGGCCAGCCAACTATCGAAATTTCCGCTGCCGCAGGCAACCGCCGCGAAGGCGGATGACGCCGGCGCCAGCAAGGCAGCGCCGAGCAACAAGGAGCGGAGCAGGGATATTGTGGTCATGCGGGGCGCTCGCTGGGCCATGAAGGCGGTTGCATTTGATACTTCGCACTGCGAAATGTCGGTGCTAACCGCGGCCAAAACAAGGCTTTTCCCGGCTTCACCGGCCCCGTGAACGAGACCGGTGATCACGTTGATGCGCGCTGTGCTTTGTTATTTATCGTTGCGCCATTGAAACAGCGACACCGGGAAGTCGGCAGCAGAGCGCTTGATCCGGCTGCGCGGCGGGATCACCGGTGCGTCAGGATTTTGCTCGACCACCTTGCGGTACAGATGCCAGGTGGAATGGCCGAGCACCGGCACCACCACCGCAAGCCCGAGGAACATCGGCAGCGAGCCTACGACGAGAAGTGCTGCGACGATCAAGCCCCATGTCGCCATTGTCACGGGATTGCGCATGACGGCGCGCAGCGAAGTAATCATCGCATCGGCGATTCCGGCATGCCGGTCGAGCATCAGCGGAAACGACACCACGCTGACGCACATGGATACCAGCGCGAACAGCAAGCCGGTGCCGCAGCCGACCGCGATCAGCTGCCAGCCCTGCGGGGTCGTCAGCACGCGGGAAACGAAGTCGGGGATCTCCGCTGCCGGCTCGTATCCGAAGACCGCGACATAGATCGCCTGCGCGGTCGCCACCCAGGTCACGAACAGCACCAGCAGCATCGCGCCCAGGCCGAGCATGGCGCCGAACGACGGTGAGCGCAGTACGTCGAACGCCTGCCAGGCGGAGGCTTCCTCGCCGGCCTCACGGCGCCGGCTGAGTTCGTAGAAGCCAAGCGCTGCGAACGGGCCAACCAGCGCAAAGCCGGCGGCGAGTGGAAACAGCAGCGGCAGCACTGAATAGCCGAGCACCATGCGCGCCGCCACCAGGCCAACCAGAGGATAGATCACGCACAGCATCACGGCGTGGCTGGGCACCGCCTTGAAATCCTCCCAGCCCAGTCGCAGCGCGTCGAACAGATCGGCGGAGGTGATGGCGCGGATCGTGGGCTGCGTCACGGCGCCCTCGGTGCTGCGCGCAAATGACGCGGCGGCGGGATAGGTCGTGGCCATGCTTGAGCTCCTGCTGTTGCGGCCATCGGCATCACGCCGGAGCGGATGCATGGCCACGGAGAGCGATCGCAAGCAAACCAGACGCGAGAGCAAAGAAACTGGTCTTGCCGCGAACTGTGCGTGGAAGGATACGCCGATCCGCTGCGGCAGCGGCTCACGCTTAGGTGAGGCGCATGCAGGGTGCACCGCAGCAGCCGATTTTTGCCGCCATTGGTGTCGGTTTGTGCGATGTCACATTGCATCCATTGGCAAGCGGCGTGCGGACAGCTAAAAACGCCATCTGACCGGCGGGGTGCCGCCGGGCCGGAACCAAGTGCTTCGTGAGATCTTCTTTAGCCATCATCTTTATCGGGAGCGACAGAATGAGCATTTTCGGAAAAATCATGGGCGCCATCTTCGGCACCAGCGCCAGTGCGGCCAGCCCGGCCACCACGGCTGATGCAGGCGCGGCTGCAGCCCCCGGCGCAGCGCCGGCGGATAGCGTCGATGTCGCAGCGATCCTCGACAAGGCTGTTGCGGCCAAGGGCGAGAAGCTGGAATGGAAGACCTCGATCGTCGACCTGATGAAGGCACTCGATATCGACTCCAGCCTGACTGCGCGCAAGGATCTTGCCAAGGAACTCGGCTACACCGGCGACACCGGTGATTCCGCCACGATGAACATCTGGCTGCACAAGCAGATGATGGCCAAGCTCGCCGCCAACGGCGGTAAGCTGCCGGCGGATATCAAGCACTAAAACATCGATTGCGACTAAAAGCCCGCGCTTTGCGCGGGCTTTTTTTGTTTGCGATATAGGTACAGTTGGCTGAAGAACTGCGTCGAGTGACGTAATCAAGAAACAAAACGAGGGATGCGATGACGCCGAACCAGGGACTGCGGGCTGCGGCCATCGCGGTCGTGATGTCGTGCTCCGGCGCGGCTCAGGCCGACACATTGAAGGTGCTGACCGCCGGCGCGTTCAAGCAGGTGCTGACTGCCGCACTGTCGCCATTCGAGGCTGTCGGGCACCAGGTCGAGGTGCAGGCCGACACGGTTGGCGGCCTCGTCAAGCGTATCACTGCCGGCGAGACCTTCGATATGGTGATCGCCTCGCCGGCCGGGCTGGCGACCCTGCGCAAGGCCGGCAAGGTCGGCGATGCCGACAGCGATCTCGCGCGCGTCGGCGTCGGCATTGCCGTGAAGGAGGGCGCCGTGAGGCCCGATATCAGCACTGTCGATAGCTTCAAGAAGGCGCTGCTGGCCGCGAAGCACGTCACCTATATCAATCCCGCCGCCGGCGGCAGCAGCGGCATCTATCTCGATGGCCTGATCAACAAGCTCGGCATCGGCGATGAAATTCGCGCCAAGGCGGTGCTGGTCAATGGCGGCTTCTCCGCCGACCGCGTGGTGTCGGGCGAGGCCGATATTGCCGTGCAACAGATCAGCGAGTTGCTGCCGGTAAAAGGCGTAGTGCTGGTTGGTCCGCTGCCTTCGGAGATCCAGAACTATACCGTATATTCCGCGGCGATCGCCGCCGGCACCGCGCGAAAACCCGCGGTGCAGGCGCTGATCGACCTGTTGCAGAGCAAGCAGGGCCGCGACATCATCACTGCCAAGGGAATGGAGCCGGTTGGCTCCACGCCGAACAAATAAAATAAACTTCAACGGAGGAAACCATGGATAGCATCAATCGCAGGACGATTCTGAGCACCGGCGCGCTGGCGCTCGCCGGTGCTGCGGCGCAGGGCACGTCTGCCCAGGCGCAGGCCGGACCGAAGAGCATTTTCGCGGTCGACGCCGTCACGATCCCGATCGTGGGCCAAAGCGACGTGTTTCCGGTGCGGCGGATCTACTGCATTGGCCGCAACTACGCGGCGCATTCCCGCGAGATGGGATCGGACCCGACGCGCGAGCCGCCGTTCTTCTTCCAGAAGCCGACCGACGCGATCCAGAACGTAGCGATCGGGCAGGTGGCGGATCATCCCTATCCGTCGCTGACCAAGAACTATCATTATGAAGTGGAGCTGGTGGCGGCGCTGAAATCGGGCGGCACCAACATTTCCGTCGAGAAGGCGCTCGACCATGTCTATGGCTACGCGGTCGGCCTCGACATGACCCGCCGCGATCTGCAGCGCGCGATGGGCGACGAGAAGAAGCCCTGGGAAATCGGCAAGAGCTTTGACCACGGCGCGGTGATTGGCCCGATCCACCCGGTCAGCAAGACCGGGCACTTCGCCAAGGGCGCGATCTCGCTGGCGGTGAATGGCACGGTGAAGCAGACCTCGGATCTCGACAAGATGATCTGGAGCGTCGCCGAGCAGATAGCCAAGCTCTCGGAAGCCTTCGAATTGAAGGCCGGCGACATCATCTATTCCGGCACGCCGGAAAATGTCGGCCCGGTCGTCAAGGGCGACGTGCTCCTGTGCAAGCTGCAGGGCCTGCCGGACATGTCGATCAAGATCGTCTGACGACCCGTTTCACGGTTGTCATTTCGGGATGCGCGTCAGCCGGCAAAGCCGGCTGGCGTGCAGACCCGGAACCTCGAGATGTTCATCGCCATCTCGGGATTCCGGTTTCGCGCGAGCTTTGCTCGCACGCCGCCGGAATGACGGTGAGGGGGTCACCCCACCATGTCCGAATATTCGGGATGCCGATCGAGGTAATCCGACACGAACGAGCAGCCGGCCACGACCTTGTGGCCGTCGGCGCGGATCAGCGCCAGCGCGCCCCTGACCAGCTCCGAAGCAATGCCCCGGCCGCGCAGAGCCGGCGGCGTCTCGGTGTGGGTGATGATGACCGTTCCGGGGACAAGGCGATAATTCGCGAAGGCCAGCGCGCCATCGACATCCAGCTCGAAGCGACTGAGCGCCTTGTTGTCGCGCACGCCGGTCATGCCGCGTCTTTCAACAGATCCTGATATTCTGCATGCTTCGCGATATATCCCGCGATAAAGGGGCACTGCGCTACGACCTTCAATCCCTTTGCGCGAACCGCATCGAGCGCGCCACGGGCAAGCTGTGAGCCCACACCTCTGCCGCCCAATTCCTGCGGCACAACGGTGTGGACGAAGGTGATAATATCAGACGCCCGAGTATATTCCGCGAAAGCGATATGGCCGTCTATCTCGAGTTCGAAACGGTGGAGTGAAGTATTGTTGTTAACCGCGTTGCTCATGTCATCCCATCCATTGGTGTCCGGCAGAAGGTAGCAATCATCCTTGGATGAGAGCAACGGATGCCCCGTATGGCTCATGATGGCTAGGGTCAGGACCCATAAACTGAACGAAAAACCCGGACGACGACTGCGAGCCCAGGACAGACCTCAATCAGCCGGTTGGTGGTTAGCGGGTGTAAACCGCCAGTTGAGCGGCGAAAGCCCGCTTGTAGGCGGGCCGCGCTTCGCCGCGGGCGACATAGGCGGCGAGGTTCGGATACTCGTCCAGAATGCCGGATGATTCCAGTCTGAGTAGCACCGACACCATCATCAGGTCGCCCGCGCTGAACCCACCATCGAGCCAGTCGGCACTGTCAAGGCGAGCGGAAAGTTGCTTCAACCGGTCGCGGACGCGATCCTCGACCAGAGGCAGGCGCTCCTTACTCCAAGGCTTATCACCCTCCAGAAGCCTGGCGGTTGCGAGTTCAAGGATCGCCGACTCCACCGTGTTGAGCGCGGCAAACATCCATGTGATTGCGCGCGCCCTGGCGTTGGCATCGTCCGGCAACAGGCCCGCATGGCGCTCGGCGATATGGAACACGATCGACCCTGTCTCGAATAGGGCGAGATCGCCTTCCTCATAGGTCGGAATCTGGCCGAAAGGATGAAGCGCCCGATGCGCGGGTTCCTTCATCGCACGGAACGAAACAAGGCGAACCTCATAGGGCTGGCCCACTTCTTCAAGCGCCCAGCGAACGCGCGCATCACGCGTCAGTCCCTTGCCGCCATCGGGTGACCGTTCAAAGGCGGTAATGGTGATGGACATCGTGAGACCCCTCCTTGGAGAAACCATCGGCTCTGGCAAGCTGTCAAGGTGAACTCACCGAGATTGAAGACGACCCCGTTCCATGTCCTGTTTGTCCGCATAGCAGACCTTTGCAAACTCTAATTCCATCTCAAGTGACATCGTGATTCAAGCGCGGCAGGAGGACCTGCCAATGTCTGATCAATTCTGGCTGACTAAAGCTCAGCTTGAGCGCCTTAAACCCCTTTTTCCCCTGACGCGTGGTGTGCTGCGCGTGGACGACCGGCGTGTGATCAACGGGATAGTCCATGTGATCCGGAATGGTCTGCGATGGCGGGATGCGCTCGCGGTCTATGGCCTCCACAAAACGCGCTACAACCGGTTCGTTCGCTGGCACCGCATGGGTGTCTTCGACCGAATCTTCGCCAACCTTGCGGCCGAGAGCGGCCCGCCCGACCGCGCGATGATCGACAGCACGCATCTTAAGGGACATCGGACAGCCGCCACTCTGCTCAAAAGGGGGATGCACCCCGTCTCACCGGCCGCACGAAAGGCGGCCTAAACTCCAAGCTGCACGCGGTTCGCGATGGCGCTGGCCGGCCAGTTATCTTTCTTCTCACGAAGGACAAATGACGAATGAGTGACCACAGGGGCGTGGCTCCGATCTATCCCATGCTGCCAGACGCCGAGACGATTGTTGCCGACAAGGGCTATGATCGTGATGCATTTGAGACGCTCTCGCCGGACGCGGCATCACGCCTTGCATTCCACCACGAGCCAAGCGCCGGTGCGCCCGCAATGTACTGCAAGACTTTGTATCGACAGCGCCACAAGGTCGCGAATATGTTCGCTATCTGCATCGCGGCAACCGTTATCTTTTGGCTAGGTCAGTGAGTCCTGACCCTAGGTAAATCGGCGTCGCCGTCCGGGGTTTCCCGTCGATCCGCAGACTACAAAATGGCTTCGGCGTGGCCTTGCAAAGGTCCGGCGGGTTCCTACGTGAATCACAGACATACGCCCCCGGAGCGGCCGGAACGGTCGTTCGACAGTTGGAGTGTCATGCCAACGGCCGCTGACGTATGCCTCTTTTCAAGGGAGGTCACGATGTCAAACTCTCAGTTTCTCAGCACTCATCGCACGTGGGAAGACTGGTGCGGCATGGCGCTTGGCGTCGCGATCGCGCTGTCGCCCTGGTTTCCCACGGAACAAGGCCATGAATACGCCGGGGCGAACCCCAATGCCGTGATCATCAACACGGTTGCGGTCGGCGCCCTGGTGTTTGGCGTTGCCCAGCTCCAGTATATCGCGCTGCAGCGCTGGGAGGAGGTGGCCGCGATACTTCTCGGCCTGTGGCTGATCGCGTCACCATATTTCCTTGGTTATTCCGGCGAGGGGATGCTCAGATTCATCCATACCTGCCTCGGCGGCGTCGTGGTGCTGCTGGCAACACTGCAGCTGTGGCAGGACTGGGATTTGAGCGATCCAGAAATGGCCCAGCACGGGCACTGACAACGAGCGATCAGGCCCGCCGGTCCTGCATTGAGGTCGGCGGGCTTCGCCCGGATATTTATGGGGACGGTGGTCACGGACGAAATCATAGCGACCGAATTGCTGACGGGATCGAAATCCACCCTGCCAAGGCCGTCAGGTCGTCGCTGAATCGTTTAGCGTCTTGGTGCAGCCAGTGCCGCGATCACGTCGTCGATTCGTGAAAATCGACGCCGAGTTGGAAGCGGTTCCGGGCCTTGTCGTCGCGGATGACGGCGGCGGCGAGTGCGTCGGTCATCGGGCATTCCTTGCGCAGGAGGTATGTTGGTTCCTGATCTCGACGTAGCCGGACCGGTTTTCAAGATTACCCGCCCGGCGTCGAGCCGTGCTAGGGTGATTCATCGCGCGCCGGCCCACCGGCGCGTTTCCATTTAAAAGGCTGGCCCTAAGGCCGCCGATGACCTCGTCTGGACAACATCATGAGCAACGCCCCCAACCAAAAAGGCCCCAACACCAAGAAGAAGCAGAAGTGCAAGAACTGCGAGGGCAAGGGCCTGCTCAAGAAGGGCGACAAGGTGGTGACGTGCCAGAGGTGCAAGGGGACGGGGTTAAGGTAGGCGAGCGCCGCGCGGGGTGACGTGTCCACGTCGTTGACCGCGCCGAACCACGTGGTCAGCACGTGCGCCTTCGCTCACCCTGCATCGCATCAGCCCAACGCCTCTGCGATGCCTTCCAAATACCACACCCGGTACGCACAACTAAACTTCCGTCGCGCAGCCGCAGACAACCACGATAGCTGGCCGATAGAGATCCGCCGAAATCGAAGAGTTGAGTTAATAGTTCACGGAATCCGTCATAATTTGCGAAAAAAATAGCTCTGCAGCCAGACCGGTACTGCACTTTGCGCAATTTTTTCTAGCGCCGTGAAAGTGTAGTTTCAAACTAAATTGACGGAGGCCGCTCGCTTCGATAATAGGGCTTGAGTAGTCATGCAACTACAGGTGGTTTGAAGTCGAATAGAAATTCACATCGTCCGGCGCTGGTCGTCGATGGCAGGAAGATTCTATGTCAGAGACACAGTCGTCTTCATTTCAAGTCATCGAGGTCGATAGATTTCAAGTCATTGAGGCCGATAGCGAGCTTGAGCATGAGCCGCATTTCCCCATTGCTCTGCGTGACGAACCGCGGGTCGGAGTGGGAATCGAGCCCATCACCATGCTCATTGTGGCCCTCATTGCCCTGACTGTGACAACCACCGGGACCTGCATTGGAATCGCTAATCTGGTCAACGGCGAGGCGTCCAAGGGAAAGATAGCGGAGATCCAGAGCAAGCTGGACGCCCTCCTCCTGCTCGGTCAGAAAGATATTATGGACGAGCTCAGCCGGTTGCGCGGCGAGGTCGAATGGACGCAGATTCTCACATTGCTTGGCCCGCCCTTGCAAGTCGTTCAGTACTTCGCCGATGAAATGCGGCGCTTCATCCCTGCGGCTGATTGGGATGAGGCAAAGATCGACGCTTGGCGGCGGCAGCATGAGTACGAATTCAAAGCGTGGGCGAAGGCTGTATTGGCCGACACAGGCGGGCTGCGCCAGCAACTGTCGTTCATCAATACTGCCTTTCGCGGAGGCGATGGCTTGATGAGACCGTTGATGGCAGTCCTTATCGAGAAGATGAAAAACAATCGCTTCAAGACACAATCGCGTACTTTATGGTGTGTCTGGCATACCGTTCACTGAAATATTATGAGGCCCAGGCGCTCGGCGCGCTGGCCTGTGCCTTCAAGATCGAGCATCCGGAAGCCTCGGATCAGCAGGTCAAGGATTACACCAGACCCTATCAGGCGGTATTCGAACAACAAATAAACGATACGTTGCCGCTTCTCATTCCGTTCAACAGGTTTTGGACGCCCCTGCCATCAGCCTGGCGAGCGAGGCGCCCATCAATTGGGATCAATGGCATGTCGTCTATGGCGATCGTCACAAGGTGACCACCGTAGATGGCCGCGTCGTGGTCGGACTTCAATTCTACAAGAAGGGAAATCGGCTCGCGCTGGAGATGACGCAGGCGGAGCTCGACAAGGCCGGCGACATCAACGCCTCGTCTCAGCAGAAGAGAAGAAACGACGAATGGGGCGAAGACGTCATCCAGATCGGGGCTAACAGCGAAAATCAGCTAATGACCACGATAGTTCCTACCTTGTGCATGGTCACCGGCGTGCAGCTTTGGTTGGAAGGAAACAAATTGATGGTTCTGCTGGAATATGTGCCGTTCGACGTGACCACGCAGACAGCCGATTTCAAAAAGAGGGCGTGGACGCGTGCGGCTGATGCTACGGACTCATCAGCAAAAGCCAAATGGATCAGTAGCGATCCGGACGGCAAAGTGGCTCCGGACTCCCACCGAGGCCGTGTGGGCCTGCAGTACAACGTCCTACCTAATCCACTATCGCCGATTACGGGAGTTATGCTCGACTTTAATCCGGGAGCGGGCGGCGGGTTTATGTGTGTGAGGGGCACGACGGATTTTTACGGCCCGGATAAGGCAACGCCGAAAACGGCCTGAATTCTATACAGATGTTCAGGATCACTCCGCCGCCTCGTCCACCTTCCGCTTCTTCGGCTTGCCAGCCTTTGCCAGCACCGGCGCGAGATACTGCCCGGTGTAGCTGCGCGGCGCCTTGACGATGTCTTCGGGCGGGCCCCAGGCGACGATTTCGCCACCGCCGTCGCCGCCTTCGGGGCCGAGGTCGATGACCCAGTCCGCCGTCTTGATGACTTCGAGATTGTGCTCGATCACCACCACCGTATTGCCCTGCGACACCAGCTCGTGCAGCACTTCGAGCAGCTTTGCCACGTCGTGGAAATGCAGTCCGGTCGTCGGCTCGTCGAGGATGTAAAGCGTGCGGCCGGTGGCGCGCTTGGATAGTTCCTTGGCCAGCTTGACGCGCTGCGCCTCGCCGCCGGACAGCGTGGTGGCCTGCTGTCCGACGTGGATGTAGTCCAGCCCGACGCGGTGCAGGGTCTTGAAGGTCTCGCGGACACGCGGCACCGCCTTGAAGAAGTCGGCTGCTTCCTCGACGGTCATGTCGAGCACGTCGGCGATCGACTTGTTCTTGAACAGCACTTCGAGGGTTTCGCGGTTGTAGCGCTTGCCCTTGCAGGTGTCGCAGGTGACATAGACATCCGGCAGGAAGTGCATCTCGATCTTGATCAGCCCGTCGCCCTGGCAGGCTTCGCAGCGGCCGCCCTTGACGTTGAACGAGAACCGGCCGGGTTCATAGCCCCGCGCCTTGGATTCCGGCAGGCCGGCGAACCATTCGCGGATCGGCGTGAATGCGCCGGTATAGGTCGCGGGGTTGGAGCGCGGGGTGCGACCGATCGGCGACTGGTCGATCTCGATGATCTTGTCGATATGCTCCAGACCCTCGATGCGGTCGTGCGGCGCCGCGCCCTCGCTCGCATTATTCAGTTTTCGCGCGATGGCTTTATAGAGGGTGTCGATCAGCAGCGTCGACTTGCCGCCGCCGGACACGCCGGTCACCGCCGTGAAAAGGCCGAGCGGAATCTCCGCCGAGACATTCTTCAGATTGTTGCCGCGGGCGTTGATCACCTTGATGGTGCGGCGATGGTTCGGCGGCCGCCGCACCGGCACCGGCACCGACAATTCGCCGGTGAGATACTTGCCGGTCAGCGAATTCGGATTGGCCATCACCTGCTTCGGCGTGCCCTGGGCGACGATATGGCCGCCATGGGTGCCGGCGCCCGGGCCGACATCGACGACATAGTCCGCGGCGAGCACCGCGTCCTCGTCATGCTCGACCACGATCACGGTATTGCCGAGGTCGCGCAGCCGGCGAAGCGTGTCGAGCAGCCGCGCATTGTCGCGCTGGTGCAGGCCGATCGAGGGCTCGTCGAGCACGTAGAGCACGCCGGTCAGGCCGGAGCCGATCTGCGACGCCAGCCGGATGCGCTGGCTCTCGCCGCCGGAAAGCGTGCCGGAGGCGCGCGCCAGCGTCAGGTAGTTCAGGCCGACGTCGAGCAGGAACGATAGCCGCTCGCGAATCTCCTTGAGAATCCGCAGCGCGATCTCGTTCTGCTGCTTGTTGAGCATGGTCGGCACGGTGGCGAACCATTCGCCGGCCTTGCGCACCGACAGTTCGGAGATCTCGCCGACATGCTTGCCACCGATCTTGACGGACAGCGCCTCCGGCTTCAGCCGGTAGCCGGCGCAGGCGTCGCAGGGCACGTCGGAGAAATACTTGCCGAGCTCCTCGCGCGCCCATTCGCTTTCGGTCTCGCGGAAGCGGCGGTCGAGATTGGTGACGACGCCCTCGAATGGTTTCTTGGTATCGTAAGCGCGCACGCCATCTTCATAGGAGAACTTGATCTCGTCGTCGCCCGAGCCGTGCAGCAAGGCGTTCTGCGTCTTCTTCGGCAGGTCTTTCCACTTGGTGTCCAGCGTGAACTTGTAGAACTTGCCGAGCGCCGTCAGCGTCTGCAGATAATACGGCGAGGACGACTTCGCCCACGGCGCGATCGCGCCCTTGCGCAACGTCAGATCCTTGTCGGGGATCACCAGTTCGGCGTCGATGGTCTGCTCGACGCCGAGGCCGCCGCATTTCGGGCAGGCGCCATAGGGGTTGTTGAAGGAAAACAGTCGCGGCTCGATCTCGGGGATGGTGAAGCCGGACACGGGGCAGGCGAATTTCTCCGAGAACAGGATGCGTTCGGCGCCGGTTTTGTCGTGAATTTTGGCGACCTTCTTGTCGGCCTTCTTGTCGTCGGCGGGAGCCGCCAGCGCGGCCGGCGCGTCGGCATATTCGATCACGGCCAGGCCTTCGGCCAGCTTCAGTGCGGTCTCGAAACTCTCGGCGAGGCGCTGGCCGATGTCAGGTCGCACCACGATGCGGTCGACGACGACGTCGATGTCATGCGGGAATTTCTTGTCGAGCGTGGGGGCTTCGGCCAGTTCGTGAAAGGCGCCGTCGATCTTGATGCGCTGGAATCCCTTCTTGAGGTATTCCGCCATCTCCTTGCGGTACTCGCCCTTGCGGCCGCGCACCACGGGCGCCAGCAGATACAGCCGCGTGCCCTCCGGCAGCGCCAGCACGCGATCGACCATCATCGATACGGTCTGGCTCTCGATCGGCAGGCCGGTGGCGGGTGAATAGGGTATGCCGACCCGCGCCCACAGCAGGCGCATGTAGTCGTAAATCTCGGTGACCGTGCCCACCGTCGAGCGCGGATTCTTCGAGGTGGTCTTCTGCTCGATCGAGATGGCGGGCGACAGGCCGTCGATCTGGTCGACGTCCGGCTTCTGCATCATCTCCAGGAACTGCCGGGCATAGGCCGACAGCGACTCGACGTAACGGCGCTGGCCTTCGGCATAGATCGTGTCGAACGCTAGCGAGGACTTGCCGGAGCCGGACAGGCCGGTGAAGACCACCAGCTTGTCGCGCGGGATCTCCAGATCGACATTCTTGAGATTGTGCTCGCGTGCGCCGCGAATGGTGATGTTTCGCAGCGCAGAACCGACCGGCTGGCGCTTCGCCTTGATGACTTCGTCCATGACAATTCCCCGACGCATGAGGCGCGCCGCATCCGGGCGCGCATCACCGAACAGGCCGGGACCGAACGCCAATTGATTGACTTCGGAACATAGGAAGAACGGGGGGCGATTTCCAGTGCCCGGCGAAAATCATCAACGGATTGTTGGCGGCAAAGTTGCCGGGGTGTCGCGCTCCGGGCATGGCGCAAGCAAAAGGGCCGGCTTTGCAGCTGGCCCTTCCACGATCTCGCAAGCCTCAAGTCAGGTGATGCTCAGTATCGCGCGACGACTGGGCCGCCCCAGCGATAATTGATGCGGGCGGTGATCATATCGACGTCCTGACGGATGCTGTCGATGACCGGAGCCGGGCCGGGGGTGAAGGCGATATCACGCCGGCCCATGAAGATGTGGTCGTATTCCACGCCGAACGACCAGTTCGGGGTGAAGCCGTATTCCAGGCCGACGCCGACGGTGGCGCCCCAGCGGGTTTCGCTGGCTGAATTGGTCGTCACGCCGGTCGCGGTCGGGAAGTAGTTGTACTTGTCATTGGCCACGGCTGCGCCGCCTTTGACGTACAGCATCGTGTTGTTCCAAGCGTAGCCGACCCTGCCGGTGAACAGGCCGAGCGCATCGACCTTCGAGCGGTTGGTGAAGAGCGGGAAGCGGTTGCTGACGTTGGAACCGGTGAGATCCGCCCAGTCGCCCTGGGCTTCCAGACCGAACACCCAGCTGGCCGACTGCCAGTTGTAGCCGATCTGGCCACCGAAGACGCCGCCATCGGCGTCATGCGAACCTTCGTCGCCGGGCGCGAGAGGACCGAGGTAATTCCAGTTCTTGCGGGCCGAAGCGTATCCGCCGTTGGCGCCGATGTAGAAGCCGGTCCAGTCATACACGGCGACCATCATCGGCGGCGCCTTGGTATAGGGGCGGGGAGCGAGGTCCGCGGCAAAAGCGGAAGTCGCGGTGCCCAGGGCGGCAAATGCGACGGTGGCAAGCAAATACTTCTTCATTTCAAATTCTCCTGTGTTCAATCGCTTCGCTGAATTTCGAAGCGGGGGTCCCCGGCGCGAGCGCCAAATCCAACTCCATCGTCAAATAATGTACCCCAAGGCTGTGCCTTCGTCCGTCACTCGAATGCCACAGTGACGGCCGAAATAACGTGTCCCAGAAAGCATTCTAAGTTAATGAATTCGATGTGCTATTTGTGCTGCGCAGCAGCAAATCGTAGGCCTGTGCGCGATAGCCCATAGGCTTGTGGCATCAGGGTAGGTGATTGCCGCTTGGCGTGAGAACAAAAATAGAACATAATAATTCCGATCGCCGTGGATAAGTGGGGATCGGTGGCCTGCCGGGGATGCAGACCGTATAGGATGGCGCAACGGCGGTTGCGGACCGGCCTTGAGGCCGGCGCGATAGCCAGCAACAATTTCAGTGTGAGTTCAGGAGAGCGGTATGGCGGGCAGCGTGAATAAGGTGATTCTGGTCGGCAATCTGGGCAAGGACCCGGAAGTGCGCCGGATGCAGAACGGCAATCCAGTCGTCAACCTCACCATTGCGACTTCGGACACCTGGCGCGACAAGGCGAGCGGTGAGCGCAAGGAAAAGACCGAGTGGCATCGCGTGGTGATCTTCAGCGAAGGCTTGGCCAAGGTCGCCGAGCAGTATCTCAAGAAGGGCGCCAAGGTTTACATCGAAGGCGCGTTGCAGACCCGTAAGTGGACCGACCCGCAGGGCGTCGAGAAGTACTCCACTGAGATCGTGCTGCAGGGCTTCAACTCGACTCTGACGATGCTCGACGGCCGCGCCGGTGGCGGGGCTGGCGCAGGTGGCGGCGGTGGTGACAGCTATGGCGGTGACGACGGTGGCAGCTTCGGCGCCAGCAGTCCGTCCTCGCAGCCGCGCCGCGGCGCGGCAAGCGCGCCGGCCGGCGGTGGCCGCGGCGCCGACATGGACGACGACATTCCGTTCTGATCGCGAACGGTCGATCGCGTTTCCGCAACACCGGCGCCTCTGGCGCCGGTGTTTTTTTGAGGGTGGGGCGTCCGGTGTTGCCCGCGCCGGGAAAGCGATGACCAGTGACGCCGGATAACCGGAAATCTGCGGCGGCTTTGACAATGGAAAGATGATGTAAAGAATGTTTACATTAATCGATCAACGGAGTCGTCGCGATGTCATGGCAGCCGCTACTCGATGCCGTTGCGCCCATCCCCCTGCACGCCTTCGCCGCGATCGCCGCATTCGTTCTCGGCGTCGTGCAACTGGCGGCCCCCAAGGGCACGTTGCCGCATCGCCTGCTGGGCTGGATCTGGGTTCTTTTGCTGCTGACGGTCGCCATTAGCTCGTTCTGGATTCATGGCGATAGCTTCCGGATTTGGCGGACATGGAGCCCGATCCATCTGCTGTCGATCTTTGCGCCGGTAATGCTGGCGATGGGGGTGATCAACGCTCGCCGGCACCGTATCAGGGCGCATGCCATCTTCATGACGTCGATTTTTGCTGGCGCGCTGCTGATCGCCGGGGCGTTCACGCTGGCGCCGGGCCGGGTCATGCACACTGTGGTGTTCGGGCCGTAGGCGAGGCGATTCGAGGGCGTTGCGTAGGCCGATCGCAGGGCCCGCCGCAAGGCCTGATCAGGCTCCGTAAGTGGTTGGAAAAACGAGCATAAAATCCACCGACGAAAGTCGCTCGGGGGTGGCTTGCAAGGCCGCGATGCGCTATATGATTCCCAGCAGAATCTGACCGGAAATCATCCTTGGCCGATACAGAAGACAAGAAGCCCGGGGAGCCGCCGGCGCCCTCGGACGTTCGTCCCGTTTCCATTCTCGACGAGATGAAACGCTCGTATCTCGATTACGCGATGAGCGTGATCGTGGCGCGCGCGCTGCCCGACGCGCGTGACGGCTTGAAGCCGGTGCATCGCCGCATCCTGTTCGCGATGTACGAGAACGGCTTCGAGTGGAACAAGCCGTACCGCAAGTCGGCGCGAACCGTCGGCGATGTGATCGGTAAGTATCATCCGCACGGCGACCAGTCGGTCTATGACGCGATGGTGCGCATGGCGCAGACCTTCTCGATGCGCGTGCCGCTGATCGACGGTCAGGGCAATTTCGGTTCGGTCGACGGCGATCAGGCTGCCGCGATGCGATACACGGAATCGCGCCTGACCAAGATCGCGCAGTCGCTGCTCGATGATATCGACAAGGACACCGTCGATTACCAGGACAACTATGACGGCTCGTTCCGCGAGCCGCGGGTGCTGCCTGCGAAATTCCCGAACCTGCTGGTTAACGGCGCAGGCGGCATCGCCGTCGGCATGGCGACCAACATTCCGCCGCACAATCTCGGCGAAGTCATCGACGCCTGCATCGCGCTGATTGACGATCCCACGTTGACCATCGACGACTTCATCAAGATCATTCCCGGACCGGATTTCCCGACCGGCGGCATCATCCTTGGCCGTGCCGGCATCCGGCTGGCCTATCAGACTGGCCGCGGCTCCATCGTGATGCGCGGCAAGGTTTCCATCGAGCCGGCGCGCAAGGATCGCGAAGCGATCATCATCTCGGAAATTCCGTACCAGGTGAACAAGGCCACCATGGTCGAGCGCATCGCCGAACTGGTGCGCGACAAGAAGATCGAGGGTATCTCCGATCTGCGCGACGAATCCGACCGCGATGGTTTCCGCGTCGTGATCGAGTTGAAGCGCGACGTGGTGCCCGAGGTGGTGCTGAACCAACTGTATCGCTTCACGCCGCTGCAGACCAATTTCAGTGCCAACGTCGTGGCGCTCGACGCTGGCCGGCCCCGGGTGATGAACCTGCGGGATCTGCTGACGATCTTCGTCGCGTTCCGCGAACAGGTGGTTACCCGCCGCACCAAGTTCCTGCTCAACAAGGCGCGCGACCGCGCCCATATCCTGGTCGGTCTCGCCATTGCGGTCGCGAATATCGACGAGATCATTCGCGTGATTCGCACCTCGCCGGATCCCGCCACCGCGCGCGATATCCTGATGGAGCGCCGCTGGCCGGCGATGGACGTCGCGGCGATGATCACGCTGATCGACGATCCGCGACACCGCCTTGAGGAAGACGGCACTGCGCGGCTGTCGTTCGAGCAGGCCAAAGCCATTCTCGATCTGCGTCTGGCCCGCCTTACAGCTCTGGGCCGCGAGGAAATTTCCGAAGAACTCGACAAACTGGCCATCGAGATCGCCGACTACCTCGAAATCCTGCGCTCGCGCGCCCGCGTCCAGACCATCATCAAGGACGAACTGACGGCGGTGCGGTCGGAATTCGCGACGCCGCGCCGCACGGTGATCATCGAGCAGGAGGGCGAGGTCGAGGACGAAGACCTGATCCAGCGCGAGGACATGGTGGTGACGGTGTCGCATCACGGCTACGTCAAGCGCGTGCCGCTTTCGACCTACCGCGCGCAGCGCCGTGGCGGCAAGGGACGCTCGGGCATGGCGACCCGCGACGAGGATTTCGTGGCGCGGCTGTTCGTCGCCTCGACGCATACGCCGGTGCTGTTCTTCTCGTCGCGCGGCCAGGTCTACAAGGAAAAGGTCTGGCGGTTGCCGATCGCGCCGCCGAACGGCCGCGGCAAGGCGCTGATCAACATCCTGCCGCTGGAGCAGGGCGAGCGCATCACCACCATCATGCCGCTGCCCGAGGACGAGGCGACGTGGGAAACCCTCGACGTGATGTTCGCCACCACCGGCGGCAATGTCAGGCGCAACAAGCTGTCGGACTTCGTCGATGTCCGCCGCTCCGGCATCATCGCGATGAAGCTGGACGAGGGCGAGGCGATCGTCGACGTGCAGATCTGCACCGAGCATGACGACGTGCTGCTGACCGCCGCCGGCGGCCAGTGCATCCGCTTCCCGGTGTCCGACGTGCGCGTGTTCCAGGGCCGCAGCTCGATGGGCGTCCGCGGCATCGCGCTGCCGGAGAGCGATACGGTGATTTCGCTGACGATCCTGCGCCATCTCGATGCGGACTCGGAAGAACGCACGGCCTATCTGCGCCGCGCCAACGCGGTGCGCCGCGGCGGCGTCGAGGAACGTGGCGCCGTCGAGGACGAAGCGGCTGCAACCGCTGCCGAGTCGGACGAGGCGTCCGCGGCGATCGAGCTCGGCGAGCAGCGTTATGTGGAGATGTCGGCCAGCGAGCAGTTCGTGCTGACCATCACCGAGAACGGTTTCGGCAAGCGCTCGTCGTCGTTCGAGTACCGGACCACCGGCCGCGGCGGCAAGGGTATTGCTGCGATGGCGGTGAACGGCCGTAACGGCAAGCTGATCGCCTCGTTCCCGGTCGAGGACGATGACCAGATCATGCTGGTCACCAACAAGGGCCAGCTGATCCGTTGCCCGGTCGGCGGCATCCGTATTGTTGGCCGCTCCACCCAGGGGGTCACGGTGTTCAACACCGCGGATGACGAACTGGTGGTGTCGGTCGAGCGCATCGGCGAGGCCGGTGAGGCGGAAGACCCGGAAGCCGGTAACGAAGTGCCAGTGGCCGAGAGCTGAGACAATTCCGGCGAGGCTCCGGCCTCGCTTCGAGATGCGGCGACAAACCGCTGAATCAAGAAGCCCCCGGCCAAGCCGGGGGCTTTCTGATTCCAGTTCGCAGCCGCGAAGGCTTACTTGCGTACGGCGGTGACGAGGCGGGCTTCGCGGATCATCACGGTCTTGGTGGAGGCGTTGCGCAGGCAGGACGCCTCGAAGTTCGGCCAGGCCTGCTCGGAGCAGTTGCGGCCGACGGGCTTGATGTCGAGGCGGTCGCCCTTGGCCAGTGCCACCCGCACGGAGGCTTCCACCTTCGGGGCAAAGCCCGGGAGAACGGTGAGGGCGGCGGCAATAAACGCTGCAACGGCGATAGCGGAAAGAGCCTTGATCATGACGGTCCCCTGTCATTTGGGCCGTTTGGCCCGGTTGTTTGCGCTTCCTGTGCTGCCTGATTAACCAAGCCCGGTTTCAGGAGATTGTTGTCACCGCGGAATGAGGTTTCGTCGCCCGCCCGCATTGTGTCGTGCGTTGCCCGGCCACGACACAGTGGCCCGGAAAGCGCTGCGTTTTCAGCCTCGTCGCCCACCCTTCCCAATAGACGCGGTGCCCCCCGGTCCGGTTCGATTTTCAACCAAAAATAAACAACTCCGTGCCCGGCGATTTCCCGGGAACCAACCCGGCTTGCGGCTTTAAGTCAGGCGCGGTAGACGAAGCCATGCCCCGTATCGCGCTGTATCCTGGCTCCTTCGACCCCGTCACCAACGGCCATCTCGACGTGGTTCGCCATGCCGTGGGGCTGTGCGACAAATTGATCGTCGCGATCGGCGTGCACCCCGGCAAGAAGCCGCTGTTCACGACCGAAGAGCGGCTTGAGATGGTGGAAAACGTGTTCGCGCCGATCGCCTCGGCGGGCGGTTGCGCCTTTGACTGCACCACCTACGACAACCTCACCATCACCGCGGCGCAGCGGGCAGGGGCCACCATCCTGATCCGCGGCCTGCGCGACGGCACCGATCTCGATTACGAGATGCAGATCGCCGGCATGAACGAGACCATGATGCCGTCCGTGCAGACGGTATTTCTTCCGGCCTCGGTTGGCGTCCGCCCGATCACCGCCACACTGGTGAGGCAAATCGCGGCAATGGGCGGCGACGTTTCCGCGTTCGTGCCGCCGGCGGTTGCCAAGAGCCTCACGTCCAAATTCGCCGGTTGACCGGCTTTCTCTGATCCGGAGTTCACATGATCCGCATTCTCGCACTCGCCGCGGCGCTGTTCGTCGCTGCGCCCGCTCTGGCCCAGGCCCCCGCGGCCGCGCCGGCCACCGCGCCGCTGCCCGCCGGCCTCGACAAGGCCAATGCCATTGTCATCGACACCAGCAAGGGCCGCATCATCTTCAAGCTGCGCACCGATCTGGCGCCCAAGCACGCCGAGCGCATGAAGCAGCTCGTCCGCGAAGGCTACTACAACAATGTGCCGTTCCACCGCGTGATGGACGGCTTTATGGCGCAGACCGGCGATGGCCAGAACTTCAACGGCACCGGCGGCTCGAAGTATCCGAACCTCAAGGCCGAGTTCTCGCCCGTGCCGTACAAGCGCGGTATCGTCGGTATGGCGCGTAGCGCGTCGGAAGACTCGGCGAACTCGCAGTTCTTCATCATGCTGGCGGAGAACGCCGGCCTGAACGGCAAGTACACCGTGGTCGGTGAAGTCGTGTCCGGCATGGATGTCGTCGACAAGATCAAGAAGGCCCCGGCCGGTTCGGCCAGCGGCGCCGTCGCCGACCCCGACAAGATGATCAAGGTCCAGGTCGCTTCCGACATCAAATAACCGGCGTCGATCGTCGCCTGCACTTCACTTCAAACGAAAGAGATTCAACATGGCCGTTACCGAAAACACCCTGATCCTCGAAACCACCCAGGGCCCCGTCACCATCGAGATGCGTCCCGACCTGGCGCCGGGCCATGTCGCCCGCATCAAGGAGCTGGTTCGCGAAGGCTTCTATGACGGCATCGTGTTCCACCGCGTCATCGAGGGCTTCATGGCGCAGACCGGCTGCCCGCAGGGCACCGGTACCGGCGGTTCCGGCCAGAAGCTGAAGGCCGAATTCAACAACGAGCCGCACGTCCGCGGCACGCTGTCGATGGCCCGTGCGGCGAGCCCGGATTCCGGCGACAGCCAGTTCTTCATCTGCTTCGACGACGCCTCGTTCCTCAACAAGCAGTACACGGTGTGGGGCAAGGTCACCGAGGGCATGGAGAACGTCGACAAGATCAAGCGCGGCGAGCCGGTGCAGAACCCCGACAAGATCGTCAAGGCCCACATGGCCGCCGACGCCGCGGCGTAAGCCAACGACCATACGAGTGTTCATGATGCCCGGCCTCGTGCCGGGCATCCCCGTTTCAACGACCCTTGCAGCTAACGTGCTGCGCCAGATCGACCGAGATGCGCACCGACCTATTCGATTTTGAACTGCCCGCCGAGAACATCGCGCTGCGCCCCGCCAGCCCGCGCGATTCCGCGCGCCTGCTGGTGGTGCAGCCGGGTGCTGCGCTGCAGGACAGGACCATCGCCGATCTGCCGGACTGGCTGCGCCCGGGCGACCAGCTCGTGGTCAATGATACCAAGGTGATTTCCGCGCAACTCGCCGGCCGCCGCATCGGCCGCGAGCCGGAGACGAAGATCGACGCCACGCTGATCAAGCGGCTCGACGGCTCTCGCTGGCAGGCGCTGGTCAAGCCCGCCAAGCGGTTGCTGAAGGGCGACACCGTTCGCTTCGGCAGCGAGGGCCGGGTCTGCCTGCTCGGTCATCTCGACGCCGTCGTCGAGGCCAAGGGTGATGCCGGCGAAGTCACGCTGTCCTTTAGCTTTCATGGCCCCGCGCTCGACCAGGCGATCGCCGAACTCGGCGCGCCGCCGCTGCCGCCGTACATCGCCGCGCGTCGCAAGCCGGACGAGCGCGACGCCGCCGACTACCAGACCATGTTCGCGGTCCATGACGGTGCGGTCGCAGCCCCCACCGCGGGGCTGCATTTCACCCCGGCGCTCGAAGGCGCGCTGCGCGAGCGCGGCGTCGGGCTGCACCGGGTGACGCTGCATGTCGGTGCGGGCACGTTCCTGCCGGTCAAGGTGGACGATACGACCGAGCACAAGATGCATTCGGAGTGGGGCACGATCTCGCGCGAGACGGCGGACACGCTGAACGCTGCGCGCGCCAAAGGCGGCCGCGTCGTCGCCGTCGGCACCACGTCGTTGCGGGTGCTGGAAAGTGCTGCCACCGAGGACAACATGATCCATCCCTTCGCCGACGAGACCGCGATCTTCATCACGCCGGGCTACCGCTTCCGCGCGGTCGATCTGCTGCTGACCAATTTCCATCTGCCGCGCTCGACGCTGTTCATGCTGGTTTCGGCGTTCAGCGGCTTCGAGACCATGACCAAGGCCTATGCGCATGCTATCGCGACGGGCTACCGGTTCTATTCCTATGGCGACGCCAGCCTGCTGTTCCCGGATAAAACCACACCATGACCGTCGCCAATCATTTTGAACTGCTCGGCACCGATGGCACCGCGCGTCTCGGTAAACTGACCACGCCGCATGGCGAGGTCCGTACGCCCGCCTTCATGCCGGTCGGCACGCTCGGCGCGATGAAGGGCCTGCACTGGCGCGAAGTCCGCGATGCCGGCGCCGACATTGTGCTCGGCAACACCTATCATCTGATGCTGCGGCCTGGTGCAGAGCGGATCGCCGCGCTCGGCGGCCTGCAGAAATTCACCACCTGGAACGGGCCGATGCTGACCGATTCCGGTGGCTTCCAGGTGATGTCGCTGGCGCAGTTGCGCAAGGTGACCGAGCAGGGCGTCACGTTCCGCTCGCATATCGACGGCGCCAAATTCGAGCTGACGCCGGAGCGCGCCATCGAGATTCAGCGGCTGCTGAATTCTGACATCGCCATGCAACTCGACGAATGCGTGCGGCTGCCGGCCGAGCAGGCGGACATCGACCGTGCCATGCAATTGTCGCTGCGCTGGGCCGAGCGCTGCAAGCGCGCCTTCGAGACCGCACCGGATGGCTACATGCTGTTCGGCATCGCGCAGGGCGGCGACGTGCCTGCGTTGCGCCGCGCCAGCGCTCAGGGGCTGATCGATATCGGCTTCCACGGCTATGCGATCGGTGGGCTCGCGGTCGGCGAACCGCAGGACGTGATGCTGGCGATGATCGAGGAAGTCGTCCCGATCCTGCCGTCAGACCGGCCGCGCTATCTGATGGGCGTCGGCACGCCGGATGATATGCTGGAAGCCGTCGCGCGCGGCGTCGATATGTTCGACTGCGTGATGCCGACCCGCAACGGTCGCCACGGCATGGCCTTCACGCGCCACGGCCAGCTCAATATGCGCAATGCCCGTCATATCGACGATCCCCGTCCGCTCGACGAGGAAAGCAACTGGCCGGCAACGCGCGACTACTCGCGCGCCTATATCCATCATCTGGTGCGGTCAGGCGAAACGCTCGGCGCCATGCTGCTGTCGGAAATCAACATCGCCTACTATCAGAGCCTGATGCAGGGCATCCGTGCGGCGATCGCGGATGGCACTTTCACCGAATTCCGCGAACGCACCCGCGCCGGCTGGGCGCAAGGCGACATCGCGCCGCGCTGACATCCAGGGATAGTGCATCTGCGCCCCAAGGGCGTGCAGGCCACTCGGTGCGTCGGCATCCGTCATGATCCGGGCCCGAATGCCGGAGGCATTGGTTGCCCTAACTTTGAGACGCCACTCGATCTGAGGTTGCATTTCACTTGCTTTTAAGGAAAGCTTAAGGGGCTATTGCGGGGCAAAACGGGTGGGGCCAGATGAAAGTTCGCTTCAATAAAAACGTGCTGCTGCCCCTTTTCCTGATTATTTTCCACCTCAGCCAAGTCGACCACGCCGCCGCTGCTGCTCCGGATGATTTCGGAACAGTGATCAAACAAGGCTGGACGGACTTAATGAGTCTTCTGGGTGTAAATGACGTGCCGGTTGCCAACGCAATTAGGCCCAGCGTTAACCCGCCGAAAGGCGGAAGAAAGATGGACTCAACGAAGTTCTACCGTGTTGACGTCAAATGCACTGTAGATGTTGATACTTCGAAACTCATCAATAATGGGATTTCTATAAACAGCGACACTTTTGTGGCTCATTCTCTTTGGTTCTCAAGTGCGGGGGTGGACGGCGTCGTTCCGCCGAGTTCATCGAAGCTAATAAACGTATTTTCCTTCACCAAGGATTCGAGCGGGACGATTATCGATGTCCCGAACAATGCATGTTCTGAGACGTTCCTGTTGCGCGGAACCGATTCCGTCCTGACGGTGAGCTTCTCCCTGAGCGATACCAAGACACTCGGGGCTGTCCCGCAGGTATTCTACAGTGCCGCGAAGATGGCGGTCGGCATTGTGCCCATGCTTTTCGCGGGGCCCTTGGGAAAGACGATCGGAGATGCTGCCAAGGCAGCAGGCGAAACCGATGATCCGATGAAGGCTATCATCGCCGCCATGAACAAATCACCGCGAAAAGTTGCCGTCCCGACCAGGTTGACGGTTAGCAGTGCTCCCACGGTGATCAGAACGGCTCACAGCAAGGTCTCGCTGACCGTGACAGAGGTATCTGATATTTCGGTTCAAATCACGAAGGACAACGATCTTCGCGCGAGTTTTTACACCACCATTTCCACCATACAGGCGAGCTATTTGTCGGGGGTTACCACGGAATCTGCGACGCGTAGCAAATGCGGTAGTTTTGCAAATCAACTCAAGGATCAGTACAGCTTCAGCAAAAAGGATAGTAGCTTCTTGATCGGGTATTTTGCTCATTCGGCATTTCCCTCCGACCCCGTCGCGCGCCTGCGCTGCATCGGAAATCGCTTTAATGCGACCGACATCGTTGCCTATCAATTTATCTACAATGTCGATAGCGGAGCCGCCCAAGCGCTTACGCAGGAAGACATCGATAATTTTTTTCCGGAGAATGGTTATCCCAAGGCGCCTCTCGATAAAGGCGTGGCTTGGGCGTACGCGCAAAAGCTTTCAAATTTGCTTTCGATATTCGGAAAGGCCGAGCCTGGAGCGGGTGCGGAGGCGCGGACGTCGGCTGTCCGATGGATGGGAGCTGGGCCAATACGTGTGGATGACCTGACGGGTGCAATCAGTGCAGATACCATCGATATGAATGCAGACGAGTTGCTTTCGAAATTGGTTGGCGGTGGTGTAAGGCGCTTCGGTTGCTTCACTCAAAATCCGACCGTGGGCTTAGGCGCATTCGACGTCTTGATTCTGGGTTTTCCGTTGAATGTTCCTGCCGGCAACAGCGCTAACAAGTATGAGCTAGCCGATATTATCGGACTGCGTATGGTGTTTGGCGGCGTCGTAAAGCCAAAGGCATTGAACCAAGCGAGATCAATGCCGCCAGCGCAGATCAAGCAGGTGCAGATAACGAGCAATCGGGCGGCCACCCTTGAGGCGGCCAACGCAAACGGGGGCATGTGCGAGAGCGGAATTCAAATAAATCTTCCCGCGCCTGCCAAGCAGGTGGCAACTGCGGCGGCACAATAGGAATATAAGGCCGTTTATGCTTGGGGGGGCGGGCCGTAGCCGGCGAGTTGGCAACATGCCCCTGTCGGTCCGGAGCGATCGGATGATTGACGACTGCCACCTATATGGCGGTCGATCTCGCCCGTTCCGCTCGCCTGGTCGGCAGAGGTTGGCGAGTCGTCATGGGAACGACGTTTGTTCGGCTAGTGTGGAGAAAAGACTAGTCTGTCCATCAGCGCGCCCAAAAACCCGCGATTTTCCTAGCGTTTCCTAAACCGCGCTTCGAACGAAATGGCCATGAATTGCAGCCTAGACTGACTGTCGAAGAAGCAAAAAAAGCCCCTGAAAACGGGAGCTTATAGTTTGTCCAGGTCTTTCCTCAGAACTTAAGGTCAGATCGTTTGTAAAACGTAGCGTCAAGGCCTGCTAGTTTCTCAGCCGGTTTGATATTTTGAGCGGTCAGTCCTCTCCGAACCGCGGAGGCGTTGCGACCTTCGCTCAAAAGATAAAGAGAGACATACTCAACTCGAAATCGTTCCAGTTCCGCAAGCGGGAATAGGATTCTCGGACAGCGGTTTACAGGATCCACGACCCGGATAATTTCAATGATGCCGCGGCGGGCGATCTCGCGCAGAACAGGCGCCGGGATCTGGAGAAGTCGGCTTGCCGGAACGCCGGCAAGCCATCCACCGTCGGTCCCCTTACCAAGGCTTTGACTTCGTCAAGTTTGAGCACAAGCGCCTCAATTCCTTTCAATTTAGGTAGCCGCCCAACCCATCGCACTTTCCGATCAGGGATCAGTTGAATAATGTCAGCGAGTGATCGCTCAGCATGGTGAGCAACAATTCGAAGTTGCATGACGTAAGCGCTTTTCTGCGTGATCGGTTCGGCATCGATTGAAAGACTCTGCAGGAACTGATCGAGCTCGTAGTCAAAGTATCGGTCGTCGTTTTCCCCGCTGGTAATACGATGGCGGTGGATGAAGCCCGTCTTAAGCAGGATTTGCATAGAAGTTTCGCTGACGTTGAGGCGCTTCTCGGCTTGCAATAACGTCAGGCTGCACTTCCACCGCTCGATCCACGAAGCTGCGCGTAACCAGTATCTGACCTCCGCGCTCGGGCAGCTTGCGGATTCGCTTTCGCTGCTGCCTGGGACCACCTTCGAGGCGCCGGGGCGCGCGGCCGTTGCATCGAACGAACATCGCGACATCATTGCTGCGATCAGGAAGCACGACGGCGCGAGAGCTGAGGCGGCGGCGCGCAGCCACATCGCAAAAGCCTGCGATACACGGATCTCGATGATGTTCCGCAGTTGATCGCTAGCATCTTCAGGCCAGGGCATTTCAAAGGCAGCGGAGAGTTCACTCTCTTGCCGATTCTTCGTACCATGACGGAGGTTTCAGATGACCAGATCGGTCACCGTCTCCTTGACGTCCGATTGATTGCCAATCAGCGAAACACCCCGCCACTGCTTTGACGTGACCAGCATCCGCGCCGTATCCCGCAATTCGATCGCAACGGCAGAAGCCGCCGGCGAAAGCAGGTTGGACGCGATCGAATACAGGTAGTTTCGCCGCGTGATGTGTGCGTCGGAGATGGACAGCGCGCGCCAGTGCTTGCCGCGCTCGCCTTCGTGCTGCAAGGCGGACATCGGTTTAATCGTGACGCCCATGCCGTCATAGACGCAGCTCATCAGCAGCGACAGTGAATCGATTTCTGCCACCACATGGGGCGTCAGATCGCGTCGTTCGAATTCCGCCACGACTCTTCGGCGAAGGCCGTGGGTCGATGTCGGCAGAATAAGAGGCAGCGCGGCGACCTCGGTCACGGTGATGCTGGTTCGGTTGGAGGGAACCAGCGGGCTGTTCTCGGGCAACAGCAGAAACAGTTCTTCTTCCAGCAGCGGGGTCGCATCGAGCTTCGAGGAGATGTCGTTTGTGAACAGAATCGCCAGATCAAGCTGCCCCAGTCGCATCATCTGGCCGATATGTCCACTCATGCCCTCGACGACATTGAGCAGAATGCCCGGGTGCTTCTCGTGAACGCGTCGCATCAGGGGAAGGCCGATCGCCACCACGGTTGTTGCCGGCAATCCGAGCGAGACCATGCCACGCACTTCGCCGGCTTCCTGGCGCGCGATGCAGAGCGCCTGATCTAGCTGGCGCAGCATGAATCGGGCGTGATGATACAGCGCCATTCCGTTGTCGGTCGGCGTCACGCCACGGGCGGTGCGGATCAGGAGCGGCTTGCCGACCTCATCTTCCAGCTTGGCAAGATGTTGGCTGAGCGCCGGCTGAGCAATGAAAAGGCAGCGTGACGCTTTCGAAAAGCTTCCGCTCTCCACGATCTGGGCGAAATAACGTAACTGACGGAGGTCCATAGGTCTCACACCAAAATTCTGAAATACCCCGAGCTATATGATGTCGTTATAGCACCCAATGCAATTCGGTATTTTCGTCGGGATTCGATCTACCCTAAGACCGCGATCAACAAAACAAGAAGCAGGGAGATAGACGCAATGGCGATAGGCCTGGCTCATCAGTTATCGCTTGGTGATCTGCCCTCCTGCCATTTGCTGATTGCAGGAAAATGGGTTGCGGGCGCAAAAACAGCTGTCGTAACCGACAAGTTTCGTCTGAAACCCTATCTGAACGCCCAATTGCCTTCCCGCGTGCAAGTCAAGGAGTGCGTCGCAGCAGCCAACGCCGCATTCCTCGCAGATTCACTCACTCCCTATGACCGCGGCGCTATTCTTGATCGGACGGCGGCCCTGATCGAGCGCCGGGTCGACGATCTGGTGGAAGTCCTGTGCCGCGAAGCCGGCTTTACGCGCCGCGATGCTGTCGGCGAAATCCAGCGTTGCGCCACCACGTTCCGGCTATCCGCTGAAGAAGCGCGCCGCTTTGCGGGCGACATGGTACCGATGCAGGGCGCGGCCGGGCAGGCTGGCCGGATCGGTTTTACGCTGCGCGTGCCGCTCGGCGTAATCTGCGCAATTACGCCGTTCAACGCGCCGCTTAATACCGTGGCGCATAAAGTCGGCCCGGCTCTGGCCGCGGGCAATGCCGTGGTTCTCAAGCCGTCGCTTCATACGCCGATGACATCGTGCATCATGGCTGAGTGCCTGATCGCCGCAGGTCTTCCCGAAGGTTTGATTTCCGTCGTGCACGGCGAGAGCGAAGTGGCGCAATGGCTGCTCAACGATCCGGTCGTCAAGTTCTACGCCTTCACCGGTAGCACGGAAGTGGGGCGCTTGATCCAGTCCAGCGCAGGCCTGCGGCGCACGCAGATGGAGCTCGGGTCAATTGCGCATTGCATCCTATGCGACGATGCTGACCTCGATGTTGCGTTACCGAAAGTCATCAACGCCGGATTTCGCAAGGCGGGGCAGGTCTGCACGTCGATCCAGGTTCTGCTTGTGCATGAGTCGCTGATCGATGTCGTAGAGCGCAAACTCACGGCTTTGGTCAAGGCGCTGCCTTATGGAGATCCGGCCGACGACCGGACTGTCGTAGGTCCGGTGATCAGCGAAGTGGCGGCCAAACGCATCGAATCCTGGATCGGGATGGCGATCGCCGCCGGCGCGCGTCGTCTTGTCGGCGATGAGCGCCGCGGATCGGTAGTGCCGCCCACCTTGCTCGCCGACGTCGACAAGGGCACGCCGCTCGGATGTCAGGAAGTATTCGGCCCCGTGATGTGTATCTCGCCATTCTCCAGTCTGGACGAGGCGATCGCGCGAGTGAACGCAACACCGTACGGCCTGGCGACAGGGATCTTCACCCAGAATCTCGGTGGAGCGATGCTCGCTGCGCGGAAACTGCAGGTCGGCGGCGTCCATATCAACGAGACGCCGAGTTCGCGGGTTGATCTGATGCCGTACGGCGGATCGAAGGACAGCGGATTTGGCCGTGAAGGACCACATTACGCTATTCGTGAGATGAGTGAAGAACGCATGGTCACCATTCTGGCTTGAGGCCACGCGTCGAAAATGAACAGGAATAAACTATGACCAAGATGAAGGGCGGCGAAGTCATCGCCGAGTATCTCGTCAAGCAAAAGGTGCCCTTTGTTTTCGGTATCTGCGGCCACGGCAACGTCGGTATTCTCGATGCGCTGCACAGCGTGCGCGATCAGGTCAAACTAATATCGCCCCGTCATGAACAGTGCGCCGGCCACATGGCAGACGCTTACTTCCGCGTGAAGCATCGTCCGGTTGCGACGCTGACATCCACCGGGCCGGGCTCGGCGAACATGGTGATGTCATTGGCTACCGCGCTCTCGGACTCGTCGGCCTTTCTGGCGATCACAGCCAACGTTCCGACGTCGCAAGCGAACCGCGGCCCATTTCAGGAGCTCTATGCCCACAACCAGTCGGATTTCGCGCAGGTTCTGCGACCGGTCGTCAAGCGCTCGTTCCAACCCAGCCGCGTCGATATGCTGCCACTCGCGCTCCGGCAGGCCTTCGATACGATGGTCACGGGCCGCCCGGGTCCGGTGAACATAGACATTCCCTACAACGTGTTCCAGGAAGAGGCCGACGTCGAACTGCCGGCGTTGTCCCATGTTCATGGTGCGCACCGGCCAAGCGCGAGCGAGGCTGACATCAAGGCTGCGCTCGATCTGCTGGCGCAGTCCAAGCGCCCGGTGTTCTTCATCGGCCAGGGAACGACGCTGGCGGAGGCCGGCCCCGAAATCGCCGCGCTGCAGAAGACGCTCGGCATTCCGGTCATCACCTCGCCAAACGGTATGGGCTGCGTGCCTTCCGAGGATCCGCTGACGCTCGGCTTCATTGGTCGCAACGGCGCCTATCCCGCCAATCAGGCCGGCCGCTTCGCCGATCTGGTGATCTGCATCGGTACGCGCTTCGACGACCGCTCGTCATCAAGCTGGCACGCCGGCTATTCTTGGAATTTTCCCGGCACCAAATTGCTCCAGGTCGATATCGATCCAACCGAGTTGGGTCGTAACTACCCGCCGACGCTCGGCATCATCGCCGACGCCAAGGTGTTCGCGGCCCAGCTCATTGTCGGCCTGCCGAAGCGCAGCGAGATCTCCCGCGAGAACTTCGGGGATTGGCGCGCCGACGTAGCGACGTGGCAGGCCGAGTGGGAAGCCTTCATCCGCCCAAACTTCACATCTGTGACAACGCCGATCCGCCCCGAATACGTCGTCGATGCATTGATGGATGTGTTGCCGGATGATGTGATCCTGTCGCTCGACTCCGGCGTGCATCACAACTGGTTCATGCAGTTCTGGAAGCCGAAGCGCGCGCAGAGCATGCTCAACAGCTGGGGTTACTCGTCGATGGGCTTTGGCGTCTGCGGCGTGCTCGGCGCGCAGCTCGCAGCACCCGATCGGCCTTGCGTGGCCGTGGTCGGCGATGGTGGTTTCATGATGGCGCCTTACGTCGTCGCAACCGCCGTGGAATATGACCTGCCGTGCATCTGGATCGTCTGGAATAATTTTGCTTGGGGGGCCATTCGCGACATCCAGTATGGCCTGTTCGAAGGTCGCGAGATCGGCACCGCCTTCTACAAGGGCAACCAGGGCCCGGGCGGCGAGCGCTACAATCCGGATTTTGCAGCGTGGGCCCGCGCCTGCGGCGCGGATGGGGTCACCGTCACACGCAGCGAAGACCTGCGCGGTGCCGTCGAGACCGCCATCAAGAATCGTCGACCGTGCGTCATCGACCTGCACGTCGATTCCGAAGTGCGGCCGCCGTCGACCGGCACCTGGGAGCTGCCGCCGATTCCCTTCAAGGAACCGGTTTTCGGCAAGCCGCACCGCACGAGCTGAGCGAAAAACAAAAAAACTAGAAACGATCAAACCAGGGAGGAAGAGCAATGACGAGGATGAATCCGCAGCGACGATCGCTGATCCGTACGTTGGCTGGTGTTGCCGCGCTTTCGGCCGTTGGCTGGAGTGCGGCCGCTTGTGCCCAGGCCGAAGGCCCCATCCGCATTGGCCTGATCTACTCGAAGCAGGGGCCAGGCGCGGCGATCGGCCAGTATCTGCAGCGCGGCAGCGAACTGGCTGTCGAACAGGTCGGGCGAAAAGTTCTCGGCCGGCCGATTGAGCTGGTCTGGCTCGACGAGCCGAACCCGCAGGTCTCACAGCAGAACATGCAGCGGCTGGTTGACGAGAACAAGGTCATCGCCGTCGTCGGCGGAAATTACAGCTCGTCGGCGCTGGCGATGATGAGCGTCGCCAACCGCGAGAAGATTCCGTTGATTTTGACTGGTGCCGCGGCCAGCGAAATCACTGGCAAGAGCTGCAGCCGCTACACGTTCCGCACCCAGGCCACCGTTCCCGTGCAGATGAAGGGTCTGATGCCCTACGTGTCGCAGCTCGGCAAGAAAGTCTATTTCCTGACGGCATCCTATGCGTTTGGCCAGGACATCCTGCGCTCGTCGCGCGCGCTGCTGAAGGAAAACGGCGCAACCGAGGTCGGCGTCGATGAGGTGCCGATCAACACCGCCGACTACAGCTCCTACATCCTCAAGATACGCCAGGCCAAGCCTGATGTGATCGTCGGTGGACTGGTCGGCGGCGACTTCTCCAACTTCATGAAGCAGTGGAACGAGATGGGGATGAAAGACAAGATCCCCTATGCCGCGATCGCTGTCACCGACACCGACTTCTGGGACGTCGGGCCCCAGGCATCGACCGGTATCTATGTGAAGCCGTGGTACTATAACAATCCGAAGAATACCGAGGTCGAGAAGAAGATGATGGCCGACTTCACCAAGAAGTACAACGAGCCGCCATCCGACAAGACCTGGTCGGGCTGGATCGGCATGCGCGCTCTGCTGGAGTCGATCGAAGCGGCGAAGTCCACCGACTCCAAGGCGATCGTGACGCAGCTCGAGAAATGGAAGAACGCCGAAGGCGAGATCCCGTTCTTCTTCCGCGACTGGGATCACCAGATGGTGCGTCCTGCCGTCATCGTCGGCGTGAAGAAGCAGATCACCGACAAGTGGGATTACTTCGACGTGCTCAAGAACACGTCAGCCTCCGAGGCCGACACCGCAACGGCTTTTGGCACCAAGGAAGAAATCGGCTGTCCGATGCCCGCTCTGTGAGCGTGCCTGACGACCGCTGATCTTTGCCCGGCAGACTCCGAACGGATGGAAACATGTTAGATGCTCTTGTCTCACAGACGGCGAATGGCCTCGTTCTCGGGTTCGTTTACGTCCTGATTGCTGTGGGGCTTTCCATCACCTTCGGGCTGCTGGGTGTCATCAACTTCGCGCACGGTGCCTTCTTTGCGCTGGGTGCTTATGTGGCCTGGCAGCTCTATCAGCTGTTCGGCTGGTGGGCGGTGATCCTGGCGCCGCCGATCGTCGGCGTTGTCGGCATGTTGATAGAGGCGACGATCATCCGTCGCCTCTACGGCAAGGAGCCGCTGCTCAGCTTGATCGTCACCTTCGCTTTGGCGTTGCTGATCGAGGCCCTGATACGGTACGGCTGGGGCGCCGACGGCAAGCCGTTCAACCCGCCGCCTTTCCTCAGCGGCATCGTTGAAATCGGCCCGCTGCTGATTACCAAGTATCGCGTTGCCGTACTGGGCATCACGATCGCCACGCTTCTCGCGCTGTGGGCGTTCCTGGTCTGGACACCGTATGGACGAGTTCTCCGTGCCGGCAGCCGCGATCCGGAGATGGTCGAACTGCTCGGCATCAATCTGCCGCGCGTGTTGACGGCGGTGTTCGGCCTCGGTTGCGCGCTCGCGGCCATCGCCGGTGTACTCGCCGCGCCGCTGTGGACGGTGTCGCCATCGATGGCCGCCAACGCGGTAATGCCGGCTTTCGTCGTCGTCGCGATCGGTGGTCTCGGCTCGCTGCGCGGCGCCGTCGTCGCGGGGCTCGCGGTCGGTGTCGTGACGTCGCTCACCATTCAGTTTTGGCCAGAAGCGGCCGCCGCTTCGATGTACGTCCTCATGTTCGCCATCATGCTGATCCGGCCGCGCGGCTTGTTCGGCGAGCGCTGGGAGCGCTTCGAATGAAATCCGAATCATCCATCTTGCGTCGTCTCTGGGATAATCCGATCGTTGTCATGGCGGTAGTGCTTGTTGCCGCCACCGGCATCGCACTCGCCACCGGCATGCCCATCCACCGCATTACGCAGATCGCGATCTACACGCTCTATGCCGGCGGCGTGAACTTCCTGATCGGCTATCTCGGCCTGGTGCCGTTCGGTGCGTCATTCTTTTTTGGCTGCGCCAGCTATGCGCTTGCGATCCTCGGCGGTACCGGCTGGGGCGGAAACGAACTGACTGGCATAGCCATCGCCGTCCTGTTTTCGCTATTCCTTGCCTTTTGTGTAGGCGCCGTGATCCTGCGCCGCCGCGGGCTGTATTTCTCGTTGTTGACCTTGGCCTGTTCGCAAATAGCGTTTGAAGTCGCCTTCAAATGGACCTCGGTGACAGGTGGCGAAAACGGCTTGCAGAACGTCGAGCGGCCGCTGTTCGCCTCGGCGAATACCTTCCATGTCTTCTCGCTGGTGGTCGTGTTGGGAACCTTGTTGCTGGTGTGGCGGCTGGTTCACGCGCCGTTCGGGCGCCTGATGCAGGCGGTTCGCGACAACGAGCAACGCGTTGCCAGCCTCGGCTACAATACGTACTGGACCAAGCTGATCGCCCTCACCATCGCCGGCGGCGTGATCGGCCTGGCCGGCGGCCTGATGGCGCTGCTGCTGCAGGGTGTCTACGCGAATAATCTGAGCTGGCAGCATGCCGGAGACCCCGTACTGATGGCGGCGCTCGGCGGCGTGCATCACTTCCTCGGCCCGCTCTGGGGCGCCATCATCTTCATCGTGCTGGAAGACCGGCTCAGCGCCTTCACCGAAAACTGGTGGCTGTTCTTCGCGCCGATCATCATTGCCTTTGCATTGTTGTCGCACGAAGGCGTGCAGGGGATTTTTCAGCGCTTCATCCGCCGTGACCGCTGGACCCTGACGCGGATCGGCATTCCACCGCGTCCCGACAGGGTCACGCCGTACGCACCGGCTGTCATGCAGCAGAACAACACCGGCGCGCCGATCCTTGAAGTTCGCAATCTCTCCAAGCGGTTCGGCTCCATCGTGACGCAGAACGACATTTCGCTGCAGATGAGCCGCACCGGCCTACACAGCCTGATCGGTCCGAACGGCGCCGGCAAGACCACGTTTTTCAACGTGCTCACCGGCGTCCATCAAGCCGATGGCGGCAGCATCCTGTTCGACGGCCAGTCGATCGGGCATCTGTCTCCCTATAAGCGGGCGCGGCTGGGCATGTCGCGTTCGTTCCAGATCCTCAGCGTGTTCCCCAACCTGACGGCATTCGAGAACGTCCGCATCGCGGTGCAGGCGGCGAACCGGCAGTGGGGCGGGTTCTGGCGCGACGCCTATGCCAACGACGCGGCGAATGAGCGCGTCTGGTCGCTGCTTGACGCGGTCGGGCTGGCCGACCGCGCGGCCGAGCTGTGCTCGTCGCTGGCACACGGCGAGAAGCGGTTGCTGGAAATCGCAGTTTCGCTTGCGACCAATGCCAAGCTGCTGCTGCTCGATGAACCGCTCGCAGGCCTGGCCGAATCCGATCGAAAGATCGTCGGTGAACTGATCCAGCGCCTGGCGCGCACGCATGCCGTGCTGCTGATCGAGCACGATATCGATCGGGTGCTGGCGATGTCGGACCGCATCACGGTGCTGCACCAGGGCCGCCTGATCGCCGACGGTAAGCCATCCGACGTCGCGGGGCATCCGGAGGTGGTCGTTGCCTATCTGGGCCAGGCGCATGGCACGGTGGAAGTAGCTCCGCGCGCGGCTCGGCAGAGCACTGCGACGGCCGGTGCGAAAGAAACGCCATTGCTGAAGGTCGAAGGCGTGAGCGCCGGCTATGGCGGCGGCACCGTGCTGGACGGGCTTGACCTCACCGTGCTGCCCGGCGAGGTCGTGGCGCTGCTGGGCCGCAATGGCGTCGGCAAGACCACCGCCTTGCGCGCCATCACCGGTACGCTGCCGCTGTCCGCTGGACGGATTACGTTCGATGGCGTCGATGTCAGCCGAATGCGGCCGAACGAGATCAACCGGCTCGGCATCGCGCTGGTGCCGGAAGGGCGGCGTCTGTTCCCGAACCTCACGGTGCAGGAAAATCTGAAGATCGCGGCGCGCCCCGGTGGCGCGTCGCAGGAAGAGATCTGCGACCTGTTCCCGAAGCTCAGATTGCTGATGAAGTCGCGCGCCGAGAACCTGTCGGGCGGCGAAAGGCAGATGGTGGCGATTTCGCGCGCGCTGATGGTGCCGAGCCGGCTGATCCTGCTGGACGAACCCTTCGAAGGCCTGGCGCCGACGGTGGTGAGCGAGGTCCGTCAGGCCGTCGCCAAGCTGACGACGCGCGCCAGCCTGGTGATCGTCGAGCATCACGCCGAAAGCGTGCTGGCGATGGCCGATCGCGCCTACGTGCTGGTCAACGGACGCGTGGCGTTTGCCGGGGCCGCCGAGACGCTCGCTGCCGACAAGGCGCTGCAGGAGCGGTTACTCGGAATCACCAAGGCGGCAGATCCGCAGCCCAGCGCAAAGGCCGTGTGATGGCGCGAGAACTTGGTATCAACACCTATGGCTACATCTGGTCGATGTCCGCGGCAGACTGCGCGCGGCGTCTCGCCGGGCTCAACTACCGGCAGTTCGAATTCTTGCTGCAGCCGCCGCATCTGCCGCTTGACGACTTTGGTGCCGAAAAACGCCGCGACCTGAAAATGGTTCTGGACGATGTTGGTGCGAAACGCACGGCGCTCAACCTGCCGAGCCTCGATCACAATCTGGCCAGCCCGTTCTCGCGCGTCCGGGCGGCGTCGGTGCAGATGCTGGCCGACTCCGTCGATCTCGCCGGCGATCTTGGCGCTGAATGGCTTGTCGTCGTGCCCGGTCGCATGAGTCCGCTGTTCCCGCCATCGCCGCAAGATCGCATCGACTGGCTGACCGACGGCGTGTCAAAATTGCTGCGACGCGCCGAGGCGCGCGGCGTCGGCCTGGCTATCGAGAATGTGCCCTTCGCGGGCCTGCCGGACGCCGCCTCTCTCGGCTGTTTCGTGCGCAGCTTTAATTCGCCCTCGATCAAGGTTTGCTACGACGCGGCGAACGCGCATTTTATCGGCGAGTCGCCGGCCGATGGCATCAGGCAACTCGCCGATCTCTTGCGCATCGTGCATCTGTCCGACACCACGCGCACCAATTGGCGCCATGATCCCGTCGGCAACGGGGACGTGCCGTTCGCCGAAGTCGCGGCAGCGCTCGATGCCGTCGACTTTGACGGTGCCGTAACACTGGAAATTCTCGATCACGATCCCGACGCTGGTATTCTTCGCAGCCATCGCGCTCTGACGCCGCTTGGCTTCACGCAGTGTGCACCGGTGAGGTCGTCATGAGCGCTATTCTCGTCACTGGTGCAGCCGGCCTGCTCGGGCGTTTCGTCGTGAGCGACTTGCTGGCGCATGGCCACAATGTGCGGGGCCTCGACCGTCGGCAAGGCGACAGCGATATCGAGTGGCATGTCGGGGACGTCACGTCTCCCGAACTGGTGCAGCGCGCGATGGCCGGCGTCGATGCCGTGCTGCATATCGCGGCGATCCCGAACATCTGGTCCGGCGACGGCCAGACCATCATGCGCGTTAACCTGCTCGGCACCTACACCGTATTCGACGCCGCCGAGGCAGCGGGCGTGAATCGTGTCGTGTTCTGCTCCAGCGACTCGGTCGCGGGCTACACTGTCAGGGAAGGGCGGATGTTGCCGCCGCGCTATGCTCCGCTCGATCTCGATCATCCGCTGCTGGCGACCGACCCCTATGCGATCAGCAAGGTGCTGGGCGAGGATATGGCGCGCGCCTATGCGCTGCGCGGCATGTCCGTTATCGCGTTGCGTACCGTGTTCGTCGCCTATCCAGAGATGGCCAGCGAGATCGTCGCCCGGGCCGAAGATCCGGCGGCCTATCGCGGGCCGATGGTCGGCGGTCCATCATCAGCCGGCGGCGGGCCGCTGTATCACCACATCGATGCGCGCGATCTCGCGCGCGCGTTCCGTCTGGCGTTCGAGCTGAAGCTGGAGCCCGGTGTGTTCGAGCAGTTCTACCTCTCCGCGCAGGTCACGCTGTCACCCGAGCCGACGCTTGATCGGCTGCGCCGGCTGCACGGCGACGCCGTCGAGATCCGTGATCCCGGTGTTTATGCCGCCCAGCCTTTTGCGCCACTTTACGATCTCACCCACGCGGCTGACCGCCTGGGGTTCGTCGCAGAATACGACCAGCGACATCTGCTCGCCGGCCTGCCTGCATTTTCCTGAGGAGCTACCCATGACCATCGTTGTTCCCAAAGCGGACGCCTTCGCCGATGCCGGCGAAAAGAAATACGCGGTGACGCGAAATCTGGCCGAGTTGCGCTGGATTCAGTATCCCGGCCATTTCGAGCAGGCGCTGTCCAAGGCGATCGTCACGCCGGCGACGGTCGGCAGCCGGTTCTTCGATCACCGCATCTCGTCGTATGAGCCCGGCGCCTACGTCGAAAGCCACGTCCACAAGGTGCAGGAGCAGATCTACCACGTGCTGAGCGGCGAGGGCGTGCTGACCGTCGACGGCGAGGATCGCCTCGTCCGCGCCAATGACGTGACCTACATTCCGCCAGGCGTCGTGCATGAGTTCCACTGCACCGGAAACGACAATCTGGTGTTCCTGGTCATCACCAGCCCGCCCTCGGATGAAGAGCAGCAGCCGCGGTGACCTCCATGAACAAGAAGATATTGGTCACGGGCGCGTGCGGCTGGCTGGGAACGGCGATCGTACAAGCATTGCTGGATCGCGGCGACAGCGTCGTCGCGACCGACCTCGCAATCGCACCGGCGATTGCGATATTGGCCGAATCCAAGCCACGACTCGTTGCCGCCGCGGCCGACCTCGGCGAATGGCATCAACTGGTTCGCCTGTTCGAGACGCACCGCCCCGATGCCGTCATCCACGCGGCGGCGGTCGTCGGCGTGATCCAGGCGATGGACATCCCGATCAAGGCGCTTCGTGCGAACGTGGAAGGCTCGGTCAACCTGTTCGAGGCGATGCGCCTGCACGGGGTGAAGCGCGTTATTCATGTCAGCACCGAGGAGACCTACGGCGACTTTCAGTCGCCCTTGATCGACGAGGATCACCCACAGAAGCCGCTGAGCGTCTACGGGCTCACCAAGCTCGCTGCCGAGCATTATGGTCGCGTCTATTCCCGCGACCACGGGCTGGAATGCATCAACGTGCGGACCTGCTGGGTCTATGGCCCGCATCTCCCAAGGCTGCGTATGCCGCGAACCTACGTCGAGGCGGCGTTACGCGGCGATCCGTTCCATCAGGCCGACGGTGGCGATCTCGCGGTCGATCAGGTCTATATCGCCGACACCGTCGCCGGCGCTCTGCTGGCGCTGGACAAGCCGGTGCATCGCTTCGATGCCTACAACATCGCCACCGGCGTGGCACCGACGCTGCGCGACACGGCGGACGCGGTCAATCGTGCCATTCCCGGAGCGCAGATAACGGTCGGGGACAGCGGCCCGTACCGTCACGGCGGCAAGGTGCTCAGCGCCGTGAAGGGCGCGCTTGATATCAGCCGTGCCAGAGCTGAGCTCGGTTATGAACCGCGCTACGACTTGCAACGCGGCATTGAGGCCACGATCGAAGCGACGCGCGAGCGTCTCGCCAAAGCCTCGTCGCCCTAGCTGCGGACGTCCGCTTCTTCGCCGCTCCGGCTTCCAACCATTTCCAGGAATATCCAATGACCAGTTCATCGCCCGTCGTCATCATCTTCGGAGGCTCCCGCGGCATCGGCGCCGCCTGTGCCTCGGCCTTCGCCACTGCCGGCTGGCAGGTCTGCACCACCAGCACGTCGGCCTCGTCGAAGGCCGCGCATGGCCAGAACTACCAGGCCGACATTCGCGATGCGGCGTCTGTTGCCAGCGTGTTCGAGCAGGCCAGGGCGCAATTCGGCACGGCGCCGCAGGCGGTGATCGCCAATGCCGGCATCAACGTGCCGGGCGCGCCGGTCGGGAGCTTTAAGCCCGACGACTTCCGCCAATTGATGGAAGTCAACGTGATTGGCGCCTTCAACGTGCTGGCAGAAGCGGCGCGCCAGGTTCGCGACGGCGGCTCCATCGTCGCCATCACGACCTCGCTGGTCCGCCATGTGGTACCTGGCACCGGCCCCTATGCCGCCACCAAAGCCGCGGTCGAAAGCCTGGTGCGCGCGATGGCGAAGGAACTGTCCGGTCGCAATATTCGCGTCAACGGCGTCGCGCCGGGTCCGGTCGATACTGATTTGTTCAACGCCGGCAAGACCGACCAAGTGAAGGCGCGGATGGCGGCGTTCAGCCCGTTCAACCGCATCGGCCGGCCGGAAGAGATCGCCGAAGTCGTGCAATTCCTGGCCTCCGACAAGGCCTCCTGGATCCAGGGCCAGATCGTGCAGCCCAACGGCGGCATGGTTTGATGAAAGACGGCCCCGCCACCGGCGACGTCTGGGACGTGATCGTCGTCGGCAGCGGTGCCGGCGGCCTCACGGCTGCCAGCGTTGCGGCCGCGGAGGGATGTTCGGTTTTGCTGCTTGAGCAGGCCGATGTGGTTGGCGGTACCACCGCGATATCCGGCGGCATGGTGTGGATACCCGCCAACCACAAGGCAGCGGCTGCGCAGCGCGCCGATAGTCTCGAGGCCGCACGGACCTATCTGGCCGCGACTGTGCCCGGGCAAGACCGGACCCGGCTTGAAGCGTTTCTCGCGCATGGCGACGACGCGATCCGAGACCTTGAGGCGCGGACGTCACTGCGGCTGCAGCCAGTGCTCACCTATCCCGATTACTATCCCAATCTGCCAGGCGCGACATCCGGCGGCCGCGTGCTCGAACCCGTCCCGTTCGATGCCCGCGCGCTCGGCGAGGCTTTCGCACTGGTGCGCAATCCGCTGCCGGAATTTATGCTGCTCGGCGGCATGATGATCAGCCGCGCCGACATTCCGCATTTGCGCCGCGTCACGCGCTCGCTGCGCGCGGCCTGGCATGTCGGCAAGCTGCTGCTGAAATACGGCATACAGCGCCTGCGCGCGCGCCGCGGGACCACGCTGTATCTCGGCAATGCTTTGGTGGCGCGGCTGCTGAAATCCGCGCTTGATCTCGGGGTGACGCTTCGGACCGAGCACGCGGTCGAGCGCCTGGTGACCGACACGCAGGGCCGCGTCTGCGGTCTCGAGATCCGCGATAGCGCGGGACAGACGAAGGCGCTTCAGGCGCGCCGCGGCGTGGTGCTGGCAACTGGCGGCATCTCGCATGATTCCGAACTCCGCAGCGGCTACGTGCCCGGCAGCGCGGGGAATCTAACCGCAACAGTCTCGCCCGGAAAGGCGGTATGCGGCGCCCGTCTAGCGCGGGGTATCGGCGGAAAGTTGTCGGATCCGACCAATGACGGCGCGTTCTGGGTCCCGGCCTCGACCTTCACGCGAAGCAACGGCAGCCGCGGCGTCTACCCGCACACGGTGACAGACCGAGCTAAGCCTGGCCTGATCGCCGTCGATTCGAACGGCCAGCGTTTCGTCAACGAGGCCGTCTCCTATCATGAGTTTGTGCGCGCGCAACTGTCGAATGCGAATAGCGCCATTCCAGCTTGGCTGATTTGCGACAGTCGCTTCCTCTGGAAATACGGCCTCGGCAAGATCAAGCCATTCACGCTTGCAATTAAGCCGGACATCGATTCAGGCTACCTGAAGCGCGCCGATACGCCGGAAGCATTGGCCAAGCTGATCGATGTCTCGCCAAGCGCGCTGCAGGAGACGATCGCCAACTTTAATCGACACGCCCAAACCGGCCACGATCCAAAGTTCGGCCGCGGCGGCAACATCTACCAGCGCTCGCTGGGCGATGCCGAACAGCAGCCCAACCCCTGCGTAGCCCCGTTGAAACAGGCGCCTTATTATGCCGTGGCGGTCTATCCGGCCGACCTTGGCATGTCGGCCGGCATCGTGACCGACGCCCATGCGCGCGTCCTTGCCGCGGACGGGGCACTCGTCGCAGGGCTTTATGCTTGCGGCAACGATATGGCTTCAATCATGGAAGGCGCCTATCCCGGCCCCGGTATCACCCTCGGACCTGCAATAACCTTTGGCTGGCTGGCGGGGCGACAGGTTGCCGACGACCGGTCTAGGCAAAATTGACGGGTTAGGCTTGGCTGACTGATGCAACTGAGCTTAACCTCCGGCGCGGAAGTGTGATGTGGGACGTCGTTTGCCGAGCAGCTCCAATGGGCGGGATCAATGAAGGCGAATATGCCGCCGTTGCCGACGCCGCGGTTGAGACCGCCGAGGTACGAGCAGTGGAAGGCGTCGTTCTCCTGCTCAAGCACGATCCAGAGGGCGGTGCGGACCGCTACCTGGTCAAGGGCATGGAGGAGAGCGAGGGACAGGTTGTCGATTTTTGTCCCGACAAAATTCTCGACCAGCTCTTGCCCACCGAAGATCATCTCGCCACGCACTGGAGAGATCGGTGCCGAGCGCGGTTGGCCCGAAACGATTTGATGCCACAGTTTTCGATGAACTAGTCAGATCATGCAAAGAAACCCGCCGCTTTTGGCGGGCCGTCATTTTGCAAGGACTTTTCGGTAACACCGAGACGGATGGACACCGGGGACGTTCAAAAATGGTCAAAAAACCATTAGACGGTCAATCTAGTGGGACACCACACCAACGCTCAGTTACAGATGCCCGCACTTGCGGCGAAATTCTCGGAACGACATTGAGTTACCGGAGTTTTTCTTCATCCGAAGCGGAGGATGACACCGATGGACGGCCTCAAGAATATGAGGCCAGCCTGACCGCAGTAAAATCAACATGCATGAAGCGCATGAGGTCAAATGCTGGATGCATCAGCTTGGTATCTCACGTGATAAGCTCCAGACGATAATTGACAAGGTTGGTAACTCTGCTGCCGCGGTTCGTAAGGAACTTGCAGCCTGACTGACCTAGTCCAGGAGATCTCCGCATGAGCATCGATGAAGAATGCGATCGACGACCTGGCGCAATCAAGAAAAACGCTGATACGAAGGGGGGGGGCGAATACGGTGGTCGGTATGATTGGCAATCTCGCGAAACATCGGGTTGTATTTTAGAAAAATGATGCCGCTCTGCAGGGGGGGGCGATCCACCTGTTGAATTCTGCAAATGATCCACCCAGATCTGTCGTTAGAGGATTTGTCATGCCCCAGTCGCTGCAGAATCGACTTTTAGCGCGAGTCCCGCTGGGTGATTTTCAGCGAATCCGTTCCCACATGCAGTTGATCAGCCTCGATTATAGAAAGCCGCTTTATGAGGCAAATGAGGCAATAAATTCCGTCTACTTTCTTATCGAAGGCGTTGCTTCGTTGGTGAACACGATGGCTGACGGGTCTTCTGCTGAAGTTGGAACTATTGGGAACGAAGGCATCGTGGGCATTCCAATTATATTAGGTGACGCAGTTGCCCCCACCACCGTGTACATGCAGGTTCCCGGCGAAGGTTTTCGATTAGATGCGAGCATCCTCGCCGAGGTGATGGATAGCAGAAAAGCCACCCGTACATTGATGTTGAGTTACATTCACACGTTAGGAAAATCTGAGTATGACGGGCTTCTGGGGCCTCCCGAGGAGCAGGGCACTCCCCACAAGCTGCGGGCGTACTAAACTCCGGAAGAAGGCTTTGTTGTCAGGGATATCTTCTCCCGAGAAGAACATCCCTCGACACAGGACGACAAGCCTCTGGAGATCCGGATTTAGCATTGGAGCTTCTGGCTCCGTGGCTTCAGGCGGCTGCCTTGGTGACGGGCTGATTGCACTCGACGTGATGCTCGGCAATTAAGTCCATAGCCTTATGCTGCCACATCTCCGCTTCAGCTAAATGCTTCCAGCTTTCCTCGGGGAAGAATGAAGCTCGCTGACGGCACAGGCTTTCCATGGCACGACAGGTCTGGAATTCTTTCATTTACCACCTCCCGTTTTCTTCATCCTTGCGCCGCTTCGCGACGGGATCAAGAAAATAATGAGGGACTTTTATGTTTTATTGGTCAGGGATTCTTGCGGAACAAATCTGACTTGCGGTCGTTTCGCGTCTCAGGCGCATGGGATCGCTGCGGCGCGGTCCTCTCATGAGCGGCCAGAGTGAGTGCAGGTCAGAGCTTCCGTCCGGAGACCGAATACGGCAGCGCGTGGCGGCCGTCGGTCCCGTCGGATTTGTCGCGCCGCCGCCGGGATGGACGAAGTACTGGAAATTCGGCTGCAGCGTCCAGCCGTCGCGAACCTCATACTGGTAGACGGACGTCACCAGGGATTCGAAGTTCCGGAGCGGCCTCTCCTCGTTTCTTCCACCGTGTCTTTGCCAACCTTTTCCGGTTCGGCGCGCTGCTCGCATTTGGTGCGGACATCTTCGATTTCGTCGCCGGTGAGATGCTCAATTCCCGATTTCATTGAATTTTCTTCTGACTTCGGCAGATGGTGAAATTTCAAGCCTGCTTCGATGACACGCGATTTCGCGTCCCGTTCCCTTGGTCAAACCGGCTTCCAGTCCAGTGAGAAGGATTTTGAGAGTGCCGAGTTCGAGAAGGATAGAGGGACGCTGCTTGGAGCATCACGTTCTTCGGTGGAAATGGTGTTCCGCATTTCAACCCGGCTGCACGCACTTGTGAAGTGTGGTGCACAGGTTCCACCGGCGCAGCTCAGCCTTCGTCGAGAGCATATAGTTATGATCATTTGGTCATTTGGGAGATGAAAACGTCAGGGAAAGTCGACTTCGGCGTCGACGAACGGACAGCGTTTGCGAGTGCGTAGCCTTCGAGATTCTCCATCGCGATCCGGAACTCGCGTATAGTTTAGCGTATATCGGCGCAATTTGACGTGGGAGCTGAGCATGACTGAGAAAATGGACATCGTCGAAAATTGGCTGCCGCGTTACACAGGAACGCGGCTTGATGAGTTCGGACAATATGTTCTCTTGACGAATTTCGGCGGTTACGTCGCATGGTTTGCCGCCCACCACGACGTATCGATCAGCGGCATGGATCGACCGATGCCCAACGTGACCGCCGATGGAATTACTTTGATAAATTTCGGCATGGGAAGCCCGAATGCGGCAACCGTCATGGATCTACTGAGTGCCGTTTCCCCAAAGGCTGTTTTATTTCTCGGGAAATGTGGCGGTTTGAAACGCAAAAATCAGACTGGAGATTTCATTCTACCCATTGCGGCCATTCGGGGTGAAGGTACTTCGAACGATTACCTGCCGCCCGAGGTACCCGCGCTGCCCGCATTCCAATTGCAGCGCGCGGTGTCAACCATGATCCGTGATTTGGGGCACGACTACTGGACGGGCACGGTCTACACCACCAACCGTCGTGTCTGGGAGCACGATGATGCCTTTAAGGAGCAGTTGCGTCGCACGCGGAGCATGGCGATTGACATGGAGACGGCGACGATCTTTGCCGCGGGATTTGCCAACCACATTCCGACCGGTGCACTGCTTCTCGTATCCGATCAGCCCATGATCCCTGAGGGCGTGAAGACCGAGGCATCGGATCTGGCGGTGACGGCGAACTATGTCGAAACGCACATCAAGATTGGGATAGAGGCCCTCAAGCTTGTGCGGCGTCAAGGCCGCAGCGTGAAGCATTTACGCTTCGAAAGCGATTTTGACAGACCGCATGAGTCATAACGGCGGAACGAGAAATGGCGCGACGGCATGCGTTGCCGATCGGATTCGTCGCTGCTGCGTGGTCGTTGCGCAGCATCATCGTGTGTGATGTCGCGGAGCTTCCCGAAATGTCCGTTTCTACCTCTCGGTCATCGAATGCAAGGATCTCATCGAGACGGCCTAGATGAGGACAACCTATTGTGCCGAGTGCATTGTAGAGGTCGTGTTGAAGTGGTCATGGAGACGTTCCGGAACGCTCGTGACGTCAGGCTCAATTAACTCGACCGTGATTTCGGAATCCGATTGCACAGTCCAGGCGAATTCCAACGAATCCGCGACAGGGTCGATGATGAGCGTTGTCAGATGCCCGGTCCCATACGCTCCGGTGTCCAGCGCGATGCGACTTTGGGTGACGAGCGGGCATCGCGTGTCCGTGATGGTGTGCCCATGTACAACAATATGGGATAGATGCTCCGGGTATTCGAGAAACGGTTTCCGGATTGAACGGCAGTCAGTGCGCTCTTGATTGTCTATGGGTCTTTCCGAATTGACCCCGGCGTGAACGAAGGCGAACGGTCCGTCGATTTCAAGAAGGGAGGCCTCTTGGAAGAGCGAGATATGGTGCTGATAGTCGATCTTGACCGCGGCTCGGGCCATGCTGAGATCAGCCTCATGGTCGTAGTTGTAGAGGGTAGAAAGCCTTCCATTGCGCACCCAGGACGCGACCACCGCTGAGTCCAGATCGTCCGTTCCCAAAGCTCGCAGGAACCAGTCGTCGTGATTGCCCAGAACGAGCCGAGATTTCGGCCGGCGCTCCAACGTTGATACCACCAGTTCGATGCAGCCTCTGTTATCGGGGCCTCGATCAACGATGTCGCCCAGAAATATAATCCTCGGCTCTTGACGACGGCGTTCGGCATCGTCGGTAACGAAATCGAGTAGGGCTGTGAGAAGGTCGAAGCAGCCATGAATGTCACTGATCGCGTAGATGAGGCTTGATGCAAGCATCGGGTTATTTTGTTTGATTCGGCATCGATCGTGAATTGAATACGCCGTAATTTTCCATTGAAAGCCTGGTTCTTTGTCAGTTCCGATTTTTCGCAGTTAGAGCGCTTCGCTCAGGCGCAATCGGTCCGCCAACTTGAGCTCATAGTCGCGGGCAACCGGTGGCTCGCTGGACTTGGTCGCCGCTGCGTTGGGGCTTGCCGACTCAAGGGGCGGACTTGGCTATTGGCTACCTTGCATCGGTCGAGAAGGCGGAGACCTTGGTGGAGAAGTTGAAAGGGAAGCGGACCTCCATTTCGGCTTTAAGAAGTGCTGTCGTGTGGGGTGAGCGAGAGGTCTGTGCGTAGATGAGGTCGCATGAAAAGGTATCTCGAAATCGAGAAAATAATTGCGATTGCAAGAAGTCATTTCAATCCGAAATAGGCGCGGCGCAGCGCTTCGTTGTCGGTCATCTCGGCCACGGTGCCTGAGAAGCGGATTCGACCGCCTTCGAGCACGGAGACCCGGGTGGCGACTTCGAGAAAGCCGATGTTTTGCTCGGCGATCAGCAGCGACAGGCCGCGGCCCTGCAGGTCGCTGAGCACGCGCAGCACCTCCTTGACGAACAGTGGCGAAAGCCCGGCGGAAGGCTCGTCCATCACCAGCAGCTTCGGTTCTGCTGCCAGCGCTTTGGCGATGCCGAGCATCTTGCGCTGGCCGCCGGACAGGCTTGAGGCCGGCGCGCGGCGCTTGTCGCGCAGCACCGGAAAGATGCCGTACAGCTCTTCAGCGCGCGCGCCGGGATTGGCGTGACCGAGTGCATGCGCGCCGACCCGCAGGTTCTCCTCGATTGACAGGTCGGGGAAAACCGCCAGCTCCGACATATAGGTCATGCCGAGCTTCATGCGGTCGCTGGAACGCATCCTTGTCACGTCCTGTCCGGCGAGCGTAATGACGCCCTCTCGGGCCTCTATCAGGCCGACCAGGGTTTTCAGGAACGTCGTTTTGCCGGCTCCGTTGGCGCCGAGCAGCAGCACGGTCTCGCCCGGCTGGATGTCGAGATCAACGCCCCACAGCACCTGCATCGTGCCGTAGCCGGCATTGACGCCGTTAGCCTGCATCAGGAAATTGTCAGGCTGCATGTTCGCCTCCAAGAAACACTTCGATGACCTGCGGCACCTTGACGGCGACCGCAAGCTTGCCTTCGAAGATTTCCTTGCCCGCATTCATCACGATGACGCGGTCGGTGATCTGTTCGATGAAACCCATCAAATGTTCGACGACGATGATCGCCATCCCGGTCTGCGCCAGCGCCTTGATGCGGCCGGAGATCCAGTCAAGCTCGGTTGGGTTGAGGCCAGCCGCAAGTTCGTCGAGCAGCAGCAGCCGCGGCCGCGTCGCCAGCGCGCGCACCAGGTCGAGCATTTTTTGCTGTGCATTGTTGAGCTCGCTGGCGGGGCGATCGGCTACTTCGGTGAGGCGATACTCCTCCATCAGCGCCGCCGCAGCCGGCGGTGCGACCTGCGCCCGCCCATAGGCTAGCGCGACAGCAATATTTTCTCGCACGGTCAGCGACAGGAACGGCTTGGGAATCTGGAAGGTCCGGTTGACGCCCAAATGCACGAGCTTATGCGAGGCGATGCCGCCAATCCCCTTGCCGTCGAGCGTGACGCTCCCGCCATCCGGCGCATACAGCCCGGAGATGACATTGATGGACGTGGTCTTGCCGGAGCCGTTGGGGCCGACAAGCCCCAAAATCTCGCCGGCGGCGGCGTGAAAGCTGAGGCCGTCCAGCGCGTGAAAACCGCCGAAACGCTTTACGAGTCCATCGACCTGGAGAATGGGTGCGGAATTAAGGGACACGCCATCCCCTCCGTGTCGCGAGCGAGACAAGGCCCGCCGGCAGGAACAGGACGAGGACCATAATGAGCAGCCCGTAGATCAGCTGGAAATATTGCGGGGTGGTGAAGCCGATCAGGTTGTAGACGCCATAGAGGGCGATGACGCCGATGATCGGGCCGGTGATGGTGGCCACGCCACCGAACAGCGCGAACACGATAGCGAAGATACTGAAGTCGGAGCTGAACACGTTGTCGGGAAAGAACACCGAGACGTACCAGGCATAGACCCCGCCTGCGAGGCCTGCGACCAGCGCCGAGGCCAGCCACGCGATGACACGCATCCGGACCACGTTGACGCCGGCCATCGAGGCACTGACCGGATCCTCACGCACCGCCTGAAGGGCCAGGCCGAAGCTGGAATTCTTCAGGAACACGACGATGCCCATGGTCAGCGCCAGCACGGCTAACGCCGCTGCGTAAGCCTGCGTCGGATTGAAGGTGCCGGTGAGCGAGACGCCATAAGGGCCCCGCGTAATATCTTCAAGCGCCGGGTTGGCAACGAAGTGCAGCACTGCCAGCGCCGCCGCCATGTTGGCGATGGCGAAATAGGCACCGGACAGTCGCAGCAAAGGTGACAGTAGCAGGCCGAGCGCAACGCCGACCGCGCCCGCGACTAGGACCGCTACCGGCGCAGAGACATGATACTGCATCACCATGATGGCGAAGCCGTAGGCGCCGGCGCCGAAGAAGCCGACATAGCCGAACGGCAGATAGCCCGTGAAGCCGTAGATGATGTTCACGCCCTGGGCGAGCACCAGGAAGATCACGAAATTGAACAGCAGCAGGTGGTTCTGATAGACACCGGGCAGCAAAGCGAAGATCACGAGTAGCGGCAGAACGATCAGCAGCAGATGGCGCATGTAATTAGGCAACGCGCACCTGCCTTCCCAGCAAGCCGCTGGGACGCAGCAGCAGAATGACGATCAACAAGACGTAGGGCAGCAGGTCCGCCCATGACGACAGATAGGTCTGCACCAGCATGAAACAGATGCCGTAAACCACGCCGCCAAGCGCGGTGCCGAGAGGATTGCCTAGCGAGCCAAGCACCACCACGGCGAACGAGGTGACGGTGGCGTCAGCGCCGAAGGCCGGTGTCACCGAGCCGAACATGAACGGCGCAAACACGCCGGCGACGGCGGCAAGGCCGAGGCCGATACCGAAGGCCGCGGCAGAAATACGATCGACGTCGATGCCGGTGGCCAGTGCCTCATCGCGGCGCGACATCACGGCGCGGGTCAGCGTGCCCATCCGGCTGCGATAGAGATAAAGATAGACCAACCCGATGGCGACGAGGCTGGTCGTAGCCGCGATCACCCAGGACGCCGGAAAGCTCTGGCCGAAAAGCACAATCGGACCGCCGGCATCGTCGGCATTGCCACCGAACAGCTTGATGCGGGCCGTCGTAAATATACTGCCCAGCGCGCTGCTCGGGATCGAGCGTTCGCTGGTGCCGAAGAAGATCGTCGTGATCGCCTGGATGACCTGCGACAGGCCGAAGAACAGGATGATCGACAACATTTCCGGATTTACCGAGCCCTGCAGGCGCGGCACCAGAATCTTGTAAAGCACCACGCCAACCAGCAGGAACACCACAAAGGCCACGGGCACCGCGAGCAGCGGATCGAGCCCGGCCAAAGTGACGACGCCGAAAGCGACAAAGGCGCCGAGCATCAGGAAGTCGCCATGCGCAAGGTTGACGATGCGCATGACGCCGAAGACGAGGTTGAGGCCGATTCCGACCAGGCTGAAATACAGACCGAACAGGACGCCGGCAACGAGGGCGTAGACCAGCATCAGCTATTGGCTCCCGGCGTCCGGTACGAAATCTGGAGATGCATCATGGGCGCGGATAGACCGGCTTGGTGTTGTTGGCGTCGTGCGGGAATACCTCCACGAACTTGACGTGACCATGCTCGTTGAGCGCGATCTGACCGAGTGGCGTCAACTCGCCGATCTGGCCGCCCGTCTCGTCGAGGCCGAAGGTGCCGTCAAGGGTCTTGAGCTCGCCCGACAGGCTGAACACCGCGCGGCGGAGTTCGAGTTGATCGAGGCTGGTAGCTACCGACAGCGTCTTCTCAATCACCAGCGCGGTGGTGTAGCCAGCGACTGCGTTGAAGCCGAACTCGACCTTGCCGTCGGGATAGGTTTTGTTCCATGCGGCGCGGTAATCCGCCATCTTCATTCCGAAATTGACGGGGTAATCGAGGTCGGTCGGCGGCACATAGGTGAAGACGTGCTCCAGCCCCTTGGCACCGACGTTCTTTTCCAGCAGTTCGGTTTCGAGCCCTGCATAAATGCAGAACAGCATTTTGAACTTGACGCCGACTTCGCCGATGTTGCGCAGCAAGGCGATGTCGTTCGGCGCGTAGCCGAGGTGGATCACGGCATCCGGCTGCTTGTTGCGGATGTTGTTGATAATCACCGTGTAGTTCGTGGTTTCTGTCGGAACGCCCTGGTCGTAGACGATCTCGATCGGCGCGCCGGAATCCTTGATGAACTTGCGCACCGCGGTGGCCTGGGTGCCGGTGAATTCGTTGGTCGCATACAGGATTGCGACCTTCTTGATGCCTAGGGCGGGACCGTCATTGATCAGGAAGTCGGCGATCGGCTTCGGCCACACCGTCGAGACCGGATCGGCCATCAGAGCGATGTAGGGATTGTCCTTGGAGAAGAAGCTGGCGCCGGTTCCGGTCTGGTCGAACAGAAACATCTTGTGATCTCGGGCAATTGCCACCCCGGGCGCTGTCAGCACCGAGCCTGAATCTGCGACCAGCAGGTCGACCTTGTCCTGGGTGATCAGCTGATTGTAAAGCGACGAAGCCGTCGCGGTATTGCTCTGGTCGTCATAGGCAATGAGCTTGATCGGAATTTTCTTGTCGAAAGCCTTCACATAGACGCCGCCTTCGGCGTTCTTCTGCTCGATCCAGAGCTTTAAACCGCTGTGAACCGGCATCGAGATCGAGGCGTAGCGCCCTGACGAAGCGTAGAGCGTGCCGATCTTGATTTCAGTGGGGGCATCGGCGGCGAAGGCCGGCGTTGCGAGAACCATGCCCAAAGCGAGTGCAGTGATTGATTTCCCGAGCATGAATGTCTCCCGTATTTTTTTGTTATTTGACGAACTTACGTTGGCTCGTCGCTGATGTACACGACATGGCTGCACTGCAGTCAAGCAGCGTCAATCGAATGACGCCTGAATCGGAATGACTGCTCGATACAGACGCGATGGGTGGAACTGCGAATACGGTTGTCTTGGATGTAATCAGCTACCGCCAGAAAGTTGTCACTGAATTTTCAGCCCGGCTGTCTCGATGACAGGTTGCCACTTGGTGATCTCCTGCTGGAGCTGGTTGGCCAGCTCTGCGGGAGTCGATCCGACCGGGTCGGCACTGAGGTCGCGCAGCCGCTGCTGGATCTCGGGGTCGGCGACCGCCTTGCGCAACTCCGCGCTGAGCCGCTCTGCCATGTTGGCTGGCAGCCCGGGCGGTCCGAACACTGCATTCCAGGTGTAGGTCTCGAACTCAGGGAGGCCTTGCTCCGCGATCGTCGGGAGATCGGGAAACGACGGCGATCGCGTTTTGGTCGTGACGGCAAGCGCGCGTGCGGTTCCGGCTTTGATAAAGGGGGCGGCGCCGCTGAGCACGTCGAACAGGACCGGGATCTGGCCGCCGATCAGATCGTTCATCGCCGGGGCGCCGCCGCGATAGGGTACATGACCCATCTTGACCTTGGCCTGGACATTGAACAATTCGCCGGAAAGGTTGGGGGGCGTTCCGATCCCGGACGAGCCGTAGCTGAAGCTTCCGGGGTCGGCGCGGATCAGCGCGATCAGTTCCCCGACATTGGCCGCCTTCACCCGGGACGATACGAGCAGCACGTTGGGCACTGTGGCGACCATCGAAATCGCGGTGAAATCCTTGATGGGGTCGTAGGGCGGCTGCTTGGCCATCAGCGGGTTGATGGTATGCGTGGAAATGGTCCCCATCAGCAGGCTCGTGCCGTCCGGCGCAGCGCGGGCCACGCGGGCGGCACCGACCACGCCGCCGGCGCCGGTGACGTTCTCGATCACGATGGATTGACCGATCTGTTCGGAGAGCTTCCTGGCAACGATCCGGCTGACGACGTCAGTGGCGCCGCCGGCAGCGAACGGCACCACCAGTGTGATCAACCCTTTCGGCAGATCGCCGGATCCCTGTGCGCGGAGCGGTGTGGCAAGGCCCGCGGGGGCAAGCGCAAGCGAGTTGCAGAACGTTCGCCGGGTGAGACGTGAGGTCAAGACGCCCTCTCTGGTTGCGTCCAGACAAGCCGCGCGGCGCGAAGTGCAGCCATCGTTTCCCCCATGATGTCGTCGGGCCGTTTTCCGGCCTTGGCGTGATTGTTGATCGGGCGCTCGGCGCCGCAAAATGCCAAGCAGTGATAGCAGCTATCTGTTGTTGCGAAGGCGCTTGCCAATCGCCCGCGTATCAATCTGGCGTGATGACCTTTCCGGGGTTCATCAGCCACTTCGGATCCAGCGCGCGCTTGATGGTTCGCATCAGGTCCAGCTCGACCGGCGCGGCGTAGCGGGGCAGGCGGTGCAGGTGCATCTGGCCGATGCCGTGTTCGGCGCTGATGCTGCCGCCAAGCGCAACGCTCGCGTCGTGGACGATGGTGTTGGCGCGGCTGGCGGCGGCCTCGAACTCCTCCGGCGAGTTGTACAGCGAGCGCGGGAAGACGATGATCGCATGGATGTTGCCGTCGCCAATGTGACCGCAGAAGCAGACATGGGCTTCTGGAAAAGCCGCCTTTGCCTTTTCATGTACACGCGCGACGAAGTCGGACTGCCGGGAGATCGGCACCGAGGTGTCGTTGGAAACCGTAAAGCCTTCGCGCTTGTTGGACTCGGAGATATTGTGGCGCAGGTCCCAGATCGCGGTCGCCTTCGCAAGGTCCGGCGCGATGGTGGCGTCGGCGATGGTGCCGCGTTCCAGGGCGGTGCCGAGCACATCCTCCAGCGCCATGACGAGATCCTGCTGGCTGTGGCTGTCGGCAATCTCGATCAGGGCGTAATACGGCGCGTTGCCGGCTATCGGATTGCGCAGTTGCGTCATATGCTTGAGAACGATCGCCAACTGCGGGGCGGACATGATCTCGAACGCCTCGACGCGGTTGCCGAGGCGCGCGCGCAGTTCCTGCAGTAGCGTGATGGCGTCAGACACCGAGTCCAGCGCGACCATCGCGGATACCGACGCGGACACCCGCGGGAACAGTTTCAGCACGGCGGCGGTGACGATGCCGAGCGTGCCTTCGGCGCCGATGAACAGCTGCTTGAGGTCGTAGCCGGTATTGTCCTTGCGTAGCGCGCGCAGACCGTTCCAGATCCGGCCGTCCGGCAGCACGACTTCGAGACCAAGCACCAGTTCGCGCATGTTGCCGTAGCGCAGCACGCCGGTGCCGCCAGCGTTGGTCGAGACTAGGCCGCCGACTTCGCAGCTGCCTACGCTGCCGAGCAGCATCGGAAACAGCAGGTTCTGGCGGTCGGCGGCGTCGCGGACATGTTGCAGGATGCAGCCGGCGTCGACGGTCATGGTGCCGTTGACGGCATCGATCTCGCGAATACCGTTCATGCGGGAGACATTGATAACAACGCTGTCGCCGCTTTTCGAGGCGATGGCGCCGCCGCACAGGCCCGTGTTGCCGGCCTGCGGGACGACCGGATGATCGTTGGCGATGCAGAGGACCAGGACTCCTGAAACCTCTTCCGTGTTGCCGGGGCGGACGACGCAACTGGCGCTGCCGGTGTAGCGCCCCCGCCAGTCCTGCAGATAAGGCGCCATCTCCGCCGGGTCGGTCAGGATGTTGTTCGGCCCGACGATCGCCGCGACCTGCTGCAGGAAGTCCTTGTCGGTCATTTTTTTCTCGTGTGGGCCCGCCGCCATGAGAAACGTCGGCGCCTGCATCACAATGAAAATTCCGCGATAACAGCTATGCCTGCCATCTGTTGCGCCGCAGCAATCGGCGTGCCCGCAACGGGTGGCGTCGAATGCCGTAGCTGTATATCAGTGGGCGCAGGGTTCTAGAAAATGCAAGGCTCACGGTGGATCTGCGCCAACTGAGAACGTTTAAATCCGTCGCGGAGCTGGGGAGTCTGAGCAAGGCATCCGACCGGTTGCGAATTGCCCAGCCGGCGCTGAGCCGGCACATCAAGTTGCTCGAGCATGAGCTGCGGATCGAGCTGTTCACCCGCAACGGCCGCGGCATGGTGCTGACGCCCGCCGGGCAATTGCTGTTCGATCGCACCGCGGGCCTCGTCCGGCAGATCGAACAGGTGCGCGACGACATTCAATCAGTGGGTGGCGCGCCGTCGGGGCGCGTGGTGCTCGGGCTGGTTCCCACGGTAAGCTGCGTGCTGTCGACGCGATTTGCCCGCCGCGTGATTGAGGAACTGCCGGAGGTTTCGCTTTGCATCGTCGAAAGCTATGGCGGCCATCTGGTCGAATGGCTGCATCGCGGCGAAATGGATATGGCGCTGATGTATGGCCCATCAGTCGACCTGCACCTCGCGGTGCATACCATCGGGCGCGATAACATCGTCGCCGTCGGGCCGCGCGGCAGCGGGCTGGCGGATCGCAAGGAAGTGTCGATCGAGTGGCTCTCCGAGCAGAAGCTGGTGCTGCCGAGCCACTCGCATGGCCTGCGGATCCTGATCGAGAAGGCGCTCTCGCGCAAGAATCTGCCGATCCAGGTGCTGATCGAGGCCGACTCGTTTCGCGTGTTGACAAGCTTCGTTGAGGACGGTCTCGGCTATACGCTGCTGCCACATTCCGCGGTTCGCGCCGATGCCGCCGCGGGGCGCCTGGAAGTCGCGCCGATCGCCAAGCCAGGCATCACGCGCGAACTCATCATGGCGCTGCCGGCGGACCGGCAACGGTCGATCGCCACCGCGGCGATCTCCGACTTCATCAAGATCGAGATCGAACGGCTGCGCGCGGAGGGCCTCTGGGACATCCGGATGGCCGCCGCCGACCATCCGGACGGCGCGCTCAAGTGACGGCGAAGCCGAGGTGCTGCCGGAACCGGTTCTTCATGTAGGCGCCGTCGCGCGGCGGCAGCGCCCGTTCCGGATTGCCATGCGCGATTTTGATGCGCACGAAGCGCGGGCCGCTGGTCACGTCATGCAGCTTGCCGCGGTAGTCCGAGATTTCCTTGAGATCGTCGATCACATCGACGGCGAGGAAGCCGGCGCCCTGGGCAATCACTTCGAGGCGTGAGCCAAGGCCGGCGTGGCTCTTCTGCATGCCGGTTTCGCCGAAGTGGCCGTTGTCGAGCACGGCTACCGCGAGGTTGGCCGGCTTGTGCACGGCGATCGTGAGCAGGGAGCCTAGCCCCATCAACTGTTCGCCGTCGCCGGTCAGCACCAACACCGGACGCTTCGGCTGCGCCAGCGCAATGCCCAGGCCGACCATCGCCGCGCCGCCCATCGCGCCCCACAGATAGAAGTTGCCGTTGTGATCGCCCGCGGCGAACACATCGTAAGAAGGCGAACCCAGCCCGGTGACGACAAGGAGATCCTTGCGGTCGGTGAGCAGGGTCTTGACCGCCGCGCGGCGGTCCAGCGTGCTTGTTGCGTCCGACATCACTTGCTCTCCACCCACTTCTTGCGACCCAGCATGCGCTGGGAAATCAGCACGGCGATCTGCCGGTCGCCATCGAAGGCCAGCGTCGCCGCAGCCGAGATGACTTCGGCGGCTTCGTCCGGAGTTTCGATGCGCAGCACGGTAACGCCCATCAACTGGAAAGCTCCGGGCGTCGCGCTGCCCATCGGCACCTGCCACGGGTTGAACTCGGCCCACTCGCCGCGCATCGTCACGATCGTCAGCAGGGGCAGGCGGCAGGAGTTCATCAGCGACAGCATGTTGACGCAGTTGCCGACGCCGCTCGACTGCATCAGCAGCACGGCGCGGTCGCCGCCGAGCCACGCGCCGGCCGACAGCGCGATGCCTTCTTCTTCGGTGGTAAGTACGGTCGTTTTGATGCTGCGATCATCATGGGAGAGATTGATCAGGCGCGAATGACCGGCGTCCGGCACGTAGGAGATTTGCGAAACGCCGGCTTCTTTCAGCGTGTTGAAGATTTCAAGCGGCCAGTCGCGGCCGGGGGCGACGCTTGCGTCACGGGCTAGTGCATCCATCAGGTGATCTCGCGGTTGAAAGGATCAGCTTGGATGCCATCCTATTTCAGTTCGAACCGCTGCAAGCATCTCATCTGCCAAAGGCTGTCATGCCAATCCGTTATATGATCCTGACCCTACAAACTGGTCCACGTTGAAGGTAATTTTTTGGGCATCCTGAACCTGATACAGGGAGCAAGCCATGAAGCGGGAGCGGTTTCCGGAGGAATCGACGGTATGAAGCACGTTTTTTGGCTTTCATGCTCGGGGCGCGCGATCCTGGCGGCAACAATTTAAGCGTGGATAGGGAAAAGGCCGGGCCGTCGCTTACTTGGCCGGCTGCTGTTTGGCCCGCGTGACCATCTGGGTGGGATTGACGAAGCGCAGGGCGATGACGAGCCATATCAGCGTGCTCGCCATGTAGATCACCGCCATCGCATCAACCGACTGAACCGCGCGGACGCCGGAGGCAAAGACCGCGTAATAGAGTGCCACGACCAGCGTCTGGCTGGTGGGACCTGCGGTCAGGAAAGTCAATTCGAACATCGCGATGGTCCGGACCAGGACGAGCAGCAGCGCCGCCAGAATACCGGGCAGCAGCAGCGGCAACAGGATGTGGACGAACATCCGCAACGTCCCCGCACCGAACACGCGCGCCGCAGCCTCGATGCGCGGGTCGATCTGTTCGATGAAAGGCATCATCACCAGCACGACGAAGGGCACCGTCGGAACCAGGTTCGCGAGAATAACGCCCCACAATGTTCCACCGAGACCGGTTTGATAGAGCACCGTCGCAAGCGGGATGCCGTAGGTAATGGGCGGCACCAGCAGTGGTAACAGCAGCAGCAGGGTCACGAACTTCTTGCCGGGAAATTCCCGCCGCGCCAATGCATAGGCCGCGGGCACGCCGAGAATTCCCGAAATCGCGACGACGGCGAATACGACTTCGACGGTGACGATCAAGAGGTCGTCGAGCTGAAACTCGGTCCAGGCCGAGAGATACCAGCGTGTGGTCCAGCCGGCCGGAAACCATGTGCCGAGCCAGCGCGTCGCAAAAGAACTGGTGACGACCGCGGCGATCATGGCGAGCAGGTTGACGATGAACAGGATTACGGCCGCCCACACCGAGACGATCCATAGCCGCCCTGCGGTCCGCTGTAGGGTTGTTGTCATTTGCATCGGCTCAGCCTTTGCCCCCGCCCGCCGGGCCGCGATAAAACAAACCGCGCGCGCCCAGGAAAATTGTGACCACGACCAGCTGCACCGCTCCCATGATCATCGCAATCGCCGACGCCATCGAATAATCATACTGCTCGAACGCGGCCTGATAGGCGGCGATCGAAATGACCCGGGTTGGGCCGGCGGGCGCACCGAGCAACACGGCGGAAGGAAACACCGAAAAAGCCTGCACGAACGACAGGCAAAAGGTGATGGCGAGGCCCGGCGCTAGCAGTGGCAGCGTGATGTTCCAGAACCTCGACGCCGCACGCGCGCCAAGCGTCGCGGCCGCCCGTTCCAGTGCGGGATCGATCCCGGTGACGTAAGACAGGATCAAAAGAAACGTGAAGGGAAATCCGGTCAGCACCAGCGAGATGAAGACGCCCCAGTAATTGTGCAGCAGCTTGACCGGGGTTTGGACGAGGCCGAGCAGCATCAAGGATCGGCTGAGCCAGCCTTGCGGTCCAAGATAATTGAGCAACCCTTCTGCAATCAGCACCGTGCCCAGCGTTACCGGCAGCACCAGGATAGTCGTCAGCACCCTTTGTCGCGGCATCAGCCGGACGCGAAATGCCACCGGAAGGGCCACCAGAACGTTTAACACGGTCACCGGCAGTGCAAGTCGCAGCGTCGTGATGACGGTGTCGTACAGGAACGGATCGCTGAAAAACGTGGCGTAGTTGCCGAGCCAGGATCCGGTCTTCGGGTTGAACGAAAGCCAAAGTCCATAGCTAAACGGATAGACAAACAGCGCGAACAGAAGCGCGATCGACGGTAAAACCAGCAGCGTCACGCCATCGAGGCCGCGGGCGGCCAGACGCAATCGCAGCGGAACATCTGACTGGTTCATGCGGCTTCTTCGCCGAAAACGATCACGCGCGACGGGGCCGCGCCGAGCCGCACCGTTGCGCCGGCGCTGAGCGGGAGGTCCGAACGGAAAAACAGCAGTGAACCGCTGGCGTTGCGGGCCTGGCCGAAGAAGTCCTTGCCGCGATATTCGATCGCTTCAACAATCGCCAGAATGCCTCCCTCCGCGACCGGTGCAAGGTCATCAGGCCGGATGGAGGCGACGGCATTCTTGCCGGGCGCCGCCCCAACGTTACGGCCGCGCAGCACGGTGCCTGCGACATCGATGGCAGCCATGTCGCCGCTGATTTCCCGGACGGGTCCCGTGATCTGGTTGCGGAAGCCCATAAACTCCGCGACATCGCGATGCGCCGGCCGTGCGTACAAGTCGGATGGCGTGCCGATCTGCCGGATTTCGCCGTCCTTCAGAACCACAATACGATCGGCCAGCGAGAGCGCTTCGTCCTGATCATGCGTTACATAGATCGTGATCGAGCCGAGGGCGGCGTGTATCCGTCGAATTTCCTGCCGCATTTCGAGCCGCAACTTGGCATCGAGATTCGACAGGGGCTCGTCCATCAGAACGAGCGGCGGTTCGACCACGATGGCGCGCGCGATCGCGACCCGCTGTTGCTGGCCCCCGGAAAGCTGACCGGGAAGCTTGTCGGCCTGGGTATCAAGTCGAACCGTCTCGATAGCCGCCTGAACGCGGCGGCGCGTTTCCGTTTTCTCGACGCGGCGCATCTTCAATCCAAAGCCGATATTGTCGCGCACGCTCATATGCGGAAACAGCGCATAGTTCTGAAACACCATGCCAAATCCGCGGTCCTCGGGCAGCAGGGTATCGATCCGCTTTTCATCAAGCCAGATCGAGCCCCGCGTCGAAGGCAGCAAGCCGGCAATGCAATTGAGCGCGGTGGATTTTCCGCATCCGGAAGGTCCAAGCAGCGCGATGAATTCACCGCGTTGAACTTCGAGGGTCAGATCCTTGAGGACATTCAGGTTACCGAAATCCCGTCCCACGCCCTGGAGACGCAGCGACTGGAACGACGTCATGGTGTTGGGCATGGTGCTGACCTTGGATACGGTTGTCGAAGCCGCCATCTTCCGCGCGAAGGCGGTGGCTCGACCTGTCCGATTGCTGGTTCGTGACCTGGTTTCTTACTTGCTCTTCTTGGAGCCGATTTCCTCGTCCCAGCGCCGGAAGGCTAACACCAGTTTATCCGGCGTCAGGGGCACTTCGATTGGCGTTTCCGCGATCAGTTTGTCGTATTGCGGACGGCCGTATTCCTTGATCGCCGCCTGGCTTGCCGCCGGCGCCATGGAGAGCGGCGCATCTTTTACGGCCGGACCAGGATAAAAATATCCTTCATCATAGGCGAACGCCTGCTGCTGCGGCTGCATCACGAAGCTGATGAGATCGAGCAGTACCGCAAGCTTGTCGTCCGACACGCCCTTGGGCACGAACATATACTGGGCGTCGGAAACCCAATGAAAACCCTCAAGCACCTGGATTTCCGCTTCCTTCGGTACGATGCCGAGAACCCGCGGATTGATATCCCATCCGGTCGTCGAGACGATCATGTCGCGCGAGCCTTCGCCGAGCTCTTTCATCGTCGCGCCAGTTCCGGTCGGATAATAATCGATGCTCTGTCCCAGCTCTTTCAGGAACGCCCAGGTCTTTTCCCAACCCTTGACCGGATCCTTCGGATCGCTGTCACCGAGAATGTATGGCAGTCCCATGATGAACGTGCGGCCGGGACCGGAATTGGCCGGGCGGGCATAGAAAAAGCGATTTGGATTCTGCTTCACCCAGGCGAGCAACTCGGTTGCGGATTTCGGCGGCGTCTTGACGCGCTCGGGAATGTATTCAAGCAGCGGACCGGACGGGTAGTACACCATGCACATTCCCTGACCGCCACCGAGATTGTGCATGTCGAGAGCCGCCTTGAGCATGATCTTTTCCGGCACGGGCAACGCAGCCGCATAGTTCGGGAACAAGGGAATCCACAAATTCTGCTCGATGCCGGCGGAAAGCGCGTCGAGCCCTCCCAGCACCAGGTCGATGTCGACGCGCCCGGCGTCCTGCATGGCCTTGATTTTGGCAGGAAGCTCCGGTGCCGGCGCTTTGGTGAAGCTCATCTTGGAGACAAGGTTCGGTTTGGCCGCGCGGTAGTTTTCAAGCGGCTTCTGCACCAAAGCGAGGGCGCCGCCGACGTCAATGATGTTCAGGGTCACGGGCGCCTTTGGCAGGTTCTGGGCTGAGACCCCGGATATGCCCATGGCAGCGATACCCGCCGCGCCGCCGATGAATTGCCGGCGCGATGCGTGATGGAATGAATGTTTCATGTCGTTTGTCATGATTTCCCCCTGGAGTCGTTGCCGGATATATGTCGTCGTCAGTCGCTCAAATACTCCGGATAGCGCGCGCGGATCTTATCGAGATCCCGGAGCGTGCCGGACAGATGGGTGCGCAAGTGCTTTTGTGCCTCGTCAGGCTCGCCAGTCGCGATAGCTTTGGCAATCAGCTTGTGGTCCCTCACGATCGCCTGCGCCTTGCCCAGCGTCGGCAGGTGCAGTCGGCGCAGCCGGTCGATATGCCCGCTGCGGCTGCGCACCAGCGCCCACAGCCCTGGCTTGTCGGCGGCGTCATACAGTTTCTGGTGAAATTCGGTATCCGCCGCCATAAATTTTCCGAAGTCGCCGGCCTTGGCGAATTGCTGTTGCAGCGCAATGATCCGGTTCAATTCGACGATCAGCACTTTGTCATGGCTCAACGCCAGCGATCGCACGATCTCCAGCTCCAGCGCCTGGCGCAGAAAATGCGCTAGCTGGGCGAGGCCCACGTCGACCTTGCTCACCACCGTTGCATATTGCGGAAAGACTTCGACAAGTCCCTCTTTGTCGAGCCGCATCAGCGCATCGCGGATCGGCGTCGAACTGACGCCGAACTGTTCGGCCAACGCTGCGCGCGACAGCGGCGATCCCGGCGGCAATGCCAATGAAATGATCAGGTCACGCAGCCGTTCGAACACCTGCGGCGCGGCCTGCCGATCGCGATCGAGCCGCTCGACGGCGCGTGAAGGGGGGCGGCGGGATACGGCTTGCGCGGACATCATGGTGAAGCCAGTTGTGGTCAAAACGAGGCTGCTTGCCTTCGATGCACTAATGTATTAGTGCCTTGCGCCAAGACGGTCAACAAGATCGTGATGACGGAGGTTGCGTGATGAACAAGACGATGTGGCGCGCGGGCGCGGGCGTGATAGCGGCCTTCGGCACGATGCTAACGGGCTCGCTGGCGCAGGCGCAGCAGAAGACCGAGATCTCGCTGTCGCGGCAACCCGGCATCTTCTACATGCCGACCCATATCATCGAGAAGCAAAAGCTGATCGAGAAGCACGCCGCGGCGCTCGGCCTTCCGGGCATCACCACCAAATGGATCACTTTCAGCGGCGGTGGCGCGCAGACCGATGCGCTGCTGGCCGGCGGCGTCGACATCCTCAACACAGGCACCGGCAATCTGCTGCTGCTGTGGGATCGCACCAAAGGTGGCGTGAAGGGCATTGTTGCCACCTCCGCCCAGCCGATGACGCTGATCAGCCGCGACGCGCATATCAAGTCGATCAAGGACTTTACGGCGAACGACAAGATAGCTTTGCCTACGGTCAAAATTTCCACCCAGGCCATTGTGCTGCAAATGGCAGCCGCCGAAGCGTTTGGCGCCGACCAGTATGCGAAGCTGGATTCCAACACCGTGCAGCTCGGTCATCCCGATGCCTATGCCGCGCTGTCTAATTCGCAGCACGAGGTGCGCAGCCACTTCTCGATTCCGCCCTTCACCTTCCTGGAGATGAAGAATGTGCCCGGCGCGCATGTGGTGCTGAACTCGCCCGATGTGATCGGCGGTCCGCTGAGCCAGTCGCAGTTCTTCACGACGACCAAGTTCGCCGACGCAAATCCGAAGATCATTCAGGCACTGCGCGACGCCGCCAAGGAAGCGCAAGATCTGATCACCAGCGACACCAAAACCGCGGTGGAGATCTACAAGGAGGTCACCGGCGACAAGACACCCACCGACGACATCCTCGGATGGCTCAAGGAGCCCGGCATGATGGAATACAACATCGCACCGCAGGGCACGATGAAGTTCGCCACCCACTTGTTCAAGACCGGTACGCTGAAGACCCAGCCCAAGGCCTGGACCGATTACTACCTGCCGGCCTCGGCCGATCTCAAGGGCAACTGATGTCGGCGCTTCTCGATGTCAGCGGCGTAACGCTGCGCTACAAGACCTCCAGCGTCGTCGTCACCGCGACGGAGAAGGTCAGCTTCAGCGTCAATCGCTCCGATCGCTTCGTGCTGCTGGGGCCGTCGGGTTGTGGCAAGTCCACGCTGCTTAAGGCGGTCGGCGGCTACATGACGCCGAGCGAAGGCAAGATGCGGATCAACGGGCGGGAGATCACCGAGCCCGGCGCCGACCGCATGATGATCTTCCAGGAGTTCGACCAGCTGCTGCCGTGGAAGACGGTGCTCGAAAACGTGATGTTTCCGCTGCTGATGACGCGCAAGCTGGGCAAGAAAGACG
>NZ_JAQGJT010000025.1 GCF_028290495.1 Tardiphaga sp.
CTCAGCGCCAATGGTACTATGGCTTAAGCCCTGGGAGAGTAGGTCGCTGCCAGGCCTGCAAAGGACAAAGATCTCGAACTTACGATGTCAGATCATCAAAAACGCCGCTCCTAAGTGCTAACGCACCGGGGAGCGGCGTTTTTTTTGGTCGATACTTTGGCCATCATTGTCGCCAATATTTCCTGGATTGGAATGGCCCGGACCGAACCGGGCCAGTTGCACGATCGCCCCATACGATCGCGCCTTTCGCCAAGGAGAAATCCATGCGCATCACCCGTTCCGTCATGGCCTTGAGCCTGATGCTTGCCTCGCCACTGATTGCGCTGACCGCGGGGAATGCGTTCGCCCAGACGGCCAAACAGCCGCCCGCCAGGCAGGCCGCGCCGACGGCAGCTCCCGCAGACGCCGTGGCGATGAAGCAGATCGCGCTGACCGAGAAGCAGATCGAGCAGGTGCTGGCCGCGCAGAAGGATCTCGACGCCATCACCGAGAGACTGCCGGAGAATGCGGCGGCGAAACCCGACGCCAAAGTCGTGGCGCAGCTCGACGGCGCCGCGAAGAAGAGCGGCTTTGCGAGCTATGGCGAGTACAATGACGTGGTCGAGAATATCAGCCTGGTGCTGTCCGGCTTCGATCCGCAGAGCAAAAAATATGTCGGCCCGGAAGCCGTCGTCAAGCAGCAGATCGCAGCCGTGCAGGCAGACAAGAAGATGCCGGCCAAGGAAAAGAAAGAGGCACTGGCTGACCTCGACGGCGCGCTGAAATCTCCGCCGCCGGCAATCGAGAACAAGGGCAATATCGAACTGGTCGGCAAGTATTACGACAAGCTCTTTGCGGTGATGCAGGACGAATAGGCTGGTCGCGCCCGAAATAGCGTCTTGGCGCGGCCGACATAGTTGTTTAAGCCGACGTCATCTCTTTCTCACCCGCGAGACCGACATGCAGGATAACGCCAATCCCATCCCGAACGACCGGCCCGCTCTTCCGCTGAAGGGCTACCGCCTGCTGGACTACAAGACCGATCCCGCGATCGTCGGCATCGCCTTTGACACCGAGCAGGGCCCTTTCATGTTCGTCGCCAACAAGGAAATCCTGGCGATGCTGGGTGCGGCGTTCTCGCAAAAGGCCTCGGAGATGCCGTCGCAGAACCAGGGCTGAGATACGTTCGCCATCCTGAAAACGGGTGGCGAACGCCGCCGTTACGCGCCACACTGACGTCATCGTTCACAAGGGGCATTGGAGCCCGCCATGACGCAAGTGATGTTCACTTTGTTCGACACCGCGATCGGCCGCTGCGCCATCGCGTGGGCCGCGCGCGGCATCGTCGCCGTGCAATTGCCGCATCCGGACGAGGCGCAGACCCGGGTTCGGCTGCGGCAGCGTTATGACGACATCGCCGAAGTCGCCCCGCCGGCCGAAATCCAGACCGCCATCGAGCGCATCAAAACGCTGCTCGAGGGCCAGCCGGTCGATCTTTCAGAGATCGTTCTAGATCTCAACGATTGCCCGCCGTTCAACCGCCATGTCTATGCCATCGCGCGTACCATTCCGCCGGGTGCGACGCTGACCTATGGCGATATCGCCAAGCAACTCGGCGGCGTAGAGCTGTCGCGCAGTGTCGGCACCGCGCTGGGACAAAATCCGTGTCCGATCGTGGTGCCGTGTCATCGTGTGCTGGCGGCTGGCGACAAGCCCGGCGGTTTCTCAGGCAATGGCGGCGTCGTCACCAAGCTCAAGATGCTGGAGATCGAAGGCGCCCGCGTAAATCACACGCCGTCGCTGTTTGACTGAGCGGGCCGTGGCCCGCTCAGTCGTCGCGTGAAGTCCGAGCTTACGCGGCGGGGGCGATTGACGCCCTCACCGACGGCCGCTCCAGCATGGTCGCATGGAAGGCGGCGAGTTTCGGAAATGCTGCGCGCCAGCCGCAATCCGGAAAACGGAAATCTGCGTAGACCAGCAGGCTGACCAGCGCGATCTGCGAGATGTCGAACGGGCGGGTCAGAATATCCGGATGGTTTTCGAAGCGCGTCAGGCCCTGCCAGGTGCGATCCCACTGGTCGTCGACCCACTTCTGCCACAGCAATTCCTTCGGCCGCACGCCAACCTCGTAGCGACACAGCAGCATCGCGTCGGTCATGCCCTGAATGATCGAATGGTCGCTCTTGACCTTCCAGCGCGCCGCGCCGGAGGCCGGGATCAGTTTGCCGCCGGCGAGTTCATCGAGGTATTCGACGATGACGTAGGAATCGACGATCACTTCGCCGTTATCGAGGATCAGTGCCGGCAGCTTTCGCAGCGGGCTGATGTCATGGGAATATGCTTCGTTGGGCTGTGTCGGCGCGACGGTCGCCGGCACCAGTTCGATCTTGTCGATCAGTCCGAGTTCGATCGCGGTGATGCGCACCTTGCGTGCGAACGGCGAGCCCGGGGAGAATGTCAGCTTCATGGGAAGTCCTTGAGTGAATGGCTACTAATGCAGGCGCCACCGTCATTGCGAGGAGCTCTTGCGACGAAGCAATCCAGTCTTCGCTTGTGGCTCTGGATTGCTTCGCTTCGCTCGCAATGACGACGGTGTGTGCGGCGCTTAAGCCGCGACCACCTTCTGCTTCTGGTCGCCGAGCTTCTCGATGCCCAGCGTCATGACGTCGCCGACGTTCAAGAACTTCGGCGGCTTCATGCCGAGGCCGACGCCGGGCGGGGTGCCCGTGGTGATGATGTCGCCGGGCTCCAGCGTCATGATTTCCGACAGATACGACACGATCTTCGGCACGTTGAAGATCATCGTTGCGGTCGAGCCGGTCTGGCAGCGCTGGCCGTTGACGTCGAGATACATGCCGAGCTTGTGCACGTCGCCGACTTCGTCAGGCGTCACCAGCCAGGGACCCAGCGGGCCGAAGGTGTCGTGCGATTTTCCCTTGGTCCACTGTCCGCCGCGCTCGATCTGGAAGAAGCGCTCCGAGACGTCGTTGCAAACCGCATAGCCCGCGACATGCTTGAGCGCCTCGGCTTCCGAAATATACTTGGCGCGCGTGCCGATGATGATCGCGAGTTCAACTTCCCAGTCGAGCTTGGTCGATCCGCGCGGCTTTTCGACGTCGTCGTTGGGACCGCACAGGCTGTTGAGCGCCTTCATGAACACAATCGGCTCCGACGGAATCGGCATGCCGGCTTCCTTGGCGTGGTCGATGTAGTTTAGGCCGATGGCGAGAAATTTCGGTTTTCCGCCGACCGGCGACCCGAGCCGCGGCGAGCCATCGACCAGTGGCAACGAGGCCGGATCAAGTGCCGCCAGCCGGGCCAGGTTCGAGGGGGAGAACGCATCGTCCGCGAGGTCCTTCACCTGACCCGAGAGGTCACGCAATTGGCCGTTACTGTCGATCAGTCCCGGCTTTTCGCTGCCGAATGCGCCGTATCTCACGAGTTTCATTGTTCTCTCCCTGTGGTCTTATTGTCCTGATGTCATGGAACAGCGCGCTGGGGAATTCAACCGCTGCGGCCGCTGACTAGTCCTGCAAGGCGATGAATTTGAACGCCTCGCCATTGCGCTGGAGTTGGCCGGCGCCGAAATGGCCGCCGATCACCAGCGTTGGCGTATCGGCAAAGCGCGAGAACAATTCGTGCCGCGTTGCAGCAGCCTGCGCGGGGTCGGAATCCACGCTCGACGACCAGTCGAGATGCGCCATCTGCGCCGGGCTGTGCGCGACGTCGCCGGTTAGCAGGGCCTGATGGCCATCGGAGTGAATCAGCACGCTCATATGGCCGGGGCTGTGGCCCGGCGTCGGGATCAGCGTGATCTCGTCGGACAGTTGCGCATCGCTGGCCACCAGCTCGGCGCGGCCGGCGTCAATGATCGGCTGAATGGAGTCGTTGAACACCGCAGCTTGCTCGGGCCGTTCGCTATGGGCCTTCCAGTGTGCGTATTCGATGGCGCCAAAGACGTATGTCGCGTTCGGGAAGGTCGGCACCCACTGGCCATCGACCAACCTGGTGTTCCAGCCGACGTGATCGACGTGCAGATGGGTGCACAGCACCCTGTCGATGCGTTCAGGCGGAAAGCCGGCCGCGGTCATGTTTTCCAGGAACGGCGTATTCAGGTCGTTCCAGACCGGTACCGAGCGGCCCTTTTTGTCGTTGCCGAGGCCGGTATCGACCATGATGCGCAGGGACGGCGTTTCCACGATGAAGGACTGCACCACCATCTTCAACCGGCCTTCCGCCGTGGCGAAAGACGGGATCATCCAGGGTAGTCGCTGGACGTCATCCGGGCCGATCTGCGGCAGGATAAAGCGGGTGCCGCCGACCGTTTTCAGCTCGACGATGCGTGTGATCCTGACCTTGCCGACGGTCCAGTTCATCCGGCGCGCTCCCGCTGCAGCAAATTAAGATAGAAGCGACGCCCAGCGCATCGCCGGGCGTCGCGTGGTCGCGTTCGCTTACATGGTGCCGGGGAATGCGCCGCCGTCGAGCACGATGTTCTGGCCGGTGATGAAGCCGGCCTTGGCGCCGCACAGGAAGGCGCAGGTCAGGCCGAACTCCTCGGGGTCGCCGAAGCGGCCGGAGGGGTTCTCGCTGGCGCGCTTGGCCAGGAGTTCGTCGATCGACAGGCCGCTCGATTTGACCTGGCCGGCGGCGACGCCGCGCAGCCGGTCGGTGTTGAACGGGCCGGGCAGCAGGCCGTTGATGGTGACGTTCTCGCGCACGGTCTTGCGCGACAGGCCGGCGACGAAGCCGGTGAGGCCGGAGCGGGCGCCGTTGGAGAGGCCGAGCACGTCGATCGGCGCCTTCACGGCGGCCGAGGTGATGTTGACGATGCGGCCGAATTTACGGGCCATCATGCCGTCTACGGTCGCCTTGATCAGCTCGATCGGCGTCAGCATGTTGGCGTCGATCGCCTTCAGCCAGTCGTCGCGGGTCCAGTTACGGAAATCACCGGGCGGCGGGCCGCCGGCATTGTTGACGAGGATATCGATCTGGCCGGCGGCCGCCAGCGCCGTCTCGCGGCCTTCGACCGTGGTGATGTCGCCGACTACTTCGGTGACCTCGACGTCCGGATAGGTCTGGCGGATATACGCCGCCGTCGCCGCCAGCGCCTCGGCGCCGCGCGCCGTCAGCGTAACGTGAACACCCTCTGCTGCCAGCGCGATCGCGCAGGCGCGGCCGAGGCCCTTGCTGGATGCGCAGACGAGTGCGCGGCGGCCTTTGATTCCCAGATCCACGATGTCGCTCCTGAAGTTAGATCATTTTGCAGAGTGCGCGGGGTTATAGCGTTTCAGCGCAGGCGTGATAAGGGCGCTGTTTCTCCGGCCGTAGCGCGTCATACAAATTTGCTTCTACAATCGATGATCGCGTTTCCATTTGTCGATATAGGCGCTGACATCCGGCGGTAGCGACTTGAAGCCGCGTTGTCCGGCCTGCGACAGCCACGGTCGCAATTTCGACTCGGTGAGGTAGGGCGGCTGCTGGCTTGCCGGAAGCATCTGGTCGAACACCAGCACCAGCGTCACCGCGATCAGCCCGACCCGCACCGCGCCCAACGCTGCGCCGGCGATACGGTCGGCGATGCCGATGTGGTGTCCGAGCGTCTCGTCCACGGCCATGCGGAGCACCATGCCGAGCACGATGCCGGCGACCAGGAAGGCGGCGGCGAACAATTGTGGATTGGCCGTGGTGACGCCGGCATTTCCAGCAAGCTGCGGCGCGATCAGCGTCGTGATCCAGGCAGCGATCGGCACCGCCAGCAAATAAGCGACGATCGTCACGACGCTGCGCAGCAGCCCGGCCCGAAAGCCGATCACCGCGGCTGTCACCAGGCCGGCATAGACGATCAGATCGAAGACGTTCATGCGCAGGCCCCATGTCTGGCAATTCCGCATCACAGAAATTTGCCGGGGCCGCGCGTCCGGTTGGCGATCCCAAGCCTGCCCTGTATCAGTAAAGCAAAGCATCAGGGAGCCCGCCATGTCCGCCATCTTCGACGTCAGTCAAGAAACCATTCTGATTACCGGCGCCTCGCAGGGGCTAGGGCGGCAGTTCGCGCGGGTGCTTTCGGCGCATGGCGCGGCCGTGGTGCTGGCGGCGCGGCAGACCGCGAAGCTGAAGAGCCTGCAAGACGAGATCGTCGCGAAAGGTGGGCGCGCGATCGCAGTGCAGATGGATGTCACCATTACCGGATCGATCGCAGCCGCCATCGACACTGCGGAAGCGGCGCTGGGCCCGATCAGCGTGCTGATCAACAACGCCGGTATCGCCGTGGAGAAGCCCGCGGTCGAGCAGACCGAGGCCGACTGGGACGCCGTGATGTCAGCCAACCTGAAGGGCGCTTATTTCACCGCGACCGAGATCGCCCGCCGGATGATCGCGCGAAAGCAGCAAGGCAACATCGTCAACGTCGCCTCGGTGCTCGGCTTCGGTGTGATGAAGTTCGTAGCCCCCTATACGATCTCCAAGGCCGGTATCGTGCAGGCGACCAAGGCCCTGGCGCTGGAACTGGCGGGCCAGGGCATCCGCGTCAACGCGCTGGCGCCGGGCTATATCGATACCGACATCAACCATGCGTTCTGGGCGACCCCGGCCGGCGAGCGGCTGGCCAAGCGGATTCCGCAGCGCCGGGTCGGCGACGACTCGGATCTCGACGGCGCGATCCTGCTGCTGGCGTCCAACGCCTCGCGTTACATGACCGGCAGCACGATCACCGTCGACGGCGGCTTCCTGCTGACCTGATCGGCCACGCTAAGATGCTGGAATCGCGCGACTTTCAATTATTTTTCGGGCAATCGTCATAAATGCGCGAAAACACTCACAATGGCCCTTTCCAAACCCGCTGCGCATTGGTAGATAACCCTCGCACCGCAGGCACTGCCTCGGTGACTTCTCAGGAAGCCTCCGGACTGGGATCGATCGACGCTTAGGCGTTGGCCGAATTCATTTCGTTCTCCGGTTTCTCGAAGGTTTGGCGCGGGGTGGAGCAGCCCGGTAGCTCGTCAGGCTCATAACCTGAAGGTCATAGGTTCAAATCCTATCCCCGCAACCAAACTTATTAAATCATTACAATGAATTAGCCCGCCCCTAGCGGGCTTTTTCATGTGTTACAGCCCTTCCTATTCATTGCGTCTTATTTCTAATTGATTTCAGGTGCTTACGCGAATTCTTGCCGAGGATTGCTCACCGTTACTAATTTTTCTTAGGCACACGGTGGGCACATGAAACGGTAAACCCGCGTGGGGTTCGATGGTTATCGACGCCTTGTAAGATCTCGGCCGGCGAGCAGCTCCCAATAGCTGACCTAAGCAGATACAGCGAAATCCTCTGTCGCCCCCGGATCAGCCGCGAAGTCTTCATCTGGGAATCCGAGTTACGCGCTATTGCGGCAATTTTATTGAAGGTGCTGGCAGCCGTGCTGGGCGGCGTTGGCATGGCCTATTCGCCGCAGCATCAAGTGCAGCCCTCTCTCGACAAGAGGCAACTAGTCCTGGCTCGCCGGCTACTCGCGGCTGCTGGCTCGAGATGTCAACACAGCTAGCACGCATGAGGCTACCAGCATCACAGCACTTGCCCCGAACGTCGCCTGATATCCGACATGGTCATACAACAGGCCGCCGGTGATCGCGCCGGAGGTTACGGCAAGCTGAACGACCGCGACCATGAGGCCTCCGCCGCCCTCGACGTCGTTGGGCAATGTCCGGGAGAGCCACGTCCACCATGCGACAGGCGCGGACGTGCCGATGAGCCCCCAAAACCCGAGCAGAACGGTAGCCGTGGCCTTGCCGCCGCCAAAAGAAACAAGAAGGAGTGCGATCGCTGCCATGATGAAAGGGCTGACGACCAGCGCCTTGTAAACGCTCTTCTTGATGAGCTTTCCAATCAGCGTCGTTCCCAGAAAGCCCGCCAGACCGATCAGAAGGAGAATGAGCGAAAGCGACGAGGCATCAACACGCGTGATGGTCTCAAGAAAGGGGCGCAGATAGGTGAACAATGAGAACTGCCCCATGAAGAAAAGACTGACCGCTGCCATGCCGAGCGCAACCACGGGCCGCGTCAAAAGCGTCAGGACCTTTCCCGGTTCGTCCCTTTGGACAGCTTTCAACGGTGGAAGGCTGATCGCTTGCCAGACGAACACGAGGGCGGCAACGGGCACGATGAAGAAGAACGCGCCGCGCCATCCGATGATCGAACCCAGAAAGCTGCCCAGAGGTGCCGCGATGACGGTTGCAAGTGCGTTGCCTCCGTTCACGATAGCGAGCGCCTGCGGTACGTTTGCCAGCGGTACCAGACGCATCGCCGTTGCGGCGGACATCGACCAGAACCCGCCGATGGCGATGCCGACGAGGGCTCGGGCGACCATGAACGTGGTGTAGTTGGGCGAGAGTGCCACGAGCGTGCCCGAAGCGATCATGATTCCTGTGAAGGTCAGCAGGATAGTTTTGCGATCAATCCGGCCTGCGATGGCTGTAATGAACAAGCTCGTCACAAGAGCGAAGGCCCCGGCCACGGAGATGCCCTGGCCGGCCTGACCTTCGGTGATATGGAGATCGCGCGCGATGGGCGTCAGCAGGCTCACGGGCAGGAACTCGGACGCGACCAGCGCGAACGCGCCGAAAGACAGCGCGAACACCGCGCCCCAAGCCGGGGCGCGGTGCTGATTTTCAAGGTGCATGGTTGATGCCTGTGACTGCATGACGACTTTCAAATAATCCGACAGTGGCCCCGCCAGATTTCGGAAGCCACGATCGGATCTGATGTTAAGTGGCTGGTTCGACGATCTTCATCTGGTCGGCATTCATGCGACCGCCGTGAACCTTGAGTTTGGCGAGTGCCGTATCGATCTCGCTCAACTCAGTTGTGTTCAGGGCAATAGTGATCGCACCGAGATTCTCGTTGAAATGGGAGAGATTGCGCGTTCCCGGAATGGGCACGATCCACGGTCTTTGCGCGAGAAGCCAGGCCAGCGAAATCTGCGCGGGCGTCGAATTCTTTTTCGCGGCAATCTGCTTCAGCAGATCGATGATCGGCTGGTTCGCCGCAAGGTTCTCGGGCGTGAAGCGTTCGAAGCCGGAGCGGAAATCCGCCTTCGGGTCGAGCTTCGTGCTGCCGCTCAGCGATCCGGTCAGATAGCCCATGCCGACGGGGCCCCATGGCACGAACCCGATTCCCAGCTTTTCGCACGTGTCGAGAACGCCGTTGTGTTCGGGGTCCCGGTTCATCAGTGAGTATTCGGTCTGAACCGCGCTGACGGTCTGAACGGCATGCGCGCGGCGAATGGTCTCCGGTCCAGCTTCGGAAAGCCCGAAGTGCAGGACCTTGCCCTCTTTGATGAGATCCTTGACGGCACCTGCAACGTCCTCGATCGGGACGGCGGGATCGACGCGGTGCTGGTAAAGGAGGTCGATGCGGTCGGTACGCAGACGCTTGAGCGATGCCTCGACCACCTCCTTGATGTGCTCTGGTCGGCTATTCAACCCGCCCCCGCTGCTGCTTAGGTTGAACCCGAACTTTGTCGCGATGGAAACCTTGTCCCGAAAGGGTTCGAGTGCGCCGCCGACAAGCGTTTCACTCGTATACGGGCCGTAGACTTCCGCCGTGTCGAAGAACGTGACGCCGTTTTCGAAGGCAGCACGGATGGTCTTGATAGCCTGGTCAAAAGGTGCGGGCGGCCCGTAATTGGCGCTGATGCTCATGCAGCCCGCGCCGAGTGTCGAGACTGCCAGTGTTCCGAGATTTCGTGTTTTCATTTTCGTGTCCCCGTTTGTTTTCGCGTCGTTATCTTTGGTCGCCACCGTCGCGGCGACCGCCAGCGGCGCGACGCTCAAGACCGCTCCGGCGATCGCTGTCGTGGCCAGAAATTCACGGCGGCTGCGATCGTAGTGTGGTGTGGACCGGGCATCGTTGCGTTCCATTGAAGTTCCCCTGACTGGTTATGTGTTCATGCGTCCACGCGCTCCGGCTTTTCGAGCGCAGCGTCGGTCTTCAGATCGAACCAGCCTTTGGTTGCCTCGATGATCGTCCAGAGTTTTTCCGGAATGGCGATCTGCCGCGCTTTGGCGGGCCAGAGCGCCGTATCGACGTCGCGCCCGGCTTTCGCCCGCTCGACCCAGTCCGGGTTCATGACGAGGCCTTGTCCGACGGCAACCAGCGACAGTCCGAGATCCAGTGCTTTAACTGCCTGATCGGGCGTTCTGATCTGCCCCGCTGCCAGAACTGGCAAACGCCCGGCGACATGCCCCACCATGCGCTGTGCGGTCGTGACTTCGTCGGTCGCACCGATGGGTTTTGACGTCAGTATGCTGGTCAGCGAAAAGTGCAGGTAGCCGATGCCGCTCTGGATCAGTCTGTCAGTCAGTGCAAAGGTGTCCTCGATACGCAGGCCGCCTTCGTCACCTTCCTCGGGCGAGATACGGTAACCGATCACGAAGGGCTGCTTCGCGTGGGCCGCAGCGATGCGCTGGACTTCCGCCACGACCGCCAGAGGGAAACGCATGCGCTTCTCCGGCGGTCCGCCCCACAGGTCGGTGCGCTGGTTGAAGTGCGGAGAAAAGAAATTCTGGATCAAAAAGCCGTGCGCACCGTGCAATTCGACCCCGTCGAATCCGGCTTTGATCGCGCGGCGCGTTGCCTCACCGAATGCGGTGATGACGGCGCGGATTTCGTCATCGATTAAAGCCCGTGGCGTAAGCGCCGGATTGAAGGGGCCTGCCGGAACGGCGACAGCGCTGGCACTGACGACGTCGCTGCCGGTCACGAGCGCGGGAGCGGCCTTGTTGCCTGCATGGAATATCTGCAGGATCGCAGGCGCGCCGCCGCTTTTTGCGGCCTCGGCAAGCCTACGCAAGCCGGGAATGAAGCGATCAGAATGGGAAGCGAACTCGCCGGTAAAGCCGATGCCGTTCGCCGTCACGTGGGAGCAGCCAGTGATGACGAGGCCGACGCCGTTGGATCGGGCGCGGTAATAGGCAAGCTCTTCGTCCGAAACCGTCCCGTCGGTATTTCCCGCCCATGTCGTCATGGGGGCCATGACGATCCGGTTGCGAAGGCTTATGCCGTTGGCAAAGGCGAAGGCGTTGAACAGTTTCTGATGGGTCACATGCACGTGGGCCAGTCCTTTTCGATGGATGGGCCGGAAGCCTGAGAGGAGCCCGCCGGTATCGTCAGGACCAAGATAGGCCTGGCGGAGCCTATCGATTAGTCGCTATAATCATCTAAAGCTTATGTGCGGCGTGCATCAATGAAACGGGATGATCTCTACGATCTTGCGGCCTTCGCGGTGGTCGCCGAACAAGGCAGCTTTACCCGCGCAGCGGCGGAGCTCGGTATGTCGCAGTCGGCGTTGAGTCACGCCATGAAATCGCTGGAAGAGCGGCTGGGCGTGCGGCTCTTGTCACGGACGACGCGCTCGGTCTCGACGACCGAGGAAGGTGAAAAGCTGTTGCGCTCGCTCCGGCCTGCGCTGGAAGAAATCAGTGCCGGGGTGGATGCGGTCGGGGCCGCGCGCGGCAAATTGTCGGGCACCGTACGCGTCACGGCGACCAGGCACGCCATTGCATCCGCCATCATGCCCAAGCTCCCGCGCTTCTTTGCATCCTATCCCGACGTTCAGGTGGATATGATCGCTGACGACAATCTTGTCGACATTGTCGCCGAGCGCCTCGATGCAGGAATCCGTTTTGGCGACATCGTTCAGAAGGACATGATCGCTGTGCGTATCGGTGCGGATGTTCGCATGAGCGTCGTCGGTGCGCCGTCTTATTTCGAAGAGCATGCCGTTCCTAAAACGCCGCGCGATCTGGCTGATCATCGCTGTATCAACTACCGGCTCGTTCGATCGGGTGGCCTTTATGCCTGGGATTTCGAGGAAAAAGGGCGCAGTTTTGAAGTGCGTGTTGCGGGTCCTCTCGTATTCAATAACGCGGACCTCCTGCGCGAGGCCGCTCTCGCGGGCCACGGGCTCGCATATATGTACGACGACATGGTGGCCGCCGACGTAAAGGCAGGACGGCTCAAGCGCGTTCTGGAGAAATGGTGCCCGACATTTCCGGGTTACTATCTCTACCACCCGAGCCGTCGGCAGACGCCGCCCGCGCTGACGGCGCTGATCGCGGCGCTGCGATACAAGAGCTAACGCGGTGTCCCGGACCTGCGCAGGTGGCATCTGCCATAAGGCCTACATTCTCGTTCATTGTTCGGCAGAATTACTGTGGCGCTTCTGGCACATAGCGAAACTATGACCGATCTCAAGAAATTCAGCGAGGATACGTTCAGGGCCGCGCAGGGCCCAGCGAAATGGCTGCTGACGGCCGAGCGTTTGCGCGATGGCGCGGAGGCCATCTTCAAGCACGAACAGGAGTTCGAGATCGACTACCTTCGGGCTTAAATTGAGGGCAGGCAAGTTCCGGATGCGTTGGTGGACAAAATCTGCGCGATGACAGCCAAAGAGGCGTTCGAATACTTCACCGAAACTACCGCCTAAATCGCACCTTGAGATCAAGGCGACGGCGGTCTTCTGTCGGTTGGACCGGCCACGTGAGGGACCGGTCAATGCAGACTTCCTGCGACCTTGCAGTCTACTTACAGGTCAGAGGTCGCGTCCTGCCGCGGCGTTTGTGCGAGGAAATACGATTTTCCGTTGCCCTATGAAGCTTCGCCAACGCTGGCCAGAACATCGCGTCGGTCACTGACCGCAAAATGAAACTGCTCGAGGACGAGGCCGAAGGCCAGCAAGGCGGCGTCCTCGATCGCGCCATCCTCGAAGCAGTCGAGCGTTTCGCGCAGGACGTCGTCGACCTCGCTCTGCATTTTCGCGAGCTGTTCCGGCGTTTCCGCTGCGCGCGCGGCGCCGATCATTTCCAGCACGCGGTCCCGCGACGCCAGATAGCTGTTGCGTTCGTCGCGCTTGAGATAGCTGCGCAGCCACGCGCCGGTGGAGCCGAGGCCCGACAGCAGCAACAGCCCGCCCCACATGAAATCGCTGTAGCGCTCCAGGAAGGTGCGGTCGGTGCCGTCGATATAGGCCGCGGCGCCGCGATGCGCCGGTATCGCGGCATCCTTGTCGGTATCGGGCTTTTCCAGTGTCGCCACGCCGGGCAACGCGCGCAGCAGGTTGGGCCTTGCGACGAACAATTGCCGGGTCATCTCGGTGACGGTGGCCTCGGCCAGGGTTTTCGGCGCGACGATCAGATGGTCGACGCTGATGGTTTCGATCTTGTCGTCCGGCCGCGCCGGCGACGAACTGAACGTGCTGCCGGGAATTTCTGTCGATTCATAGGTCGGATGCTTCTGCGCGATCGACTCCGAAACATCGACGCTCAGGAATTGCGGCGCGCCGCGCAGTTTGGCGGTGGCGGCGATGGCGTCCGCCGTGATCTTGCTGTCGAGCGTGCCGACCGCCATGTAGGCGTCATTCTTGCGCTCGCGCGCCATCGCGTCGATTTCGCTAACCGAGTATTGCACCATCTCGACTTTGTCCGCGGCGATGCCGGCCTCGGAGAGCACCATTTTCAACATCGCCGGATTGGCCGGCGACTTGCCGATGATCGCGATGCGATGTCCCGGCAAGTTTTCCAGCGCCTTGATGGTGTTCACCGGCTTCTTCGATTTGTTGTCTTCCGCCTTCGGCACCGACCACAACACAAGGAAGTTCTTGCGCAGGATGGCGACCGCCTGGGTGCCGGTGGGCATCGGCAGGTCGGCGCGGGCCACTGCGAGGTCGGCCTTGCGCTCGCCGAGCAGCGCCAGGCTGGCGGTGGGCCCTTCGGTGGCCGTAAGCGTCAGGCGGACGTGATCGCGATCGCGGGCAAAGGTCTGCACGACGGTCTGGATGAACTTGACGTCGTCGCTTCCCGCAGGCCCGACCGCGATGCGCAGGGTTTCCGGCCGCAGGATCAGATAGGCGGATATGCCGGCCAGCCCGACCAGCAGCAGGACGCTGGCGGCCACGAACAGCGCAAAGGTTCGCGCCGCACGCCGCCGCGCGCTTTGCAACTCTGTCCGGACGGGCCGTGTTGCCGAGGTTGTCTTGTCCATATGGCACCTTTAACGGGTATCGCGGCAACAGGATATGGATAGTCGTATCCGGCCAAGACGTCGAAACCATCCGGATGACGTCACCCCCTCGCTGCGGCTAGGATGGGCCCGCGCGTCCGTTCGGGCGTGCGCAACGATCGGGACGGCGCATCCATGACCCCTCGGGGCGACGATTTGTACAGCCGCATTCCGGTATTTCGCGGCTTCGGTGACCTGATGGACCCGGCGCTCTATATGCCGTTGCCGGATGACTGGACCATCGGTCTCGCCGACATCGTTCAATCCACCCAGGCCATCGCGCAGAAGCGCTACAAGGCCGTCAACATGGCGGGCGCGGCGGTCATCGCCGCCGTCACCAATGCGCTGGATGGCCGCGAGTTTCCCTTCGTGTTCGGCGGCGACGGCGCCAGCTTCGCGGTGCCGCCCGGCGATCTCGAAGCTGCCCGCGAGGCGCTGTCGGCGACGGCGCGCTGGGTGCAGGACGATCTCGATCTGATGATGCGCGTGGCGCTGGTGCCGGTGGCCGACGTGCGGGCGCAGGGGCTCGACGTCCGCGTCGCGCGCTTTGCGCCATCGCCGAACGTGTCCTATGCGATGTTTTCCGGCGGCGGGCTCGGCTGGGCGGAAGTGGCCATGAAGCGCGGCGAATTCGCAGTGCCGATGGCGTCGTTCGGCTCGATGCCCGATCTCACCGGCCTGTCGTGCCGGTTCGAGGAAATTCCAGCGACGCGCGGGCTGATCCTGTCGGTGCTGGTGGTGCCCTGCGCGGGCGTCGATGAATCGGCGTTCCGCCGCGTCATCGAGGACGTCATTGCGGTGGTCGAGCGCAGTCCGGACGCCGGGCGTCCGGTGCCGGCAGGTGGTCCGGCGATCAAATGGCCGCCGGCCGGGCTGGAATTCGAGATCCGCGCTGAGCGCGGCTCACGGCTGGTGAACCGGGTCTATGTGCTGGGCCGCACGCTGCTGGCGTGGTTCGTGATGCGCTACGGCATCAGCGTCGGCGGCTTCGTGCCCAAGGTCTATGTGCATCAACTGGTCGAGAATTCCGACTTCCGGAAATACGACGACGGGCTGCGGATGATCCTGGATTGCACGCCGGACCTGGAAAGCGCGCTGGAGCGGTGCCTGGTCGCGGCCGCTTCTGCCGGCACGGTTCGCTACGGCCTGCACCGGCAGGATGCGGCGATGATGACCTGCTTCACGCCCTCGGCGCTGCGCAGCGACCACGTCCACTTCATCGACGGCGCCCGCGGCGGCTATGCCTCGGCCGCGACCGCCTTGAAGGCGATGAAGGCGTAGCTAGATTGACGTGTTCGACGCGCAGCAGACGCAGCCTGCGTATAGCGCTCCCTCGCCCCGCTCTTGCGGGGAGAGGTAACAAAGAAGCTTACTTCCCCACGCGGGTCCAGTTTTCGCCGCCGCAGAAAGCGCCGACGCAGCCTTCGACCCGCAGCGCATCGGGGCTGGCGAGGGAGATGTTGCTGGCGTACGTTTTGCCGTCGTCTGCATTGTAGATCTGGCCCGACCAGCGGTTAGGCCCTGCAGGGCGCATGTCGATGAACAGGTGCACGCCGATCATCGAACGGGTCGCCTTGGCGGGATCCGGGTTCTTGTCATCGATGGCCGGCTTGCCTGTGTTCGGATCGAACTTGTCGCGCAACGACGCCACCGTCGCGCACAGCGCGCCGCCGCATTTGCTGACGCGCACGCGCGCATCGCCCGCCTGGGTCTGCCACAGGCCGGTTGCCTCGTCGGCAGCCCGGGCCTTGGTGGCGGGGACGGCGAACAGCGCGCCCAGCAGCGCAATCATAACGGCGGAACGGATGGCCATGCGTATCTCCTCGATTCGGACGCCTGCAATAACAAGAAATCGAACTTGTGCAATGCCGGATCGCCATCGCGGTAAAGTGAACATGCGGCAATCAAGACGTTTTGTGTCGGCAACTTTAACGGTTCACCACGGCAGCCCGCACAGGTCGATTTCGCCCGTATGCGGCGCGCGCTTCAGATAGGACACGAAAGGCAGCAGCGCATCGAAACGTGCGCGCTGCCCGGCCTGTTCCGCAAACACCTCGCCAACGAACGGCTTCCAGCCGCGGCTGGTGTAGAAGTCGGCTTGATGGGGCTCGCAAAACAGCAAGGCGAAATCGGTCGCCCGCTCCTCCTTCAGCGTCTGCAGCGCGGCGTTGAGCGCAACGCTGGCGAAGCCACGGCGACGAAAGTCCGGGTGCGTCGATACGCCGCCAATGCCGCCGATGCGAACCTTGCGGCCGTCCCACGTGGCTTCGCGACGGGTGATGCCGACCTGGCAAACCAGCCGCTCGTCATCCTCCACCAGCACGCGAAGGTCGGCAGGGGCAAACACGATGTGACCCCATGAAAGTTTCTCGACGACCTCCCGCGGCCACACCGCCTCGAACAGCGGCTTGACGCTCGGCCACGATGCAACGCCCGTCCGAATTTCGATCTCGACGCTCATAATGCAACTCACCTCTGCCTGTTTCGCATTCCTTATAGGTCGCCCGCGGGATGGTCAGTTGCCCAATCCGGTGGCAATGTGTGGAAAATTATTCTCCGGTGAGGACGACGATGACAGAGGCCCAACTCAGCACCTATCAGCGCTGGTCGATTCTCGCCGGTGCGGCGGTGCTGCTCAGTCTGGCGATGGGGATGCGGCAGAGTTTCGGCCTGTTCCAGCCCTCTATCCTGCACGACACCGCGATCACCACGGCCGACTTCTCGTTGGCGACGGCGTTGCAGAACGTGATCTGGGGCGTCTCGCAGCCGTTCGTCGGCGCTTTCGCCGATCGCTACGGCAGCCGCTATGTGATGCTGACCGGCGTGTTCATCTATGCCGCCGGCCTGTTGCTGATGATGGTGGCGACCTCGGCGCTGGTGTTCACGCTCGGCGCCGGGCTGTGCGTCGGCCTCGCGCTGTCGTGCACGGCGTCGAGCATTGCCATGACCGTCTCCTCGCGCAGCGTCTCGGCGGCCAAGCGCAGCGTGACGATGGGCGCGGTCTCGGCCGCGGGCTCGCTCGGCCTGGTGATCGCCTCGCCGCTGGCGCAGACGTTGATCACCACAGCGGGCTGGCAGATGGCGCTGGTCGGCTTCCTCGGTCTCGTTGCCGTGATGCTGCCGGCCGCTCTGTTTGCCGGCCGCTCCGACAAGATCGAGGCGGCGAAGTCCGATGAAATGCCGCAGACGATGGGCGCCGTGGTGCAATCGGCGCTTGGTCATTCCGGCTTCGTGGTGATGGCGCTGTCGTTTTTCGTCTGCGGGTTGCAACTCGTCTTCATCACCACGCATCTGCCGAACTATCTGGCGATCTGCGGCCTCGACCCTTCGCTCGGCGCCACCGCGCTCGCGCTGGTCGGGCTGTTCAACGTGTTCGGGTCGTACGCCTTCGGCTGGCTCGGTGGCCGTTATCCGAAGCAAATTCTGCTCGGCGGGATCTATATCGTGCGCTCGCTGGCGATCGCCGCCTATTTCTACTTCCCGGCCTCGGCGGCCTCGACGATGGTGTTCGCCGCGGTGATGGGGTCGCTGTGGCTCGGCGTGGTGCCGCTGGTTAACGGCCTCGTTGCGCACCTTTTCGGGCTGCGCTTCATGGCGACGCTGACCGGCATCGCGTTTCTCAGCCATCAGGCCGGCTCCTTCATCGGGGCCTGGGGCGGTGGCGTGATCTACGCGCAGCTCGGCAATTACGACCGGGCGTGGCAGGCCGCGGTGGTGATCGGTCTGATCGCCGGCTGCTTCCAGATGCTGATGAATGTCCGCCCGCCGGTTCGCCGCGACGCGCTGGACGTCGCCATGCCCAGCCCGGCGTAACGCACAAAACATGTCCAAGGGTGATGGAACCATCTATAATGGTTCCCGTTAGACTGCGTATCCCATCAATTTTGTGGACGATTCCCCATGACCTTCACGCTTCCCGAACTGCCTTACGCCTATGACGCGCTCGCGCCTTATATGTCGAAGGAAACGCTGGAATTCCATCACGACAAGCACCATCAGGCTTACGTGACCAACGGCAATAACCTGCTCAAGGGCACCGAATTCGAAGGCAAGTCCCTCGAGGAGATCGTGAAGGGTTCGTTCGGCAAGAACGCGCCGCTCTTCAACAATGCCGGTCAGCACTACAACCATCTGCATTTCTGGAACTGGATGAAGCCGAACGGCGGCGGCGACAAGCTGCCCGGCCGTCTCGAGAAGAAGATCACCGAGGACCTCGGCGGTCTCGAGAAGTTCAAGACCGATTTCGCCGCCGCAGGCGTCGGCCAGTTCGGCTCCGGCTGGGCCTGGCTCTCGGTCAAGAATGGCAAGCTGGAAATCTCCAAGACCGCGAACGGCGAAAGCCCGCTGGTGCATGGCGCGACCCCGATCCTCGGCGTCGATGTCTGGGAGCACTCTTACTATATCGACTACCGCAACCGCCGCCCGGACTATTTGAAGGCGTTCGTCGATCATCTCGTGAACTGGGAATATGTCGACGATCAGCTCGGCAAGGCCGGCGTGTAACAAGCGGTCCGTTTTCGGATCGGACAAGAGGGCGGTGGCGCAAGCTGCCGCCCTTTTGCTTGCGTAGCTTGGGCTACAAGCTGACCCCTCGTCGTTGCGAGGAGCCCTTGCGACGAAGCAATCCAGTCTTCGCTTGCGGCTCTCTGGATTGCTTCGCTACGCTCGCAACGACGACCGATAGGATTTAGCAAGGCCGGCGATCATGATGAATTACGTTCTGGTGTTTATCGGCGGCGGTCTTGGCTCGACCTTGCGCCATACGGTCAACATGGTCAGCGCGCGGACCCTCGGCACCGCGTTTCCGTGGGGCACCTTCCTGATCAACATTACCGGCTCGATTGTGATGGGACTGATTGCCGGTTACCTCGTCTTCAAGGGGCAGGCGTCGCAGCCGTGGCGGCTGTTTCTGATGACCGGTATTCTCGGCGGCTACACCACCTTCTCGGCGTTTTCGCTCGATACTGCACTGCTGTACGAGCGCGGCGAGATCGGGCTGGCGCTGCTGTACGTGCTGGGTTCGGTCGGGCTGGCGATCGCCGGCCTGTTTGCGGGCCTGGCGCTGGTCCGGCATTTCACCTGAGCCGTTGCAGCGGGTGATGTTATAATATAACAAATGGACAGGGCGGCCGCGGCCGCCGCTTTGTTCGTCCAGGCGTATCGATGGCCCATTCGCACACCCACCACACCCATTCGCACCATCACCACGATCCCCTTGCGCCACACCCCGCGCAGCCGGCGCCGTGGTCGATCCTGCGCATGACCCTGCTGGCGCGGCTTGGCGCGGCCGTTCTGGTCAGCGCCGCGATGTGGGCGGTCGTGCTGACGGCGATGCGCTGATGACCGCGCAACTGACCTTCTCCGACGTCACGCTGGGCTATGACCGCCATCCGGCGGTGCATCACCTCAATGGCGAGATCGCCGCGGGCGCCTTGCTCGCGGTCGTCGGTCCCAACGGCGCCGGCAAGTCGACGCTGTTTCGCGGCATCGTCGGCATCCTGAAGCCGCTGGCGGGGACCATCGGGCTTGGCGACCTCAAGCCGCGCGAGATCGCCTATCTCCCGCAAAGCGTCGATATCGACCGCACGTTCCCGATCTCGGTGTTCGATTTCGTCGGCACCGGCCTGTGGCGCTCCACCGGCCTGTTCGGCGGGCTTGGCCGCAAGGCCGGCCAGCAGATCGGGCAGGCGCTGGCCGCGGTCGGCCTCACCGGCTTCGAGAACCGCACCATCGGGACGCTGTCCGGCGGCCAGATGCAACGCATGTTGTTCGCCCGCGTGCTGCTGCAGGACGCCCGCGTTATCGTGCTGGACGAGCCTTTCAACGCGATCGACGCCAAGACCTCCACCGACCTGATCGGGCTTGTCAGGCACTGGCACGCCGAGCGGCGCACCGTGCTGGCCGCGCTGCATGACATGGAACTGGTGCGCGACAATTTCCCGGAAACGCTGCTGCTGGCCAGGGGCGCGGTGGCGTGGGGCGCGACGCGCGAGGTGCTGACGGCAGACAACCTGCTGGAAGCGCGGCGGATGTGCGAGGCGTTCGACGACGGCGCCTCGGCCTGCGTCGTCGATGCCAGACCGCGGGCGGCCTGAGCGCATGATCTATGACGTGCTGATCGCGCCCTTTGTCGATTTCGAATTCATGCGCCGGGCGCTGGCTGGCGTGGTCGCGCTCGCGCTCGGCGGCGCGCCGGTCGGCGTGTTCCTGATGCTGCGCCGGATGAGCCTGGTCGGCGACGCCATGGCGCATGCAATCCTGCCGGGCGCCGCTGTCGGCTTCCTGTTCTCCGGGCTCAACCTGTTCGCGATGACCTTTGGCGGGCTGATTGCCGGCTTCTCGGTGGCGCTACTCGCGGGCCTCGTCTCGCGCGTGACCGAGATCAAGGAGGATGCTTCGCTCGCGGCCTTCTATCTGGTCTCGCTGGCGCTCGGCGTCACCATCGTTTCCATGAACGGCACCAACATCGACCTGCTGCACGTGCTGTTCGGCAATATTCTGGCGATGGACGACCAGACGCTGCTGGTGATCGCCTTCAACGCCACCATCACGCTGCTGGTGATGGCGGTGATCTATCGCCCGCTGGTGATTGAATGCGTCGATCCGGTGTTCCTGCGCACGGTGTCGCGGGCCGGTGCGCCAGCGCATCTGGCGTTTCTGGCGCTGGTCGTCATCAATCTCGTCAACGGCTTCCATGCGCTCGGCACGCTGCTGGCGGTGGGGCTGATGGTGCTGCCGGCCGGCATCGCGCGGTTCTGGTCGCGCGACATCACCGGCATGATGGTGATCGCGGTCGCCAGCGCCATGCTGTCGGGCTATCTCGGCCTGGTACTGTCGTTTCAGACCAAGGTGCCGTCGGGCCCGGCGGTCATTCTGGTGGCAGCCGCGCTGTATGTGATTTCAGTTCTGTTTGGCCGTGTCAGCGGACTGGTGCGGCAGTTGTTTCCCGGCCGGCATCTGGAAGCGTAGGAGCGATCATGCGGCGTATAGGCTATTCGATGGTCTATGCGGTGGCGCTGTTGTTCGCGTCGGCGGCCGCGTCGTTTGCGCAGGACAGGATCGATGTCGTCGCCAGTTTCTCGATCCTCGGTGATCTCGTCAAAAACGTCGGCGGGGATCGCGTCAGCATCACCACACTGGTCGGCCCCAACGGCGACGCGCACGTCTATACGCCGTCGCCGCAGGACGCCAAAAAGATCACCGATGCGAAGCTCGTCGTGGTCAACGGGCTCGGCTTCGAGGGCTGGCTGCCGCGGCTGGTGAAGTCCTCCGGCGGACAGGCGGTGATCGTCATGGCCTCCGACGGCATCGCGGAGCGCATTTTGGGCACCCGCACCGATCCGCATGGCTGGCAGTCGGTGGTCAATGCCAAGGCCTATGTCAGCAATATCCGCGAGGCGCTGGTCGCGGTCGATCCGGCAGGGGCTGCGACCTACAAGGCCAATGCGACGGCCTATCTGGCGAAGCTGGACGCGCTCGACGGCGAGGTGCGGGCCGCGGTGGCCTCGATCCCCGAAGGACGTCGCCAGGTGATCTCGACCCACGATGCCTTCGGGTATTTCGCCGATGCCTATGGCATCGGTTTTGTTGCGCCGCAGGGCGTCTCGACCGATTCCGAACCCAGTGCGCGGGATCTCGCGGCGATCATCAGCCAGATCAAGGCAGCCAAGATTCCCGCGGTTTTCCTCGAAAACATCAGCGACCCCCGCCTGATGCGCCGGATCAGCGCCGAGACCGGGGCGAAGATCGGCGGAACGCTGTATTCGGACAGCCTGACGGCGGAAAACGGCGACGCCCCCACTTACATTGACATGGTCAGGCACAATATAAAGACGCTGACGAGCGCGCTGAATTAACCAGCGCGGGGGCACCCCTGCCGCCGGCGCGCTGCCAATACCCCGCCCGATACAATGCCGGAGTGACCATGTCTGAAGCGACTGCCGCCAAAATTCCCGTGACCGTGCTGACCGGCTATCTCGGCGCCGGCAAGACCACGCTCCTGAACCGCATCCTGTCGGAGAACCACGGCAAGAAATACGCCGTGATCGTCAACGAATTCGGCGAGATCGGCATCGACAATGACCTGATCATCGGCGCCGACGAAGAAGTCTTCGAGATGAACAACGGCTGCGTCTGCTGCACCGTGCGCGGCGATCTGGTGCGCATTCTCGACGGCCTGATGAAGCGCAAGGGTAAGTTCGACGCCATCATTCTGGAGACCACCGGCCTCGCCGATCCAGCCCCCGTGGCGCAGACCTTCTTCGTCGATGAAGACGTGCAGTTGCACACCCGCCTCGACGCGGTGGTGACGGTGGCCGACGCCAAGTGGCTGAGCGAGCGGCTCAAGGACGCGCCGGAAGCCAAGAACCAGATCGCTTTCGCCGACGTGATCGTGCTCAACAAGATCGATCTGGTATCGAAGCCCGAACTGGCCGAAGTCGAAGCCCGCATCCGCGCCATCAATCCCTATGCGAAGCTGCACCGCACCGAGCGCGCGCAGGTCAAATTGTCCGATGTGCTGGAGCAGGGCGCCTTCGATCTTGAGCGTATTCTGGAGATCGAGCCGGAATTCCTCAATGCCGGCGATGGTCACGACCACGATCATCACGACCACGGTCATGACCATCATCACCACGGCCATGATCACGGCCACGGCGGCGTGAAGCACTATCACGACGAGGACATGCAATCGCTGTCGCTGCGCACCGACAAGGCGCTCGACGCCTCGACTTTCATGCCTTGGCTGCAGGGGCTCGTCGCCGCAGAAGGCGCCAAGATCCTGCGCTCCAAGGGCATCCTGTCGTTCCACGGCGACGATGACCGCTACGTGTTCCAGGGCGTGCACATGATGCTGGAAGGCGATCACCAGCGCGCCTGGAAGGATGGCGAGAAGCGCGAGAGCCGTCTCGTCTTCATCGGTCGCGATCTGCCGGAGCAGGCGATCCGCGACGGCTTCGCCAACTGCATTCCCGCCTGATGTCGGACTTCAACCCCCTGCAGGAGCAGGAATCCATCGTCTCGGTTACCGACCGCGTGCGTCCCGTGACGATTGGCGCGGCGGTTGTCGCCGTGCATTTTCTCGGCGACAAGGCCGCGTTCGTCTGCGCCGAGGAAAATGTCGTGCTGGTCGATGAGATCGGCCGGAGCGTTGTCGCCGTGCATGGCGGTGGCATTCTGTGCACCGCGGCCGATGACCTGCGGCTGCTGATAGGCGGCGACGACGGCAAGCTGGTCGAGCTGAATCGCAACGGCGATGTCACGGTGCTCGCCACCGACGCCAAGCGCCGCTGGATCGACAATGTCGCCGTGCATCCCGACGGCGCGGTGGCGTGGTCGGCCGGCAAGACGGCGTTCGTGCGCAGCCCCAAGGGCGAAGTGAAATCGCTCGACGTGCCCTCGACCGTCGGCGGCGTGGCGTTTGCGCCGAAGGGCCTGCGGATCGGCATCGCGCACTACAACGGCGTGACGCTGTGGTTTCCCAACATGGCGGCGAAGCCCGAAATTCTGGAATGGGCCGGCTCGCATCTCGGCGTCACCTTCAGTCCGGACAACAAGTTCCTCGTTACCGCGATGCACGAGCCGGCGCTGCACGGCTGGCGGCTGTCGGATAGCAAGCACATGCGGATGACCGGCTATCCGGCGCGCGTGCGCTCGATATCCTGGACCACCGGCGGCAAGGCGCTGGCGACCTCCGGCGCCGACAGCGTGATCGTCTGGCCGTTCGGCAGCAAGGACGGTCCGATGGGCAAGGAGCCCGGCATGCTGGCGCCGCTCAAGGCCAAGGTGACGATGGTCGCCTGCCATCCGAAGCAGGAAATTCTCGCCTGCGGCTACAGCAACGGCACCATCCTGATGGTGCGGCTGACCGACGGCGCCGAGATTCTGGTGCGCGCCAACAAGGGCGAGCCGGTGACGGCGCTCGGCTGGAACGCCAGGGGCACGCTGCTGGCTTTTGCCGATCAGAACGGCGACGCTGGCCTGTTGGAGATTTGACGGCCGCGACTTGCTTCATCTTTTCCCGGAAGCGGGATGAGGGAAGCAAGCGGCCTTCGCAAGTCAAAAAATAAAAACGACCGGGATCGCTCCCGGCCACTGGCTTAAATGTGGAATCGCCAAACGGCGATTCCACGGAGTTTTTGCCGCTGGCGAGATGCCCGCTTCATCACCGCAGCCCGGCAATCCAGGCTGTGGACCTGTTAACTGGGAATGATGGAAAGCGGTGATCCGGCCATGTAGATTTCCAAGCGAGCATCGGGCCGAACCGATGCAGTTACGCAAGGAAAAGCGATAAATGTCGCATCAGGGTGGCGTCAGGATTGTTCACAGGCGGACGCCAGAATCCGCGGCGATGGTCGCGGAAACCAGGCGAGCAATGGCGATCACGGCCAAGCTCAATCGCCTGACATTCCATGACGTGGACGAAGTCCGGCTTCTTTTCAGCGAGCTTATCGGCAAGAAGGTAGACGACAGCTTTATACTGATCCCCCCATTCTACGCGACAGGGGGGAACGAAGTTCGCATCGGGCATCGCGTCTTCATTAATCAGAACTGCACGCTCTATGACCTCGGTGGCGTCGATATAGCCGACGACGTGATGATCGGACCGAATGTGAGCATCATCACGTCAGGCCATCCGCTCGAACCCTCGCAGCGGCGGTCGGTTACGATAGGGAAGCCCATAGTGATTGGGAGGAACGTCTGGATCGCAGCCGGGGCGACGATCATCGGAGGAGTGACCATCGGCGAAAACTCGGTCGTTGCTGCAGGCTCGGTGGTTACGAAGGACGTGCCCCCAAACACTCTTGTCGGAGGCAACCCGGCGCGGCCCATTCGCGCGCTTGGCGCCTGAGCTCAATGCGGCTGTAGCTCCGCGCTTATCAGTCTACGACCTGGCTGAAATATAAAACTTTCTCGAACCGGATAGCTCCCTTGGCCAATCCGATGCGCAGATATTTCCGGCGTGGTCGGCACCCGCAACTTCTTATGGAATAAGGGGGCCGATGAGGGGGAGTTAAAATTCCACATTTAAACTAGTGGCTGGGGGATCGCTCCCGGCCTTTTTGTTTTGTCGCTCCGGGCGCGCGCAGCTTGCGCGCGAACCCGGAATCTCGAGATGAATTACTTCGGGTTTCCGGGTCTGCGCGTGAAGACGCGCATCCCGGAATGACACGGAGCTTTGGTTTACTCCGCCGCCTGCCTGGCTTCAGCCAGCGTCGGATAGTCGGTGTAGCCCTTGGCGCCGCCGCCGTAGAAGGTCGCCTGGTCGGGCTTGTTGAGCGCCGAGCCGGTCTTCAGGCGTTCGACCAGATCGGGGTTCGAGATGAACGGCTTGCCGAAGGCGATCAGGTCGGCCTCACCGGCCGCCAGCACCTTCTCGGCGAGCGCGAGGTCGTAGGCGTTGTTGCCGATATAGGCGCCCTTGAAGCGCTTGCGCAGGCTGGCGTAGTCGAACGGCGCGTTGTCGCGCGGGCCGCCGGTGGCGCCCTCGACGACGTGCAGATAGACAAGCTTCTCCGCGCTCAGACCGTCGACGATGTAGTCGAACAGTTTTTGCGGATCGCTGTCGATGGCGGCGTCATTGGCAGGCGTCACCGGCGAGATGCGGATGCCGGTTCTGTCGGCACCGATTTCCTTCACGACGGCTTTGGTGACTTCGAGCATCAAGCGCGCGCGATTCTCGATCGAGCCGCCATATTCGTCGGTGCGCTTGTTGGTCGAGTCGCGCGCGAACTGTTCCAGCAGGTAACCGTTGGCGGCGTGGATTTCGACGCCGTCGAAGCCGGCTTCGATCGCGTTCTTCGCGGCAACCCGGTAATCCTCGATCAGTTCGGGAATCTCGGAAAGCTCCAGCGCGCGCGGCTCGGATGTTTCAGTGAAGGTGTTGTTGACGTAGGTCTTGCCCTTGGCGCGGATCGCGGATGGCGCGACCGGCTTGCCGTTGTTCGGCTGCAGGTCGGTGTGCGAGATGCGCCCGACGTGCCAGAGCTGGATGAAGATGTGGCCGCCCTTGGCATGCACGGCATCGGTTACTTTCTTCCAGCCGCCGATCTGTTCCTTGCTGTAGATGCCGGGGGTGTCCTGATAGCCCTGGCCCTGCTGCGAGATCTGGCTCGCTTCGGTAATCAGCAGACCCGCAGAGGCGCGCTGGGCGTAATATTCGACGGCGAGCGGATTGGGCACCAGGCCTGCGATCGCGCGGTTGCGCGTCAGCGGCGCCATCACGGTGCGGTTCGACAGGGTGATCGGGCCAAGCTTGTAGGGTTCGAAAAGTTTGGACGTGCTCATTTTGATTTTTCCGGGAAATGACCAATACGCTTGAAGTGTGCATTCGCGCGCGCCTTGGCAATGGCTGGCATGGCTGCATTCACGAACAGATGAAATGCACCGCGATCGCAGGATGATCGGGATAAAAATGCTTTCGGCCGCGCACCAGGCGGCCGAAACGCACCGTTGTCGGCCGCTCAGTTCGCGCCGAGAAAATCGCGCTTGCCGATTTCGACGCCGCTCATGCGCAGGATGCCGTGCGCGGTGGTGATGTGGAAATAGAAGCTCGGCAGCGAGAAGCTGGAGAGGAATTGCTGGCCCGACAGCGTGGTCGTTTGGCCGGGGCCGGTGGGGAAGGTGACCTCACGTGTCTCGCCGCCGTCGAACTGCGCAGGCTTGTAAGCCTTGAGGTAATCGATGGTCCTGGCAATTCGCGTCTGCAGTTCGTCAAACGTCGTTTCGACGTCGGGTGTCGACGGCACCTCACTGCCGGTCAGGCGCGCAACGCCCTTGGTGGCGAAATCGCAGGCCAGCTGGATCTGCCTGCGCAGCGGCAGCATGTCGGGAAACAGCCGTGCGTCGAGCAGGGTGGCCGGCTCGATCTTCCGGGTCGCGGCGTAGGCCTCGGCCTTCTTCAGGTTGGCGGACAGGCTGACCAGCATCTGCAGATAGGCCGGCACGGCGGAGTCGTAGAATGACATGTGGCGCTCTTTTTCAGTGAATTTACGCCGTGCAGCGCCGGCAAATAGAAAGATGCTGCTGCATGGACTTAGGGAGCCGTCCGCCGGGAACAACCGCGGCGCGGTTTTTATTTCACAGCTCAGCCGCCGCGCAGCCGCGCCAGTAATTCGGCGGTCGGCCAGGAATCAGCCGGCAGGCCGTATTTGACCTGCATCGCCTTCACCGCGGTGCGGCTCTGCTGGCCCATGATGCCGTCCACCTTGCCGACGTTGAAGCCGGCGCGGACCAGGAGTTGCTGCATCTCTTTCAATTCGTTGAACGGCAGTTGCGGGATCGGCGTCACCGGCAGCCGCATCCGCGGCGCACCGGCAATGCGGGTAGCGAGATAGCCGGCGGTGGTGGAATAGATCAGCGAGTTGTTCCATTCCGTGTAGGCGGCGAAATTGGCGTAAGCGAGAAACGCCGGGCCAAAGCGCCCCATCGGCAGCAGCAGTGACGTCGGCATATTGTCGTTCGGTAGCGGCCTGCCGTCCGGGTAGGTCACGCCGTATTGCGCCCATTTCGCGCGCGGCAACTGGACAGTGAGGTCGGCCTGGTCCCAAGGAAAACTAGACGGAACATTGGCGGAGACGCGCACTTCCTGCAGCCACGGCTCGCCGCGCCGCCATTTCAATCCGTTGGCAATGTAGTTCGCGGTCGAGCCGATCACGTCATCGGCTGATCGCAGCAGGTTGCGGTGGCCGTCGCCGTCATAGTCCACGGCGTAATTGTAGTAATGCGTCGGCAGAAATTGCGTCTGGCCGAGTTCGCCGGCCCACGAACCGATCATCTCGGCGGGCGCGAGATCGCCGCGATCGATGATCTTCAATGCGGCAATGGTCTCGTCCTGAAACATCTTCGAGCGCCGGCAGTCATAGGCCAGCGACACCAGCGAGGGCAGCGTCGACAGGTTGCCCATCTGCGCGCCGAAATCGCTCTCCAGCGCCCAGAATGCCGCGATCACCGCAGGCGGTACGCCGAATTCTTTCTCGGCGCGCGCGAACGCCGCCGCATGCTGTTTGATCTTGAGTTGCCCGTTCTGCATCCGGTAGTCCGCCGCCATCCGGCGCGAGAATTCGGTGAACGGCTGGCCGAACACCCGCTGGCCCCTGTCGCGGTTGACGATCCTGGGGTCGTAGACCAGCCACGGCGTCGCCGCGGCGATGGCGCGCGACGACACCCCGGCAGCGGAGGCTTGCTGCTTCAGCCCGGCAAGGAACTGGTCAAAACTCTGCCCGCCGTGGCAGGTGGCGCCGCGGAGGCTGGTTGCTGTGACGGGTCTGGCCGTCGTGGAGGCCGCTACCGGTCGGACCTGAACGGGTGGTGCGAACTGCGCGGATGCGGGCGAAGCAAGGTCGGCTATCGCGATCGCCGCAACAGAAATGATGGCTCGCATCCGCAAGGTCATTCGCAGCATAAGCACCGGCCTCTCCCCCGTCATGCCCGGCCTCGTGCCGGGCATCCACGTTCTCAATGCCCAAGGAATACAGACGTGGATGGCCGGGACAAGCCCGGCCATGACGGCGTTTCGACTTTCGCGTCGTCGCCACGTCTCGCTCCGTCATTGCGAGGAGCCCTTGCGAAGAAGCAATCCAGTCTTGCAGAGCTTGTGGCTTTCTGGATTGCTTCGCTTCGCTCGCAATGACGAGCCATTACTATCGGCGTCCTACAACTCCCGCGCATTGCTGAACGCAAAGCTCGATACCCGCCGCGTGTTCTCATCCAGTATCAGCGTCCGGGTGATCGGCGGCTCGGCGCGCTGGCTGCAGTTTTCGCGTTCGCAGAGCCGGCAGTTGACGCCGATCGGGGTGCCTTCGGTTTTTTCCAGATCCATCCCGGACGCATAGACCAGCTTGGAGGCGTGCCGGATTTCGCAGCCCAGCCCGATGGCGAAGCGCGGCTGCGGCTGGCCGTGCGGCGCGGGCGGCCGGCGCACCATCTGCGCGATCGAGAAATAGCGGCTGGCGTCGGGCAGTTCGATCACCTGCTTCAACAGGCGGTCCGGCGTGTCGAAGGTGGAGTGCACATTCCACAACGGGCAGGTGCCGCCGAATTTCGAGAACGGGAAAGTGCCCGACGAGAATCGCTTCGAAACGTTGCCGGCGTTATCCACGCGCAGCATGAAGAACGGCACGCCGCGTGCGGTCGGGCGTTGCAGCGTGGTGAGGCGGTGGCAGACCTGCTCGAAGCCGACATTGAAGCGCTGGCCGAGCACCTGCAGATCGTAGCTCAGTGCTTCCGCAGCGCCATGGAACGCTGCGTAAGGCATCAGCACCGCGGCGGCGAAGTAGTTCGCCAGCGTGATGCGGTACAGCCGCCGTGGCGTATCGTCGAGCGGGCCGGCGCGGCCGACGATGGCCTCGAAATGGCTGCTGCATTCGGACAGGCCGATCTGGAATGCGAGCTGGAAGGCGCGGCCGGGGCCATCGACCAGTTCGGAGATCAATAGCTGCCGGCGATGCCGGTCGAAACGGCGCAGCGTCTCGCGCATCACGTCGACCGGCATGATGCGGGTGACGACCGAGTGCCGCTCGCGCAGCCGCGTCGCAAGCGCGGAGTGGAGATCCTGCGCCGTCACGTTGATCTCGTCGCGCAGCGCTTCCGCGGCCTGCTCGAGTTCGGGGAAATAGTTGCGGTTGGCCTCGATCAGGTCCCGAACGCGCTCAATCGGGTTGGCCTCGTAATGGCCGCCCTCGTTGCGGTCGGCGAACTGCGCCGCCACCAGCGTTTCGCCGCGCCGGGCTTCGGCATAGGCGGCATACAGCCGCTGCAGCGCATGCGTCACGCCGGGGCAGAGTTCGGCGAGGTCGCGCAGCTCCTGCTTCGGCAGGTCGATCTGCCGGAATAGCGGGTCGGAGAAAATCTCGTTCAGTTCGGCGAAAAAGCGGTCCTCGTCGGCGGTGGCGAGGTCGCGCAAATCGAGGTCGTAGGTCTGCGCCAGCCGCATCAGGAGCTGCGCGGTCACCGGGCGCTGGTTGCGCTCGATCAGGTTGATGTAGCTCGGCGAGATGCCCAGCCCCTCGGCGATCTGGGTCTGCGACAGGCCGAGTTGCTGGCGAATCCGCCGGAAACGGGGGCCGACGAACAGTTTTTTTGCGGAGTCGCCAGCCATCGCCCGATACCTGTTTGTGACAATTTTTACAAAATGACATTTGTTACAAGTCGTGATGTTACATTGCATCACCATTAAAACACAAGACATCTGGACGAAATCGGCTTTATGGCGTTTAGCTTTCGGTACGTTACGCAACGATCTGTCACGAATGTCGAAACGATGTCGAAGATAAGAGTTGCGGATTTTTCGTCATCGAAGGGATCAGGGACATGAACTTCCAGCCACGTGGGATCAGCGATCTGGCCATCCAGGGGCCAGCTTCCTATCAGAGCGAAATCAAGGCGGCCGAAGCGCTGCTCAAGGACAAGGACACCTGGAACGGCGTCAACGCCGAAGCCGTGGCCCGCATGCGCCTGCAGAACCGCTTCAAGACCGGCCTCGATATCGCGCGCTACACCGCGTCGCTGATGCGCGCCGATATGGCCGCCTATGATGCCGATCCCACCAAGTACACCCAGTCGCTCGGCTGCTGGCACGGCTTTATCGCCCAGCAGAAGATGATCTCGGTGAAGAAGCATTTCGGCACCACCGATCGCACCTATCTCTACCTGTCGGGCTGGATGATCGCTGCGCTGCGTTCGGAATTCGGCCCGCTGCCGGACCAGTCGATGCACGAGAAGACCTCGGTGCCGGCGCTGATTGAAGAGCTCTACACCTTCCTGCGTCAGGCGGATTCCCGCGAGCTCAACGACATCTTCCGCAACCTCGACGCCGCGCGCAAGGCCGGCGACAAGGCGACGGAAGAGGCGATGATCGAGAAGATCGACAACTTCCAGACCCACGTCGTGCCTGTCATCGCCGACATCGATGCCGGCTTCGGCAATGCCGAAGCGACCTATCTGCTCGCCAAGAAGATGATCGAAGCAGGCGCGTGCGCCCTGCAGATCGAAAATCAGGTCTCGGATGAGAAGCAGTGCGGCCATCAGGACGGCAAGGTCACCGTGCCGCACGAAGGCTTCCTCGCGAAGATCCGTGCCTGCCGCCACGCGTTCCTGGAAATGGGCGTCGAGGACGGCATCATCGTGACCCGCACGGACTCGCTCGGCGCAGGCCTCACGCAGCAGATCGCTGTCAGCCACAAGCCCGGCGATCTCGGCGACCAGTACAACAGCTTCCTCGACTGTGAAGAGATCACGGCCGAGAACGCCCGCAACGGCGACGTCATCATCAACCGTGGCGGCAAGATGCTGCGTCCCAAGCGCTTGCCCAGCAATCTCTACCAGTTCCGCGCCGGAACGGGTGAAGACCGCTGCGTGCTCGACAGCATCACCTCGCTGCAGAACGGCGCTGACCTGCTGTGGATCGAGACCGAGAAGCCTAATATCGAGCAGATCGCCAAGATGGTCGATCGTGTCCGCGAGGTGATCCCGAACGCGAAGCTGGCCTACAACAATTCGCCGTCGTTCAACTGGACGCTCAATTTCCGTTGGCAGGTTTACGATGCGATGAAGGAAGCCGGCAAGGATGTCAGCAAGTACAACCGTGCCGAGCTGATGAAGGTGGAGTACGACGGCACGCCGCTGGCGATCGAAGCCGACGAGCTCATCCGCACGTTCCAGGCTGATTCAGCCAAGCGCGCCGGCATCTTCCATCATCTGATCACGTTGCCGACCTATCACACGGCAGCGCTTTCGACGGACAATCTCGCAAAGGCGTATTTCGGCGAGCAGGGCATGCTGGGCTACGTGAAGAATGTGCAGCGTCAGGAAATCCGTCAGGGCATCGCCTGCGCGAAGCATCAGAACATGGCCGGCTCCGACATCGGCGATGATCACAAGGAATACTTCGCCGGTGAGGCCGCTCTGAAGGCCGGCGGCGCGCACAACACGATGAACCAGTTCGGCTAACCGCAACAACAGGAGGCTATCATGTCAGGCAGCAATTTTTGGGTGATCGGCGGCGAGTTCGGTTCGATGAACTTCCACAAGCTGGTCGAAGGTTCGGCGCAGGTGCAGGGTCCGTTCAAGACCCGGCAGGAAGCGGAAGACGCCTGGAAGAGCGTCTCCGAGGAAAACCGGCATCGCGCCGGCGTGCGGTTCTCGATCGTCGAGGAACCGCAGCGCGCGATGGCCTGACGGCCTAAGTCTGGAAGCCAAGTCTGGAAACAAAGTCTGGATAACCAAGTCTAGAGCGTCGTCCAGGGACTTCAGCGGCCTCATCCGGGCAACCGGGTGGGGCTGTTGTTGCGTGGTCGGGCAGAAGTGTCTGGAAACAAACGGCCTTTTCCGGACCCATGGTTACTGATAGGTTAATTTCGATGAGAATGGCGTCACAGAGCCGGGAGTATGTCGGACGTGCCACCCCGCGGAATCCAACCCGAAGAAAGGCCGATGCGGCTGCGCGATGCGCTGCGTCGTGCGCGGATCGAGGCGGCGGACCGCAGCGCCGTGGTGGTCGAGTTGCGCGACGCCGAGGTGGCGCGGCTGGAGATTCTCAACGACGCGCTGGATTCTCTGTTCGACGAAATTCCGCCGCAGGTTGATCTGTTCGACCGCGGCATCAGCCAGGGCGAAACGCCGCGGCTGTGGATCGACATGGTCGCCCATGTCGCGATGGGCCGCGACAAGCGCATCTACCGTTTCGTGCAGGACACCCGCTCCGGCCGCGTGGTGCTCGCGGAATCGCACGACGTCCCTGTCATCGTGAAGGCCGTGATCGACTACGTTGCGCGCCGTTTGATCGAGCGCGAACACGCATTGGTGTCGGCGCCGTCAGCGGTCGTCAGCAAGCCGCGGCGCCGGTTTCCGGCATTTGTCCTGGGCATGGCCGTCGGCGCGCTGGCGCTGTTCGGCGTAGCGCTGGTCGTGGCGGCGCTGGGATATTGAGTTGCGTCACTGTCATTCCGGGATGCGCTTCCGTCGGCTGCGCCGACTGAAACGCATCCCGGAATGACAGTCGCTATATCAGTACGGCCTTTTGCAACTCGTGTATCCCAGTCCCGTCGCCAAACCCGCGCACCGTCTGCGCGCAGTGCCACCGATCGCCCGCGCGTTCGATCGCAAACAGATTGTACGCCGCCGCCGGCCGATGCCCGTCGGCGATTGACGATGCCGACGGCACGCCGATCGCAGGAATGCGGCCGCTCGGCCCCTCGAACCACATCGTCGAATGGATATGGTCGTGGCCGTGCAGGATCAGCTCGACGCCATGGCGCTTCAGCACGATCTGCAAAGCCTCGGAATCGGTCAGGCGTTTGTATTTGTGTTTGGAACGTAGCGGATGGTGGATCAGCAGCACGCGACAAAGCTGTGCAGCCGACAAATCGCCCAGCATCCGGTCGAGCGCGTCGAGCTGCGCCTTGCCGAGCGTGCCTGTCGCCATGAAGGGCGCGGTCGGCACCGCGGTGGAGAGGCCGATCAGCGCCAGCGGTCCCCTGCGTTGCAGATAGGGGAAGCCCGGGGCGCCGTGGTCGCCGCGCATGTAATCGCCGAACGTCCTGGCAAAGCGCGGCACGGCGTCGTTGGTGTAGGCGTCGTGATTGCCCGGCACGAGGCTGACGTGATCCGGCGTCCCGACGCTCTCGAGCCAGGCCCGGGCGGGCGCGAATTCCGCGGCCAAAGCGAGGTTGACGAGGTCGCCGGTGACGGCGATGTGGTCCGGCCGCTGCCCCTTGAGGTCGGCAACGAGGGCATCGAGCACGGTGCTTTGGTGGATGCGGTGCCGGTTGCGGGTCCAGTTGAGATAGCCGAGTATCCGCTTGCCGAGCAGTTCGGCCAGATCAGGCTGCGGCAGCGGCGGGACATGCGCGTCCGACAGGTGCGCGAGCGTAAACGTGGTCATCGGTCATGCACCCTGTGAAATCCTGCAATGGTTTGGCAAGGTGGCGGATGTTACGCAAGGACCAGCCGTCAGCCAGACCAGGACGCCCGCCGCGATGACCGACCCGACCCTGCGGCAGCGGCTCGAGCCGTATCTGCGAAAAATCTTCCACCTGTATTTCCGCTTTGCCCGCGGCATGACGCTCGGCGTTCGTGCGGTGGTGCTGGATGCCGATCACCGCGTGTTTCTGGTCAGGCATACCTATGTCTCCGGCTGGTACCTGCCGGGCGGCGGCGTCGAGGTCGGCCAGAGTTTCAGCGAGGCACTCGTTCGCGAACTGATGGAGGAGGGCCGCATCGAGGTGCTGGGCTCCCCGGTGTTGCTCGGCGTCTATTTCAACAGCCATGTCTCGGTGCGCGACCACGTCGCGGTCTACGTCGTCCGGGCGTTTCGGCAGGACCGGATGCCGGAGCCGAACCGCGAGATCGCCGAAACCGGCTTCTTTGCCGTGGATGCGCTGCCCGGGGACACCACGGAAGGCACCAGGCTGCGGATCGCCGAGGTGCTGGGCGGCCGGCCGGTGGGCGCCACCTGGCGGGACTGATCCTGTTGCTTGCGCCCGCGATGGACCGGGGCGTCGCCAAATGCTATCCCGCCCCCCGACATGACCGATCTCTCCCTTACCATCCTGGCGGAAAACGCCAACGACGCCCAGATCATCGAGCGTCTTCATGCCCGTACCTTCGGGCCCGGCCGCTACGTGCTGTCAGCCTACCGCTTGCGCGAGCAGGTCGGCCACCTGCCGGCACTGTCCTTCACGGCACGGATCGGCACGTTGCTGGTCGGCTCTGTCAGGCAATTGCCGATCTGTGTGGGCCAGACGCGGGCGCTGCTGCTCGGCCCGCTGACGGTGGAGCCGCCGTTCCGCAGCCGCGGCGTCGGCCGCGCGCTGCTCGATCGCGCCATCGGCGACGCCCGCAAGGCCGGCCACCGGCTGATCGTGCTGGTCGGCGACGAGCCCTATTACAGCCGGGTCGGTTTCAAGCTGATCCCGCCGGGTTCGGTGACGATGCCCGGCCCGGTTGACAAGAAGCGCCTTCTGGTGCTGGAGCTCGTCGATGGCGCCGCCGACGGAATCGCCGGCGCGATCCGGCCGGACTGGGACGCGGGGAAGTAACTCTCCGTCATTCCGGGGCGCGAGCGCACCAGCGCGAGCGAACCCGGAACCTGGAGGCGTGACGATGAACATCTCGAGGTTCCGGGCCTGCACCAGCCGGCTTCGCCGTCTGCTGCATCCCGGAACGACAGAAGTGTTCAGAACTTCAAATTCGCAAACGCCCGCACATTCAGCCCGGGCATCAGCACGTCGTTCTTGTTGTAGGACGAGGCGTTGCGGATGTTCTCGTTGAGCAGGTTGTTGCCGACCAGCCCCACGGTCATCTCCTTCGCGCCATAGATCCGCGGATCGAGTTTCGTATTGTAGCTCACTTCCGCCTTCAGCAGATTGTAGCCATCGGTCGGCGTCTCCGCGATCACGGCGACATCGTTTTGCGCAAAGGCGTGCAGCAGGTTGATGCGGGTCAACCAGTTGGCATCGCGCCAGAACAGTCCGCCGCCGGCGCGTACCGGCGGGATTCGCGGCACGTTGCTGCCGTCCGCAAAGGTCGCGCGCACGATGTCGGCCTGGGCCTCGATGCCCCAGGTGCCGCCGTAGATCTGCGCGACATCGAGCTGGCTCTGGAATTCACCGCCGCGGAAGGTGGCGTCGCGCTGCGAGTAGATCGCCTGGTTCAGCTCCAGGCCGGGACCGGCGACGCAGACGCCATCGCCGCAGGTGTTGCCGGTGAGGCGACGATAGATGAAGCCGTTGAACTGGGTGTAGTAGCCGGTCAGTTCGAAGCGGAACGGCCCGGTGGCGCGGCGCAAGCCGACTTCCACCGACCTGGCGGTCTCGATGCCGAGATCGGGATTGCCGATGTCGAACGTCGTCGTCGCATCATGACCGCCGCGCGAAAACAGTTCGGCGGCCTTCGGCGCGCGCTCGACATATTGCCCGGTGACGCTGGCCGAAAGATTCCACGGCAGCGCCTGGATCAGGCCGAGGCTGAAACTCTTCGGCGTGAACGACAGGTCGCGCCCGGTGGCCGCGCCGATAGCGCCGGGATCGGCTGCGAGGTCGAACGTGTCCGGAATGACGCTCGGCGTCGTGCCGGTGAGGTTGACGTGCTCGATGCGGCCGGCGACCTGCGCCTTGGTGGTCTCGGTGAACTTCAGCTCGTTGAACACATAGCCCGCCACCTTGGTGTTCTTGTTGGGATCCCACAATCCGTTCAGCGGACTGGTCGGGTCGTCGGGGCTCGGCGCCGTCAGTTCCTGATGGCTGGCCTGCACGCCGAACGCGGTGGTCACCGTGGCGAAGCGGGCGTTGAACGGCATCATCTGCAGTTCGATGCGGCCTTCCTGTTCCTTGTTGGTGAAGCGCTGGCGCACGCCGTCCGTCGTCGGATCATTGGGATCGGCGAGTCCGATCTCGCTGTGGCGATAGTCGGTGATCCCCGCCCAGAACCGGATGGCCTCGATCGCCGCGGCGTCCGGGCGGTACTCGCCCTTGGTGGTGAACTTGGTCTGGTGGCCGTCGATCCGCGTGCCGGCCGCCGCGGCTTCGCTGCCGGGGATATGATAGATGGTGTCGTTCTGCGTCAGCGCCGCGCCGATGAAGCCGCCGTCGAAGATCCAGGAGCCGCCGAGCGACGCGCCGCTCGACTGCATCGACGAATTCGGCTGGCGGCCGTTGAAGGCCTGGCCGGGGGCGGCATAGGGATAGCTCGGCACGTTGTAATCACTGGCGCGGCGGCCGTAGACGTCGGCATGAACCGCGACATTGCCGCCAGCGGCATCCAGCAGGATGCCGCCCTCGACGCCGCGATCGCCGGACGAGATCGAGGTCCGCGTCTCGGCATTCATGCACGACGCCTGCGTGCCGATCGAAGGCGCTTTGGCGGGCAGGCCATAGCTCTGGAACGGCGCCACGGCGCAGGCCGGCAGCGCATCGGGAATCCGGTTGTTGCTCGCCGAGACCACGCCGCCGATCGACTGCGAACCGTAGCGCAAGGTGGCGGGGCCGCGGATCACCTCGACCTGGTTGGTCGCGAACGGATCGACCGGGACGAAGTGATCTTCGCCGAGATCGGAGGCGCCGTTGCTACTGACGCCGTTCTCGACGATGCCGACGCGGTTGACGTCGAGCCCCCGGATGATCGGCCGGCTCGCCGCGCCGGGCGCGTAGCCGGAAGACGTGATGCCCGGTTTGGAGAACAAGAGGTCGCCAAGCGTGGTGGCGCCGGAACGGCGGATCTCTTCATTCGGGATCACGGTGACGGTAGCGAACTGGTCGGTCACCACAGGCAGCACGCCCTGCTGTGGTGCTGGCGCAGCCGCGGTGTCGGCGGGCGGTTGGCCGGCGTTGCGGCCGGGAGCGGCGCGCACGATGCGGGCGGGCGCACGCACCACGGCGGGCTTGCGGCGCGCGATCGGGCTCGGCGCGTTGACCGTGACGGCGGGCAGTTCGGTGGGGGCCGCGCTTTGCGCAAGCGCTGCGCCATCGAGCAGGCCGAGTCCGGCGATGGCGGAGCCGCCGAGCAGCACGGCGCGATTGAAACGGAATGGCATGGTGTGTCCTGACTATGCCGGCGCTACCGCGATGAACGAGGCGCGAACCGGGATCTGCGGGGCAGATCGAACCCTGAAAAGATCGCCGTGCGAATGCAGCGATCAGCAAAGCTTCAAGGTCAGGAGAGTGGTGGAGCGCGCGGCTGGAACGCGACGCCGGGCGTGGCGAGATCGACGAATTCAGCCGGTGTGGCGATCCGCCGGAATTCCATGGCCGGCGGCAGTTCGAGGACCGGCGGCGTCGCTGACAGCATCGTGCCGGCCATCGCCGTGACGGCGCAGATGTCGCATTGGTCGGCCGGGTGCTGGTCGTGGGCGGGGCCGGCAGGCGGCTGCGCCAGTTCGATCGACGCGCCGCCGGGCGAAGCCACCGCGCGGTCGGCATGGAAATGGCCGAACGCCAGCACCATCTGGATCGCCAGCGCGAACAGCGCCAGCCGGGATCCCTGTGTGATGTGCCTACGAAACCAGTTCATGCCGAAAACGCCCTGCATCGGACGGGAAGCGATCTCCGCCGCAGCCGATGTTATAATATAACATCGCGGGAATGGCGCGGGGTGTCAACGGGGGAGGATCGTCGGGGCGCCCGGGCATGCCGAAACCGCCGAGCTGTGGGATTGCAGCAACGTTCGGTCGTTTCCTGGATGTGGTGCAGCGTTTCTTTACGCTGCTCCGCAGATCTAGGATCCCGGTTGCTACCTAAACAACCGGGACCCCGGAACAGCAGCGCACCACGCCGCAAGTGCGACGCGTTGCGCAGCATCCGGGGAACGACACCTGCGCGAGAGTTACCGGCTCTCCCGCAGCCACGTTGCCGCAAACGCTCCCAGCAGCAGCAGAAGCCCGATCAGCCCGGCGAAGATTGGTAGCACGCCGACGCCGCGGACTACGCTGGCGTCGCGCATGTGGACGCCCATCCAGCCGTCGCCGCGGAAGATGGTGGAAGCGCGGATCGGCACGATACGCGGCACTTCCACGCCCGAGCCTTCGTTGATGCGGCGGGCGTCGCCGCCGGTGGCCTGCGCCAGCGGGCGCAGCGTTTCCGTGGTCGAGGTGACCTCGGAGAATTCCTTGGGGTTGATTGGGCCGACATTGATCAGCGCCTTCAGCGTGCCGTCGGTGGCGGCCCACAGGCCGAGCTCGTCGGCCGGCGTAGAGGCACGCCACAGCCCGGGCTCGCCGGCGCTGAGTGTCAACTCGCGGGTCTTGCCGGACGGCGAGGTGATCGTCACCGGGGTCACCGTGTCGCCCATGGTCTGGCGCTGCACGACCAGATCCTTGCCGGCGCTCTGCAGCTTCAGGGCTTCCTCGTCGAGGTCAGGCTGCTTCATCAGCCAGTGCGACATTCTTCTCAGCAGATCGAGATGCGGGCCGCCGCCTTCATAGCCGCGCGCCCACAGCCAGATGTGATCCGACAGCAGGAGTGCGACGCGGCCCTCGCCGGAGCGCGACAGCAGCAGCAGCGGCTTGCCATCGGCGCCGGTCATCACCGGCGGCGTGGTGGTGTTGCGGGTGTCCACGGTGCGGAAGAAGCGGCTCCATTTCGGCGGCTCCGTCGCGCCGCCCTCCAGCCCGCGCGTCACCGGATGGCGTTTGCCGACGTCCGACAGGTGCGCATAGAACGGCTTCTCGGTGACCCCCACCGGCTCGGCCGGCAGCACCGAGTCCAGCGGCGTGCGCCAGATGCTTGTGTTCGAAGCGTAGTCCGGGCCCGCCGACACCAGCACCGCGCCGCCGTTGCGGACATAGCGCGCGATATTGTCGAAATAGGCGATCGGCAGCACGCCCTGGCGGGCGTAGCGGTCGAAGATGATCAGCTGGAATTCGTTGATCTTCTGCTGGAACAGCTCGCGGGTCGGAAATGCGATCAGCGACAGTTCGTTGATCGGCGTGCCGTCCTGCTTCTCCGGCGGCCGCAGAATGGTGAAGTGCACGAGGTCGATCGACGCGTCGGACTTGAGAAGATTGCGCCAGGTGCGCTCGCCGGAATGCGGCTCGCCTGACACCAGCAGCACGCGCAACTTGTCGCGCACGCCGTCGATCGCGACCACCGCGCGGTTATTGACCAGCGTGAGTTCGTTCTCCAGCGGCGAGGCCTCGATCTCGACGATATTCGGGCCGGCGTGCTTGATATCAATGTCGATGCTGACGGTCTGGCCGGAGATCACCGTGCGCTCGTTGATGGTGTCACCGTCGCGGCGCACGACGACGCGGGCGCGCTCGCCGGTGACGCCTTGGTCGTCGAGCCGGTAGGTAACAGTTTGCGACTGCCCGACGATGCCGAAGCGCGGGGCGGCCACGATCGCGATGCGGCGGTCGCGCTCGTCCTTGCGGCCGGTGATCAGCGCATGCACCGGCGCGGTGAATCCGAGCGCGGACATGTTTGCCGGAATGTCATGGACGCGGCCGTCGGTGATCAGGAAGGCGCCGGCGACGCGGTCGGTCGGCACGTCGGACAAGGCAGAGGACAGCGCGCCGAACAGTTTGGTGCCGTCGGTCTCGCCATCGGCCTGTCCGGCCTCGACGACGCGGACCTCAAGCCCCTTGACCTGCTTCAGGCGGTCGATCAGTTGCTTCTGCGCTTCGGCGGTTTCCTTGTTGCGCTCGCCAAAATTCTGGCTCGGGCTCTTGTCGATCACCACGGCGGCGACGGACGTCAGCGGTTCTCGTTCCTCGCGAGTGAATGACGGGTTCGCCAGCGCCAGCAGGATCAGCGCCAGCGCCGCCAGTCGCACGAACGTGCCGCGCGCGCGGCCGACCAGCAGCAGCACCGCGATGACGATGATCGCAGCGAGGCCGATCCACAGCACGAGGCTGGGCACGAGCGGCGTGAAGGCGATGCCGTAGTTCATTTAGAGCTCCTCGTCATTGCGAGGAGCGAAGCGACGCGGCAATCCAGAAGGCGACAAACGAAGGCTGGATTGCTTCGTCGCAAGGGCTCCTCGCAATGACGGCTGATGGTGTTGTGGCCTGCCATCATCACTGCCCCAGCCGTTCGATCAGCGCGGGCGCGTGGACCTGGTCGGCCTTGTAGTTGCCGGTCAGCGTGTACATCACGATGTTGACGCCGGCGCGGAAGGCGAATTCGCGCTGGCGCGGTTCGCCGGGCACCAGCGGCAGCATCGGCTGGCCGTCCGGGCGCAGCGCCCAGGCGCCGGCCAGATCGTTCGAGGTGATGATGATCGGCGACACGCCGTCGCCGCCGCGCGCCGGGCGGGAGGCGGCGTCGTCGCCGTCGTCGCGCGGCAGCGTTTCGACCCAGGTAGGTCCCGAGTTGAAGCGGCCGGGGAAGTCGCGCAGCAGGAAGAACGTCTTGGTCAGCACGTGCTCGCGCGGCACCGGCTCGAGTTCCGGCACGTCGAGCGACGACAGGATGTTGCGCAACGTCAGCATCCCCGGCGTCTGCGACTCGCCGTTTGGTCCGGGCGGCGCCTCGATAGCGTCGCGGGTGTCGAACAATACCGTGCCGCCTTGTTTCATATAGGCGTCGACGCGGTTCAGCGCGTCCTGCGACGGCTTGGCGGAGCCCGGAATCACCGGCCAGTAGATCAGCGGGAAGAAGGCGAGTTCATCGCGCGCGGGATCGATGCCGACCGGCTCGCCGGCTTCCAGCGCGGTGCGCTGCGCCAGGAACAGCGTCAGGCCGGTCATGCCGGCCTTGACGATGGAATCGACGTCGGCATTGCCTGTGATCACGTAGGCCAGCCGCGTCTGCGACACCGCCTTGATGGCGAAGTCGTCGGAGGCGGCATCGGCGCGTGCCGGCGAATACGAACCCATCACGGTCGACAGCGCCAGCATCACGGCGAGCGCCGCCGGCACGGTGCGACGGCGCAGCAGCGCGGCAATGCCACCGCCGAGCATCGCCACGATGATCGCGTCGATCAGGAACAGCAGCAATGCGGTGGACAGCAGGATGCCGCGAAGGTCGTGCGGTTCGGCGGATGTGTAGCTGGCGTGGCGCGCCTTCAGCGCTGACGTATCGAGCGGCGCGATGCGGTCGGCGCTGGCCAGCGCGTTGACGGCAAGCGGGCCGTCGGCGGGGCCGTAGAAGCCGGGCGGATGGTCGAGGCTGGCGCGGTCGCGGAAATCCGCGGGCAAGGGCTTGGCGGTCGAAGGCGGCGGGCCGAACGCACCGAAGCCATCGAGCGTGCGCAATGGCGCCACGCTCTCGCTGCCGGTCTCGCCGGCGACGCCTGCGCCGGGCGTCGAGGTGTAGCCGGACATGTCGACGATCCGGCGCAGCATCTCGACGAAGGTGCCGGACAAAGGCAGGTCGGACCAGCGCATGTCGGCGCTGACATGGAACAGCGCGACCATGCCCTTGCCACGGCGCTCACCGGTGACCAGCGGCGTGCCGTCGACCAGCGAGGCCCAGGTCTTGTTGGCGAGCGCGGCGTCGGGCTCGGCCAGCACCTGGCGGTTGACGGTGATGTCCTTGGGCACAGCCAGGCCGGCGAACGGCCCGTCGGCGGTGAACGACGCCAGATGCTGTGGCTTCTCCCAGGTGAGGCTGCCGCCGAGGCTGCGGCCGCCGCGGCGCAGCTTCACCGGCACCAGATCGTCGTCGGCTTGCGCGAGCCGCGGTCCGGCAAAGCGCACGAGAACGCCGCCCTGATCGATCCAGCCATTAATGCGTTCGCGGATTTCAGGCGACAGCGTGCCGACATCGGCCAGCACGATCATCGGCAGCTTCTGGTCGAGGAATTGCGTGATCGCCTGCTGCGGCGCGCCGCGGTCGCCGAGCCGGACATCGGCGAACGGCGCCAGTGCGCGGGTGAGGTAGAAAGTCGAGGCGAGCAACGGCTGCGCGGTGTCGCTTGTTGCGCCCGAGACGATGCCGATGGCGCGGCGGCGCCAGCGCTTGTCGAGCAGTTGCACCGCGCCGGCCGAGCGTTCGCCGGAGATTTCGAGGCGGGCGATGTCGTTGCGCAATTCCACCGGCAGGTCGAACGAAGCTTCGGTCTCGCGGTCGTTCAGCGCGAAGGAGAACGGCGCCTCGCCGATCGGTGAGCCCTTCTGGTCTAGCCCGCGCACCACGCCGGCATCGAGCCCGCCGCCATGCGCGCGCAGCACCTTCACGGTCATCTTGGCTGCGGCATTTTCCGCCGCGACCAGCGCATGCGCCGGCACCGCGCCGCCGTCATAGATCGTCAGCACGCGCTCGCCGATGGTCTTGCCGAGTGCTTGCGTGAATTCGGTGCCGCGTCCGGTATCGACGCCGTCGGACAGCCACACCAGTTCGCTGTCGCCGGTGGCCTTCAGGAAACGCTCCAGCGCCGGCAGCGTTTCGACGCGCTCGACCGCATAGGGCTTCGGCGACAACTGGCGCAAGGCGACGCGTGCGGTGCCGGACGGCAGCAGCGTGATGTCACGGGCAGGCTCCGACAGCGGCACCAGAGCGACGCCGCGGCGATCGCTGTCGGCATTGGCAATCAGTTCGTCGGCGGCCTTGATACGGGCGTCCCAGGAGGAGGCGGCCGACCAGCCGTCGTCGAGCAGGATCACCAGCGGCGCCTTGCTGGAGGTCGTGCCGGTCTGCGGATTCCAGATCGGGCCGGCAGCGGCGAAAATGATCAGGGCGGCGGCGAGCAGGCGGAGCAGCGTCAGCCACCACGGCGAGCGCGACGGGGTTTCTTCCTTCGGCGCGATCTCGAACAGCAGGCGGGTCGGCGGAAACGCGACGCGCTGCGGCCGCGGCGGCATCACCCGCAGCATCCACCACAGCACCGGCAGGCTGAGCAGGCCGAGCAACAGCAGCGGTTCGGCGAAAGCGAGCGGAAGGGCTGCTATCATGCGGATCGTCCTGCCTTGACCATGATGCCGCCGCCGGCTGCCTTGTTGACCGCCATGCCGCTATGCAGGAACAGCAGCAGCTCGGCGGCAGAGCGCGTGGTGGTATGCGTCGAGAACAGCCAGCCGAGCTTGCCGGTCGTGGCGCGGATTTCGTCGCGATGTGCGGCGACGCGGGCGATGTAGTCGGTCGCCCATTTTTCGGCGCGGCCGGCGGTGATCACATTGCCGCTCTCCGGCTCGATGAATTCGACGCGGCCGGAATAGGGAAAGCTCTCTTCCGCGGGATCGACGATCTGCACCAGCGTGCCATGCGCGCCGTTCGACGACAGGCCGGCCAGCATGGTCTTGATGTCGGATATAGGCGACCAGAAATCGCCGAGCACCACGATCTCCGCCAGCGCCGCCGGCACGAAGTTCGGCGGCAGGCTGTCGCGGGTCGCGGTGTCGTGCAGCATCGCTTGGGCCATCTTGTCGATGACGTTGCGGCTCGAGGTCGGATTGATCAGGCCGGGTACGCCGACGCGTTCGCCGCCGGCGACCAAGAGTTCGGCCAGCGCGAAGGTGACGATCAACGCGCGCTCCAGCTTGCTGTTCAGCACGCCCTTCGAGGCAAAGGCCATCGACAGCGAACGGTCCGGCCACAGCCACACGGTGTGCGCGGCCTCCCATTCCTGCTCGCGGACATAAAGATGGTCGTCGCGCGCCGAGCGCCGCCAGTCGACATTCTGCGAAGGCTCGCCAGAGACGAAGCGACGGTACTGCCAGAAGCTCTCGCCGTGGCCGGCGCGGCGACGGCCGTGCAGGCCGTGGATCACGGTGGCAGAGATGCGCCGGGCTTCCAGCACGAGTCGCGGCAATGACGCCGCAAGCGAACGGCTTTCACCATCGGCGCGGCGGACTGCGAGGATCTCCTGCGTGGCGTGGTCCGGCAATGCCGCCATCAACCGATCCGCGATTTGAGTTGACGGATCACGTCGGGAATCGTGCGGCCTTCGGCGCGGGCCGTGAAGGTCAGCGCCATGCGGTGCTTGAGGATCGGCTCGGCCAGATCCAGCACGTCGTCGATCGACGGCGCAAGGCGGCCGTCGAGCAGCGCCTTGGCGCGCACCGCGAGCATCAGGGATTGGCTGGCGCGCGGGCCGGGACCCCAGGCGATCAGCTTGCTGACGTCGCCGGCATCCGGTCCCGGACGCGCCGAGCGCACCAGGGTCAGGATCGCCTCGACGACACTGTCGCCGACCGGCAGCCGGCGGACCAGCCGCTGTGCGGTGACCAGCACGTCCGAGGTGATCGCGGCTTTTGCGATGGTCTCGTCGGCGCCGGTGGTCTCGAACAGGATGCGGCGTTCGGCGTCGCGGTCGGGGTAATCGACGTCGATTTCCATCAGGAAGCGATCGAGCTGCGCTTCCGGCAGCGGGTAGGTGCCTTCCTGCTCCAGCGGATTCTGCGTTGCCAGCACATGGAACGGCTTCGGCAAGTCATGCCGCGCGCCGGCCACCGTGATGTGCTGCTCCTGCATCGCCTGCAGCAGCGCCGATTGCGTGCGGGGGCTGGCGCGGTTGATTTCGTCGGCCATCAGCAACTGCGCGAAGACGGGGCCGGCGATGAAGCGGAACGAGCGGCGGCCAGCGACGCTCTCGTCGAGCACTTCGGCGCCGAGAATGTCGGAGGGCATCAGATCGGGCGTGAACTGGATGCGCTTGGCGTCAAGACCGAGCGTGGTGCCCAGCGTTTCCACCAGCTTGGTCTTGGCGAGGCCGGGGACGCCGATCAGCAGCGCATGGCCGCCGGACAGGATCGTCACCAGCGTGTTCTCGATCACCTTGTCCTGGCCGAAGATGACGGTGGAAATCGCCTGCTTGGCGGTGAGCATCTGGCCCGCGACCTGTTCGGCCGAGCGGACGATCACGTCTTCGAGTTTCTCGACACTGTCTGCGCCAGCCATCCATCGCTCCTTCGGGTGATCGCCTGTCGGCGTCGTCTTGCCATGAACCTCATGCTAATCTCTCAGCGAAGGTCATGGTTTTGCTGAATTAAACTATCCCCACATTATCCGGCGGCAGTTATGCACCGCATCACGTTGTGGCGAGTTGGGTTAATGTAAAACACGATGTTTCGACTTTCACCGACTAGCACCAATCGTGCCAGATCGATGCGACAACCTCAGGGATAACCATGGCGAAGCAAGGGCAGGGCGCGCAAGGCCAGATCGCCACCAGCGGCCTCGAAGGGCTGACCACGGCGGCGACGCAGGCAGCCGGCGGTAAAGTCCGGGGCCTGCCGCCGGTGCATCTGTGGAATCCGCCGTTCTGCGGCGATCTCGACATGCGCATCGCCTCCGACGGCACCTGGTACTATCTGGGCTCGCCGATCGGCCGCGTGGCCCTGGTGCGGCTGTTCTCGACCATCCTGAAGCGCGAAGACGGCAAGCACTTTCTTGTGACTCCGGTGGAGAAGGTTGGCATTACCGTCGATGACGCGCCGTTCCTGGCGGTGGAGATGGAGAAGCAGTCCGACGAGCGCGGCCCGCGCTTGCGTTTTCGTACCAATGTCGATGATTTCGTGGATTGTGACGCCGGGCACCGGCTGCGTTTCGAGACCGCCGACGACGGCGGCCTGATGCCCTATCTGCACGTTCGCGGCGACCTGTGGGCCAAGGTGACGCGCGCGCTCTATTACGATCTGGTTGACATCGGCGAGGAGCGGGTGGTCGATGGCAGGCCGATGTTCGGCATTGCTTCCGCCGGGGAATTCTTCGCCATGGCGGACGCGGAGCAGATGAGGGAAGCGCCTTGAACGGACCGATGTTGAAGACCGACGCTGCACCCGCGGAGATCGGTTCATCGGAGTTCTTCGCCCGCGCCCGCGCCCGGCTGAATTTCGACGTGCCGAACGGTCTCACCGACGCCAGCATGGTGCCGCTCTCCGGTGACGCCGGCAACGACCGCATGCTGCAGATTATTGCTGCGGAGCAGCCGATCCGCCCCGCAGCGGTGCTGATCGCGGTGGTCGAGCACGAACAGCCGACTATCCTGCTGACCCAGCGCGCAACGCATCTCAGGGACCATGCCGGACAGGTTTCATTTCCGGGCGGCAAGATCGACGCGACCGATGCTTCGCCGCTCGATGCGGCTCTGCGCGAGGCCGAAGAGGAGGTCGGGCTGGACCGCTCTTTCGTCGAACCGATCGGCTATCTCGATCTGTACGGCACCGCGTTCGGTTTCCGCATTCTGCCGACGGTGGCGCGGGTGAAGCCCGGCTTCCAACTGAAGATCAACGAGAACGAGGTGGAGAGCGCTTTCGAGGTGCCGCTGGCGTTTCTGATGGACCCGGTCAATCACCAGATCCACAGCAAGGAATTCCGCGGCATGGAACGTTCTTATTACGCGATGCCGTTTGCCGAACGCTACATCTGGGGCGCGACCGCGGGCATCCTGCGCGTGCTGTATGAACGGATTTGCCTGAAATGATCCGTCCGCTTTTTACCGAACTCGGCATCTTCCTGATTCCGTTCGCCGTCTATGCGTTGTTTCTGATCGTCAGCCAAAACGGCGTGACGCTGAAGTCGTCGTGGCCGATCCGCGTGGTCGGTCCGCTGGCCTTCGTCGCTTTGCTGCTGGTGGCGCTCAGCCTGGTGTTGCTGGCGCAGTTCTCCGGCGCGCCGCCGGATTCGACCTACGTTCCTGCGCATATCGAGAACGGCCGGCTGGTGCCAGGGGTCGAAAAATGAACGCGGTGCGGATGTTGCACGATGCGCCGTGGCTGACCTCGGGGGCTGCGGCCACGGTGCTGGCGCTGCTCAACGGCAACGGCGAGGAGGCCCGCGTCATCGGCGGCGCCGTGCGCAATGCCTTGATGCGCTTGCCGCCAGGCGATCTCGATATCGCCACCACCGCTTTGCCTGAGGAAGTCGTGCGCCGCGCCAGGGCCGCCGGCATCAAATGCGTGCCGACCGGGCTCGAGCACGGCACGGTGACGTTGGTGGTCGACGGCCAGCCGTTCGAGGTCACGACCTTGCGCGAGGACGTCGAGACCTTCGGTCGCAAGGCGAAGGTGGCGTTCGGCCGCGACTGGCAGCGCGACGCGCAACGTCGCGATTTCACGATCAACGGCCTGTCGGTGTCATCCGACGGCGTGGTGCATGACCACGTCGACGGGCTGATCGATATCGAACATCGCCGTGTCCGCTTCATCGGCGATCCCGACCGCCGTATCGCCGAAGACTATCTGCGCATCCTGCGGTTCTTCCGCATCCACGCCGCCTACGGCAAAGGCGCGCCGGATCGCGAGGGCTGGCTCGCCTGCATCCGTGGCCGCGGCGGCCTCGCCGGGCTGTCGGCGGAGCGCGTGAGGATGGAGATGCTGAAGCTGCTGGTCGCCGACGGCGCGTTGACCGCGGTGCAGGCGATGATCGATGGCGGGTTGCTGCTGCAGGTGTTCGGCGGCGTGACCTATGCGGGGACATTGGCGGCGATGATCGCGGCGGAAGCCAGGCTTTCGCGCGCGCCCGATCCGATGCTGCGGCTGGCGGCGCTTGGCGTCGCGGTGACGGAAGACGCCAGGCGGCTGGCGCAGCGGCTGCGGCTCACCAATGCGGAGGCGAAGGCGCTGGACTCGATGGGCCATCGCTGGTGGCGCCTCAAGGGCATGGACGATTCCACCGCGCGCCGGCGGCTGTATCGGCTCGGCGAAGCGCGCTACCGCGACCGGATGATGCTGGCCTGGGCGCGCGCCGGGCAGGGCGCCGATGATGCGATGTGGAAGACACTGGTAACGCTGCCGGACCGCTGGAAGGCGCCGGCGTTTCCGCTCAAGGCCGCGGACTTCATGGCCCGGGGCGTCGCCAAGGGGCCTGGCCTCGGCCGCGTCATCGCGCTGGCGGAAGACGCCTGGCTGGCGCAGGATTTCCCGCTGGAGATCGACGTGCTGACCGTGATCGCCGACCAGACCGTGGCGCGTTTCGCGCGGGATCACACGCTGTAGCGCCTGTTTTTGTGCCGGACATGATTCCAGAAAAAAAGCCGCCGGGTGATCACACCCGGCGGCTTTGATTTTACGACTTCGCCCTCAATCAGGCAGCGTCGTCTTCGTCTTCATCTTCTTCGTCGTCCGAGGCCAGCAGCGCCAGTTCGAGCACCGACAGCGGCAGGGTCTCGCGGAACAGGTCGCCTTCGTCGCCCATCCACACGCAAACGACCGAGCTGCCGTTGACTTCGGCAACGGTCATCGGATGACCGCCTGATTTCAGCATGGCGACGTCGCCGGATTTCAATTCCATGATCTTGTCCTTCAAGTTTGCAAGGGGTTTGACGCCGCCGAGGTCATACCGGCCCGTGATGACAGGCCGAACACAGAGACGATGTCGCGAAGGTCGGCTTCTACGCCCCTCGGAGCGATTTAGCGAGATCGCTTCCCAGCCCCACACTGTTTATTGCGGGCGGATTTTCGCGCGTGAAGGGCGCGGCCGCCGCAGCGATCGCGGCACGGGTGCCGACCTCGACGGAACACAGCACCGGCACCGGTACATTCGGCTGGATGCGCGAGGCGAGGCCGGCCAGGGCGGCGCCGCCGAGGATCACGACATCGGCGCCGTCCTGCGTGGCAACGGCGGTGCAGGCCGCCGCCAGTTGCGCCAGAGCGGCGTCGGGATTTTCCGCGATCGCGCCGCCGGTCGGCGCGATCGTGCGCACGGCGGCCAGCCGGTCGGAGAGGCCGATGAGGCCGACGAACTCCGTCAGCATCGGTTGCCACAGTGCGCCGCCGGTGACGATGGCGAAGCGACGGCCGACCCGGCAGGCCTCCAGACATGACGCTTCGGCCATGCCGACCACCGGCACCGGCGAGAGTTCGCGCAAGCCAAGCAACCCGGGATCGCCAAAACAGGCGAGATAGACTGCGTCGCAGCCCTCGACATGCCGCGCCAGTGCATCCAGCGCGGCATGGCCGGCGATCGCGGCCGACGCCCGGCTTGAAATGTAGCGCGCGCCGAACGCGCCGGTGACCGGCACAAAGTCGGCGACGTCGCCGGCGATGGCCGTGACATGCCGCGCTACCAGCGCGGTGACGGCCTCTGTGGTGTTCGGATTGATCAGCAGGATGCGCAAGCGGCGGGCTCTCGTGGGACGGCCCAGCCTACCTGCCGCGTCATGAAGCGCCAGCGGCAATCCTGCCGCCTTGTGCGGCTTTATGCCTGCGGGCCGAAATAGGTGCAGCTCTCGTTGCAGCTGTCGCGGAACACGCCGACGCGCACCAGTTGGTCGGCGTGCGCCACGCGTTCCCAGATGAAGCGGGAGAGGTTTTCCAGCGTCGGCGCGCCGAGGGCCGCGATGTTGTTGAGGTATTTGTGGTCGAGCATTTTCTGCACCTCCGCCATCTGGCGGTCGAGCAGGCCGAGGTCGAGCACCATGCCGGTGGCCGGATCCGGCGTGCCGCGGATCGTCACCTCGGCGCGAAATGAATGGCCGTGAATTTCCTGGCTGGCGTCGCCCAGCGTCGTGCCGGGCAGCGCATGAGCCGCCTCGAAGCGAAACGATTTCGTCAATTCCCACATGGCAAGTCGTCGTCCTGGAAGTCAGTATTTATCGAATACCCAGCGTCTTGTGCGTCTGCACGCTCAGCCGCCATTGCGGATGGCGCAGGCAGTAATCCACCGCCTGCGCGGTGTTCTGCAGCGCGTTCGGGCCGTCCATCGGCTGCAGCGAATAGCGCTCGAACGGCAGCCCCGCGAACTTCTCCGGCATCGCCTGCGGCTGCGGATAGACCAGCTTCAACTCATGGCCGCCGGGCACCGCCAGTTCCGCGCCGGCTTTCGGGCTGACGCAGAGCCAGTCGATGCCGTCGGGCGGAATCACCGTGCCATTGGTCTCCACGCCGATGCTGAAGCCGTGGCCATGCAGCGCCTCGACCAGCGCCGCATCGACCTGCAGCAGCGGCTCGCCGCCTGTCAGCACCACGTAGCGGTTGTCTGCAGGCCCCACCCATTGCGCGGCGATGGTTTCTGCCAGTCCGTCGGCAGTGGCGTAACGGCCGCCCAGCGTGCCGTCCATGCCGACAAAATCGGTGTCGCAGAACTGACACGTTGCGGCAGGGCGGTCCTGCTCGCGCCCTGTCCACAGGTTGCAGCCTGTGAACCGGCAGAACACCGACGCGCGCCCGGCATGGGCGCCTTCGCCCTGCAACGTCAGGAATATCTCTTTTACCGCGTAACTCACCGCACCCACTCATCGATTGGCGCACGGTCTAGCGCAGCCGCGCACGCAATGCCATCGCCACGGCGGCCCTGAGGCGCGCTCTCGATTTCGTGATAGCTAAACCGATTGCACTGCCCCGCCGCGCAGCCCAAAGGTCGGTCTGGTCAACTTGTCGCAGGCACCATGACACCCCCGCAACCGCCTATGGTCACAACTACCGCCCCGCCCGCCGCCCGGGCGTGCGGCAGTTGTACGATGTGCTGCAAGGTCTACCGCATCGACGACCTCGCCAAGCCGGAGGGAAAATGGTGCCTGCATTGCGCGATCGGCTCGGGCTGCAAGATCTATGACACCCGCCCGCAGCAATGCCGCGACTTCGATTGCGTCTGGGTTCAGGGCGAGGACCTGCCGGCCTCGTGGAAGCCGGAACTGTCAAAGATCGTGTTCTCGGTGTGGCCGGCGACCGGCTTCATCTACGGCCAGGTCGATCCGAAATCGCCCTACGCCTGGCAGAAGGAGCCGTTTCTGTCGGGGATGCGGAAATGGTCGGAGCAATTGCTAGAGCAACGCCGCCATCTGCTGATCTTCATCGGCAGCGACGCCACGCTGATCATGCCGACCGGACCGGTGCCGATCGGGCCGATGTCGCCGGCCGACGGCTTTGTCATCCGCGAGACCTTCAATGCGCGCGGCAAGCATTACACCGCCGAGCGCGTCGCCCGCTGAACATGTCGCGCAGCGGGCGCAAGGTCGATATTGGCGGCGCCGCGATTTGCGGGCGCCGTCCCGAATTAGGTCGCTTACCGGACATTTGTCGGGTATGGTGCCTTATCACCGCAAGCCCCCCGGCAGTTATCGGTGACAGAGAGTTCCAGTGCTCCCGCCTCTTGCAGGAGAGCACTTTGTCCGAACTCGCAATTTCCGTTCGTGAGCATCCCAATCATCTGCTGGCCGTATTGCCGGGCGAGACGCTGGCGCTGATGCGGTCGCACTTCACCATTCTCACCCTGAAGCAGGGCGCCGTGCTGTATGAAGCCGGCGATGAGGTCGAGCACGTCTACTTCCCGCACAGCGGCATGGTGTCGGTACTGGCGGTGATGCAGAACGGCAAGGCGATAGAGACCGCCACTATCGGTCGCGAAGGCGTGGTCGGCGCGATGGCCGGGCTTGGGCTCTACACTTCGATGGTGCGCGCCGTCGTGCAGCTCCCGATGACCGTCAGCCGGATCAGTGCCGCACGGTTTCGCCATGTCGTCGCGCTCAGCAAGAGCGTCGAGAATATCTGTATCCGCTACAATGAAGTGCTGCTGACGCAGGCCCGCCTCACCGCGGCGTGCAACGCGCTGCACCCCGTCGACGCCCGGTTCTGCCGCTGGCTGCTGCAATCGGCCGACCGTGCCGAGAGCGCTACCTTGCCGCTGACGCAGGAGTTGCTGTCCGAAATGCTCGGCGTGCGACGGACTTCGGTGACCGACGTCGCCGGCCGGCTGCAAAAGGAGGGGCTGATCTCGTTTTCGCGCGGGGTGATCCAGATACTCGATCGCCCGGCGCTCGAGGCGATGACCTGTGAGTGCTACCAGTCGCTGATCGACCAGTCGGCCATGCTGGGCAGCCCGTAGCTGATGTAAGCCGTCCCGGTCTCGTCAGAGCGATGGCTGCCCGCTCGCCACCGCATCGCCGGCAAGATCGCCGTCAAGTCCAAGCAGCCGCCGCGCCTTTCGCTGCAAATCGTCGTTGCGGAACGGCTTCTGCACGATGCGGTCTTCGCCGACGTTCTGCAAAGCGGTGATGTCGGCATAGCCGGTGACGAACAGGATCGGCAGGCCGGGGCGGCGCTGCATCACCTCGCGCGCGACTTCGGCGCCGTTCATGCCGGGCATTGCGAAATCCAGCACCAACAGGTCGCAATGCGCCTGCGCCTCCAGGAGATCGAGCGCCGCGCCGCCGCTGCCGGCCTCGATCACCGTGCAGCCCATTTCATGCAGCAGCGCCGACGTGATCTCGCGCACCGCGGCATCGTCATCGACCAGCAGCACCAGCCGCGCCGGGCCGGGCAGGCGGCCGACGCTGTCGATCTTTCCGAACGAATGCTCGACCGCCTGCGGCTTGGCGGAGCGCGGCAGATAGACTTTCACCGAGGTGCCCTGGCCTTGCGTGCTGTCGATGCGAACGCCGCCGCCGGATTGCTTGGCGAAGCCGAGCACCTGCGCCAGACCCAGCCCCGATCCCTTGCCGACCGGCTTGGTGGTGAAGAACGGCTCATAGGCCTTCGCCAGCACCTCCGGCGTCATGCCGGTGCCGCTGTCGCTGACCGCGACCATCACATAGTCGCCGGCGGGCGGCGCATCGGGTCGCGTCGGCGCGCCCAGCGTGACATTGCCGGTCTCCACCGTCAGCGCGCCGCCCACCGCCATCGCGTCGCGGGCGTTGATCGCCAGGTTGAGGATCACCAGTTCGATCTGGGTGGCATCGACCAGCGCCGGCCACAGATCCGGCCGCAGCGCTGTCTCCAGCCGCACCGAGCCGCCCATCGAGCTCTCCAGCAGGTCGTGCATGCTGGCGACGGTTTCGTTGAGGTCGAGCGGGCGCGCCTCAAGCCGCTGCCGCCGCGAGAAAGCCAGCAATTGCGCGGTCAGTTTGGCGCCGCGGTCGGCGGCGGATTTCATGTAGCCGAGCCGGTCGCGCGGCTTGCCGGCGATGCCTGACTGGTCGAGCGTGCGCTCGAGGAAGCCGATATTGCCGAGTACGACAGTGAGCAGATTGTTGAAATCATGTGCGACGCCGGCGGTGAGCTGGCCGACCGCTTCCAGCCGTTGCATCTGCTGTAGCGTCGCCTCGACGCGCTCGCGGCCCTCGATCTGCGCCACCAACTGGCGATTGGCGGCGGCGAGTTCGCCGGTGCGCTCCGCTACGCTGGCCTCAAGCCGGTCCGTAAAACCGTGCAGATCGGCGCGGTAGCGCAGTTCGCTCTCGCGAAGGGCGATGTCCGCCCGAATCCGTTCGGTGACGTCGGAGCCTTCGACGAACAGGCCGGTGACGGCGCCCGCGCTGTCGAGGATCGGCTGGTAGATGAAATCGACGTAGCGGTCTTCGGCGGCCGCGTTGCGGTGGCGTTGCAACTGGACCTTGATGCCGGTGCCGACGAACGGCCGGCCGCTGCGGTAGCAGTCTTCAAGGATCTCGAACAATCCCTGGCCCTCGATTTCAGGCACAGCCTGGTGCACCGACCGGCCGATTACTTCGCGGTGCCCGACCAGCCGCAGAAACGCGGCATTGGCGAGGGTGAAGATATGGTCCGGCCCGTCGAGCCGCGCCATGAAGCTCGGCGCCTGCTCGAACATCGCGCGCAGCCGGTCGCCTTCGGCGGCGTTGCGGCGGTCGGCCAGTACGCGCTCGGTGGTGTCGATGACGATGGCGATCACGCCGGCGGGCTTGCCGGTTTCGTCCGGCACCGGCGAATAGTCCAGATTCATCCAGACCTGCTCCGGCACGCCGTTGCGATGCAATGTCAGTTCCTGGTCGCGATAGGCCAGCGTGCCGCCGGCCAGCCCGACCTTCATTATATGGTCGTTGAACCCGGCGGCCTCCGGCCAGCCTTCCTGCACCTTGCTGCCAAGCAGTTGCGGATGCCGGCGGCTGGCGAACACCGCGTAGGCGTCATTGTAGATCATGACGCCGTCGTCGCCCCACAGCATCACCATCGGCACCGCCGAATGCACAACGAGGCCGGTCGCGGTCTTCAGGCTCTGCGGCCAGTCCTCGATCGGGCCGAGCGACGTTGAGGCCCAGTCAAAGGCGCGGATCAACGCACCCGTCTCGCCGCCGTGCTGCAGGAAGTCGGTGTCGGCGGCGGGGGGATGAGGCTGATCGGGCAGGGCAATTCTCCGGCGTGGCGTGTCTGCGACGCCTCAAACGAGCAAATCAATCCGGCGCGATCGTCGCCAACGACGGCGCACCCTAATCCCAAGCAACGTCAGGGCCTGATGAGAGTTCCAAGGGATCGCCGACGCGTGTGCCAGGCGCTTGAGCCTGATGCCGGTGTGGTGAAAATCTGGAGCGCCTTCGCGCCGCCGGGCCGCCCGCTGTGGCGTCTGGTACCACCGTGGTATCAGGCGGTCTGCCGCAGCGCCTCGCCGAGCGCCATCGCGGCTGCCATCGCAATGTTCAGCGAACGCAGATCTTTCCGGATCGGGATTACCACGCGGGCATCGGCGGTGGAGGCGACGTCGTCCGGCACCCCGGCAGATTCCCGGCCGAACAACAGGATGTCGTCCGCGCTGTAGCGGTGCTCAAGATAGGGCACGGCACCCTTGGTGGTGAACAGTACCAGCCGCAGGCCCTGCTCGACCCGCCATTGCGCGAAGTGGCCCCAGGAATCGTGGCGCACGATGTTGACCTGATCGAGATAGTCCATCCCGGAGCGGCGAAAGTGCCGGTCGGAGGTCGGGAATCCCGCGGGTTCGATGATATGGGCCTCGACTTCGAGGCAGGCGCAAAGCCGCAGGATGGTGCCCGTGTTCTGCGGAATATCCGGCTGGTAGAGCGCGAGGCGCATGGGGGGATCTCCGGGGCGGCGTCACCCGCCAGTGACGGCAGCCGATAGCGTCCCCGGGCCTGCGCCGCAAGCCGCGCGGGGCTGCCGAAGCGGTGGCGGGGTGGGTGCGCACGGGCGATCGCCGGCGGCTCCAGATACTCCGCGTGGCGGAAAGCCCGGATTTGATGGTGCATTGCATCCTCCCGGACTCCGACCGGGCTTGCACTACCGCTGCAACGGTGCGAATAGAACGATTCTGGACTGCTTGTTGAGCCTGCAAAGGCTTAAAAGTGAGGTTCTGCCGCCGTGGGGACCGCGGGCGCCGGCAACTATTCTGGGTCGCACGCATGTTGCGTCACCTGGGGCAGGGTCTGGCAGCAAAAATGGGAAAGGGCTTGGAATCGTGACGACAACGTCTTCGGCGGAACACACGCGCCGTGATTTCCTTTTTGTGGCCACGGGGGCCGTGGCAGCCGTGGGAGCCGCCGCCGCCGCGTGGCCGCTGATCTCCCAGATGAACCCGGATGCCTCGACCATCGCGGCCGGTGCGCCGATCGAAGTCGACCTGGCGCCGATCGCCTCGGGACAGGACATCAAGGTGTTCTGGCGCGGCAAGCCGATCTACATCATGAACCGGACCAAGAAGCAGGTCGATGAGGCCCGCGCGGTGCCGACCGCGAGCTTGCCCGATCCGCAGTCCGACCAGTCCCGCGTCAAGGAAGGCCACGACCAGTGGCTCGTCGTGATCGGCATCTGCACCCATCTGGGCTGCATCCCGATCGCCCATGAAGGCAACTACGACGGCTTCTTCTGCCCGTGCCACGGTTCGCAGTACGATTCTTCCGGCCGCATCCGTTCCGGTCCGGCGCCGCTGAACCTGCCCGTGCCGCCTTACGCTTTCGTTTCCGACAGCAAGATCAAGATCGGCTGAGCCGTGGCGAGTCTCTTGAGCCCCGTCCGCAAACTCGCTTGTCCCGTCGCTTCTCTCCTCAGGATCGCATCATGAGCGGACCATCCACCTACCAGCCGACCAACCCCGCCCTGAAGTGGATCGAGCGGCGGTTGCCGATCATCGGCTTGATGCATTCGTCGTTCGTGTCGTATCCGACGCCGCGCAACCTGAACTACTGGTGGACGTTCGGCGGCATCCTGTCCTTCATGCTCGGCGTGCAGATCATCACCGGTGTGATCCTGGCGATGCACTACACGCCGCATGTCGACATGGCGTTCAACTCGGTCGAGAGCATCGTCCGCGACGTCAATTACGGCTGGCTGCTGCGCTACCTGCATTCCAACGGCGCCTCGATGTTCTTTGTCGCGGTCTACATCCACATGGTCCGCGGCCTGTATTACGGGTCGTACAAGGAGCCGCGCGAGGTCCTCTGGATCCTCGGCGTGATCATCTACCTCCTGATGATGGCGACCGGCTTCATGGGTTACGTGCTGCCGTGGGGCCAGATGAGCTTCTGGGGCGCTACCGTCATCACCAACCTGTTCTCCGCCATTCCCTATGTCGGCGACAGCATCGTGACGCTGCTGTGGGGCGGTTACTCGGTAGGTAACCCGACGCTGAACCGCTTCTTCTCGCTGCACTACTTGCTGCCCTTCGTGATCGCCGGCGTCGTCGTGCTGCACGTCTGGGCGCTGCATATCGCCGGCCAGAACAATCCGGCCGGTGTCGAGCCGAAGACCGAGAAGGACGTCGTGCCGTTCACGCCTTACGCGACCATCAAGGATGGTTTCGGCATGGTGTGTTTCATGATCTTCTTCGCCTGGTTCGTGTTCTACGTGCCGAACTACCTCGGCGACCCCGACAACTACATCATGGCGAATCCGGGCGTGACGCCCGCGCACATCGTGCCGGAATGGTATTACCTGCCGTTCTACGCGATCCTGCGCTCGATCCCGAGCAAGCTCGGCGGCGTCATCGCGATGTTCGGCGCCATCGTGGTGCTGGCCTTCCTGCCCTGGCTCGACAACGCCAAGACCCGTTCGTCGCGCTACCGTCCGCTCGCCAAGCAGTTCTTCTGGATGTTCGTCGTGACCTGCATCCTGCTGGGCTGGCTCGGCGGCAAGCCGGCCGAAGGCATCTACACCATCGCTTCACGCATCCTGACCTTCGTCTACTTCGCCTACTTCCTGATCGTGCTGCCGGTTCTCAGCAAGATCGAGAAGCCGCGCGCGGTGCCGAACTCGATCGCCGATGACGTGCTGGCCAAATACGGCAAGAAGGCCGCCTCCGCGATCGTCGCACTGGTGCTGGCCGGCGGCCTGATCGCCGGCGGCGTGCAGAACGCCAAGGCGGCTGACGAGCACGGCGGCACGGTGCCGCCGTCGCAGAGCTGGTCGTTCGCCGGCCCGGTCGGCAAGTTCGATCGCGGTGCCTTGCAGCGCGGCTACAAGGTCTACAAGGAAGTCTGCTCGACCTGCCATTCGATGAACCTGCTGCACTTCCGCAATCTCGCGGATGAAGGCGGTCCCGGATTCACGGCTGCGCAGGCGCAGGCCGTGGCGTCGGACGTCAAGGTTCAGGACGGTCCCAACGATGTTGGCGACATGTTCGATCGTCCCGGCCGGCTCGCCGACCCGTTCCCGAAGCCGTTCCCGAACGAGAACGCGGCCCGCGCAGCCAATGGCGGCGCCTATCCGCCGGATCTGTCGCTGATGGCGAAGGCGCGCAACTACGACCGCGGCTTCCCGCAGTTCGTGTTCGACTTCTTCACCCAGTTCCAGGAGAAGGGCCCGAACTACATCGACGCGCTGCTGCAGGGTTACGTCGATCCGGCGCCGGCTGGTTTCCAGCTGCCGCAGGGCTCGTACTACAACACGTACTTCCCCGGCCACGCCATCAAGATGCCGAAGCCGATCTCCGACGATCAGGTCACCTACGACGATGGCACGCCGCAGAAGGTCGCGAACTACGCCCACGACGTCTCCACCTTCCTGATGTGGACCGCCGAGCCGCACCTCGAAGCGCGCAAGCGTCTCGGCCTGCAGGTGATGGTGTTCCTGATCATCCTGGCGGGCTTGCTGTACTTCACGAAGAAGAAGGTCTGGGCCGACGCGCACTGACAGGCGCAGCAAACATGCTTCGGAAAGGGCCCCTGACGGGGCCCTTTTTCGTTTCCATGCGTGCGCGTGCAAACGATTGCCTGTCCCGCACCGGTTGAATATGATTCCCGCAAATGCGGGAGATGTGCTCGGTGAGCTTCAACGACATCCGCGCTCATCGGGGGGAATATGCCGGGCGCGGGGATCGACGAAATTCTCTTGAACATCAGTCCGGGCGGCCAGATGGCGCTTGGAATCGTGCTGGCGCTGATCATGTACGGCGTCGCGCTCGATCTTCGGGTCGCCGATTTCGTGGACGTATTCCGGCGTCCTGCGGCGCCGCTCGCCGGCCTCGCCGCGCAATTGCTGCTGCTGCCGGCCGTCACCTTCGCGATCACGATGCTGCTCAAGCCGCAACCCTCCATCGCGCTCGGCATGATGGTGGTGGCGGCCTGTCCCGGCGGCAATATCTCCAATCTCATCACCCATATGGCGCGCGGCAACACCGCTCTGTCGGTGTCGATGACCGGGGTCTCCAGCCTGCTCGCGGTGATCACCACGCCGCTGAACATTCTGTTCTGGGCCGGGCTCAATCCGCACACCGCGGCCCTGCTGCGGCAGGTCAGTGTCGATCCCGCTTCCTTCCTCGGATCGACCTTGCTGTTGCTCGGCGTGCCGATGGTCGCCGGCCTGCTCACCGTGCGCTATTTGCCGGCGCTGGCGGAGCGACTGCGCCGGCCGCTGCAGATCCTCTCGTTCGTGTTCCTGATCGGATTCATCCTCGCCGCGACGGTCACCAACTGGCGCTATATCTCGGTGTTCTCGACCGCCGTGCTGCCCTTCGTCGTACTGCATAACGCGATTGCGGTGGCGCTCGGGTGGGGCGTCGCGCGCGTGCTGCGGCTCAGCGACTACGACACCCGCGCGCTGACCATCGAGGTCAGCATGCACAATTCCGGGCTGGGGTTGGCGCTGATCCTGACGCAGTTCGATGGCCTCGGCGGCGCGGCGCTGGTCGCCGCCGGCTGGGGCGTCTGGCATCTGGTGTCCGGCTGGGCGCTGGCGGCCTGGTGGAAACGCCGCGATCCGCATCCGGTTCGCGCAGATGGTGCAGCATGAACGAGACGATGACGAATGGCGGCGTGCTGATCACGGGAGCCGCGGGCTTCATCGGCAGCGCGCTGCTGCGCGAACTCGCCGGCGGCCATGACGGGCCGGTCACCGCGCTCGATTTGCGCGAAGTCCCGGCGGCGCAGCGTTTGGCCGGCGTGGCCTATGAGCATGGCGACATCCGCGATCCCGCTTTGCAGGGCGTCATCGCCCGCGTGAAGCCGCGCACGGTCGTGCATCTGGCCTCCGTCGTTGCGGTCGGCGGTGACGACAGGCGCGACTACGAGATCGATGTGCTCGGCACGCGCAATGTGCTGGAGGCCTGTCTGGCGGCCGGTGTCGGCCATCTGATCGTGACCTCCAGCGGGGCGGCCTATGGCTATCACGCCGACAATCCGGTCCCGCTGCGGGAAAGCGATCCGCTGCGCGGCAACGAGGATTTTCCCTATGCGCGCAACAAGCGCGAGGTCGAGGAGATGCTGGCGCGTTGGCGCGTTGATCACCCGCAACTGCTGCAGACCGTGTTCCGGCCGTGCACGGTGCTGGGGCCGACCACCCGCAACCAGATCACCGCGTTGTTCGAGCGCGGGGTCGTGACCGGCCTCAGCGGCACCGCGACGCCGTTCTCGCTGATCGCCGATTCCGACGTGGTCGCAGCATTGGCGCAGGCCGTGCGCGGCGGCAAAGCCGGCATCTACAATCTGGCCGGGGACGGTACGCTGAGCCTGCGCGAGATCGCGCAGCTCAACGGCAAGCCCTTTGTGCCGATTCCGCCTGCGCTGATGAAAAGCGCGCTGTGGCTGCTGCATGCGTTGGGGCTGACCAGGCTGACACCGCAAAACGTCAAGTTCATCCAGTATCGCCCCGTGCTCGATAACGCCCGGCTCAAATCCGAATTCGGCTATGCGCCGAAGCTCGATGCCCGCGCCGTGTTTACGCGCTATCGGGACGGCCGGCCGGAGCGGACGTCATGACTTATCTCGTTATCGGTGCAGGCCCCGCAGGTCTTGCCGCCATCCAGAGCCTGAAGTCCGCAGGCCTTGCCGTGCAAGCCGTCGAGCAGAACGCCGATGTCGGCGGGCAATGGCTGTATGGCGCTCAGCCCAGCGCGGTCTATGCCTCGACCCACCTGATCTCGTCGAAGCGCACCACGGCCTTCGCGGACTTCCCGATGCCGGAGGACTGGCCGCACTATCCCGGTCATCGCCAGGTGCTCGAATATCTGCGGAGCTACGCCCGGCACTTCGATCTCTATCCGCTGATCCGCTTCAACACCGGTGTGCGATCCCTTGTGCGGCAGGGAGCGGGATGGCGCGCCAGCTTCAGCGACGGCACGGCGTCCGATTATGCCGGCGTCATCATCGCCAACGGCCATCTCAGCGATCCCCTGATCCCGAAGACATCCGGCGTCTTCGACGGGCCGGTGATGCACGCCAAGGACTACAAGACCGCCGATATCTTTGCCGGCAAGCGCGTGCTGGTGGTCGGCATGGGCAATACCGGCTGCGATATCGTCGTCGATGCCGTGCACCGCGCCGACAAGGTGCTGTGGAGCGTGCGCGGCGGCAATCATTTCGTGCCGAAGTTTCTGGCCGGCAAGCCGGCCGACGAAGGCAATCACAGACCGAAGCGTTTCATCATTCCGAAGAACCTGCGCTCGCGCCTGCACGAGCCGATTTTGCGTTTCATCGTCGGCGCGCCGGAGCGGTTTGGTCTGCCGAAGCCGCGGCACCGGCTCTATGACCGCACGCCGATCGTCAATTCGCTGGTGCTGCAGCATCTCGGGCAGGGCGATGTCGGCCTGCGCAAGCCGGTCCGCGAATTCAACGGCAAGTCCGTGGTGTTCGAGGACGGCCGCTCGGATGAGGTCGATCTGGTGCTGCTCGCGACCGGCTACCGGATCACATTTCCGTTCCTCGAAGATCTCCGTGCGCTGGACTGGCAGGAGACGGCCGGTGCGCCCAGGCTGTTCATGAACATGTTCCCGTCCGGGGATAACGGCCTGTACGTGGCCGGGCTGCTCGAAGGCGCGGGCGTCGGCTGGGAGGGGCGTGCGCTGCAGGCCCGCGTGATTGCGGCCTATCTGACGGCGCGCCATGCGCGGCCGGAGGCAGCCGCCGCGTGGCGTCGCGAGGCTGCGCAGTGGTTCGCGCAGCCGCCGCGGCAGGGCGGCGGCGAGCACGGATTGTTTGTCGATTTTCTGACCTACAAGCGCGACCTCCAGCAGGCGTTGACCCGGTTGAGTTGACAGCAGGCGGTCTGTAGGTTGCCCCCAACAGCATTCCAGCGGAGGATTCCATGGGCACCCACATCAGCTTCAAACGGCCGGACGGCAAGGATGCCGCGGGCTATCTCGCCAATACCGCAACCGGCAACGCGCCGGGCGTGATCGTGATCCAGGAATGGTGGGGCCTGTCGGAGCAGATCAAGGGCCTCGCCGACCGCTTCGCGCTGGCCGGCTTCGACGCGCTGGCGCCCGATCTTTATGACGGCGTGGTGGTGCCCTATCACGACACGGACGCCGCGGCGAAAGAGATGAACTCGCTGGATTTCATGGACGCCACCACCCAGACGGTGCGCGGCGCCGCGCAATATCTCGCCCGCAATGGCGCCAAGGTCGGTCTCACCGGCTTCTGCATGGGTGGCGCGGTGTCGATCATAGGCGCCTGCAAGATCCCTGAACTCGGCGCTGCCGTGGCGTTCTACGGCATCCCGCCGGAAGGCGCCGCCAAGCCTGCCGACGTCAAGATCCCGCTGCAGGGCCATTTCGCCAACCGCGACGACTGGTGCACCCCGGCTGTGGTCGATGCGTTCGAGGCCGGCCTGAAGGCCGCTGGTAAACCGGCCGAATTCTTCCGCTATGAGGCCGACCACGCTTTCGTCAACGAACAGCGCGCCAGCGTGCACGACCGCGAAGCCGCCGAACTGGCCTGGGGCCGGGCGACGGCGTTCTTCCGGAAGCATCTGGGATAGGTCCCTTTGATCGCATGCTGATCCGCAAAGCACGAAGCGATGAGGCCGCAGTGATATGCGATGTCCTGCGCCGCTCCATTGCCGAGCTTTGCGGCACCGATCATCATGACGACCCTGCGATTCTGCGAAGCTGGCTCGTCAACAAGACCCCGAAGATCGTGGAGGGCTGGATCGCGGAGCCCGATAACAGCCTTCTCGTCGCCGTGGAGGGCGAGACTGTGCTCGCGGTCGGCGCGGTGAGGACCGACGGCGAGATCACCCTCAACTATGTGTCGCCCGATGCGCGGTTCAAAGGCGTCAGCCGGGCGTTGCTGGCGCAGCTCGAGGTGACTGCACGGGAGCAGGGCAACGACGTCTGTCATCTGATCAGTACCGAGACTGCCCACCGCTTCTATCTGTCATGCGGCTACGAAGACTGCGGTGTACCGCAGGGCAAGTTCGGTACGACGTCCTCCTATCCGATGCTAAAGCGACTCGCCGGCGAATCCCGCGGGCCATGACGCGCGGCCTCGTGGCAGCTTGATGCGATCACCGCGACCCTGTAGGTCGGGCTGATGACAGCCGACTTCACCGTTTCCGATCTCCGCCAGTGCCCGGACTTCTTCGACACCGTCGCCGATCGTATCTGGCAGGCGTGGTGGGAACCGAAGGGCGTGCCGCTCGCTTATATCGCGGGCCGGTTGACTGAAAATCTGAACGCCGACCCGCTTCCGATCGCGCTGGTCGCGCATGATGGCCCGACCTTCCTGGGAACGTCGTCGGTCATCGCCTCCGATCTGGAGGATTTGCCACAATACACGCCTTGGGTGGCAGCGGTCTGGGTCGATCCGGAACACCGGAAGCGCCAGATCGGACGCACCCTTGTAGCTCGGGCAGCGCAGGACGTGTTCGCGCTCGGGATCGACCGCGTTTACCTCTGCGCGCCAAAACTGCGCCGGAATTTCTATCTCCGGCAGGGCTGGGTGCCGATCGAAGAAGATGTGGGCGATCGCAGTGTGACGGTGTTCGTGCTGGAGCAGGGCTGCGGCGCCTCCGGTGCCGCGCAGAATCCGCCAAAGCTCCCTTGACCTTCCCCTCCCGGCATGGCTCATTCCCCCCATGAACGCAGCCCTCCGCAACACCCGACTCTGGTGGCGCACCTCCTGACCGAGGTGGCTGTGCGATTTTTCGTGTTTTGATCGTCAAAGGCCGCCCTCGCAGTGCGACGGCCTTTGTTCGTTTGTCCTGTGTGGCGCGCCTCTCCCGGATTTTGTAAGAGGACACCATGAACAGGACGGTTTTTTCGCTTCCCGCCGAAACTGCCTATCAAACCCGCGGCGGTCTTGCCGTGATGCGCCATGCCGCCGCCTTTACCGGCGGCGCCGCGCTCGACGATTTGATCGAGCTGCTCGACCGCCGCCGTGGCGTGGTGCTGTCGTCCGGCACCACGGTGCCCGGCCGCTATGAGAGCTTCGACCTCGGCTTTGCCGATCCGCCGCTGCTGCTGGAAACCACCGGGCCGGAATTCGCGCTGACTGCGCTGAATGCCCGCGGCGAGGTGCTGATCGCGTTCCTCGGCGATGCGCTGGCGGACGCCTGCGTCGTCATTGATGACCGCTCTGCTACCGCGCTGCGCGGCCACATCGTCCGCGGCGAAGCGCCGGTCGATGAAGACCAGCGCACCCGCCGAGCCTCCGTGATGTCGCTGGTGCGCGAGATGGTGGCGCGGCTGTTCTCGTCGGAAGACCCGATGCTCGGCCTGTTCGGCGCCTTCGCCTATGACCTCGTATTCCAGATTGAGGACCTCAAGCCGAAGCGCGCCCGCGAGGCCGACCAGCGCGATATCGTGTTGTATCTGCCCGATCGCCTGCTGGCCTATGACCGCGCCACCGGCCGCGGCGTCACGCTGAGCTACGACTTCACCTGGAACGGAAAATCCACCGCCGGCCTTTCGCGCGACACGCCGGACAGCGGTTACAACAAGCTGGCCCGCCAGGGCTTTGCCGACCACGCGCCCGGCGACTACCGCAAGACGGTCGAGATCGCACGCGCGGCCTTTGCCCGCGGCGACCTGTTCGAGGCGGTGCCCGGGCAATTGTTCGCGGAGCCCTGTGAGCGCTCGCCGGCTGAAGTGTTCCAGCGGCTCTGCGTCATCAACCCTTCGCCCTACGGCGCGCTGATGAATCTCGGCGACGGCGAATTCCTCGTCGCGGCCTCGCCGGAAATGTTCGTGCGTTCCGACGGCCGCCGCATCGAGACCTGTCCGATCTCCGGCACCATCGCGCGCGGCGTTGACGCCATCGGCGATGCCGAGCAGATTCGCCAGTTGCTGAATTCGGAGAAGGACGAATTCGAGCTCAACATGTGCACCGACGTCGATCGCAACGACAAGGCGCGGGTCTGCGTGCCCGGCTCGATCAAGGTGCTGGCGCGGCGGCAGATCGAGACCTACTCGAAGCTGTTCCACACCGTCGATCATGTTGAGGGCATCCTGCGTCCGGGCTTCGATGCGCTCGATGCCTTCCTGACGCACGCCTGGGCCGTCACCGTCACCGGCGCGCCGAAGAAATGGGCGATGCAGTTCGTCGAGGACAATGAGCGCTCGTCGCGGCGCTGGTACGCCGGCGCGATCGGCGCCGTCACCTTCGACGGCGGCATCAACACCGGGATCACCATCCGCACCATCCGCATGAAGGACGGCCTCGCTGAAGTCCGCGTCGGCGCCACCTTGCTGTTCGATAGCGATCCCGTCGCCGAAGAGGTCGAATGCCAGACCAAGGCTGCGGCCCTGTTCCAGGCGCTGCGCGGCGATGCGCCGAAGCCGCTGTCATCGTTCGCACCAGACGCCTCCGGCTCCGGCAAGAAGGTGCTGCTGATCGACCATGACGACAGTTTCGTCCACATGCTGGCGGACTATTTCCGTCAGGTCGGCGCCACCGTCACGGTGGTGCGCTACGTCCATGCGCAGACCGTGCTGGCGCGTGAAAAATTCGACCTGCTGGTGCTGTCGCCGGGACCCGGCCGCCCGGAAGATTTTGGTATCAAGGGCACCATCGACACCGCGCTGGCGAAGAACATGCCGATCTTCGGCGTCTGCCTCGGCGTGCAGGCGATCGGCGAGTATTTCGGCGGCGTGCTCGGCCAGCTCGCGCAGCCGGCGCATGGCCGGCCGTCGCGCGTGCGCAATCGCGGCGGGCGATTGATGTTCAACCTGCCGAACGAAATCGTCATCGGACGCTATCATTCGCTGTTCGTCGAGCAGGGCAGCATGCCCGACGTACTCGCTGTCACCGCCTCGACCGACGACGGCATTGCGATGGCGATCGAGCACAAGACCCTGCCCATCGGCGGCGTGCAGTTTCACCCGGAATCGCTGATGTCGCTTGGTGGCGACGTCGGCCTGCGCATCGTCGAGAACGCGTTCCGGCTAAAGGCCGTCCACTAACCATGCAGCCGTCATTGCGAGGAGCGAAGCGACGCGGCAATCCAGAGAGCCACACGCACAGTCTGGATTGTTGCGTCACAAGGGCTCCTCGCAATGACGAACACCATCATTTCACCTGAGAAACAAACCATGCCCCCCGAGCTCGAACACGACCTCAAAGCCTCCGTCCGCACCATCAAGGATTATCCGAAGCCGGGTATCCTGTTTCGCGACATCACCACGCTGCTCGGCGACGCGCGCTCGTTTCGCCGTGCGATCGACGAATTGGTGCAGCCCTGGGCCGGGCTGAAGATCGACAAGGTCGCCGGCATGGAGGCCCGCGGCTTCATCATCGGCGGCGCGGTGGCGCACCAGCTTTCGGCAGGCTTCGTGCCGATCCGCAAGAAGGGCAAGCTGCCGCACACCACGGTGAGCATTGCTTATTCGCTGGAATACGGCCTCGACGAGATGGAAGTGCATGCCGACGCCATCAAGCCCGGCGAGCGCGTCATTCTGGTGGATGACCTGATCGCCACCGGCGGCACCGCGGAGGGCGCCTGCAAGCTGATGCGCCAGATCGGCGCCGAAGTGATGGCGGCCTGCTTCATCATCGATCTGCCGGATCTCGGCGGCGCCGCCAAGCTGCGCGCGATGGGTGTTCCGGTGCGCACGCTGATGACGTTCGACGGGCATTGATCGGAACTGTCGTTCCGGGATGCGGCAGACGGCGAAGCCGGATGGCGCAGGTCGGGAACCTCGATATGTTCTGAACAGCTCTGGATCCCCCGCCGCTCCAATTGGAGCGGCTGAGGTTCGCTCGAGCTACGCTCTCGCGCCCCGGAATGACGACCACGCATCACGACCGCTGCAGCAACAACTGCAGCTCGATTTCGCGGAAGCTGAAATAGTTCTTCCGGATCCACTGGTGCAACTCGGTCGTTGAATCCTTCTCGGCGCGCAGATAGCCGGTGAACGAGAAAGTCAGCCGGTCGATATAGGTCTTCAGGAACACCGGCAGCGCCGCGATCTCGATCACGTGGCCTTCCGCCAGCGCGGGCGGGATTTCGCCGCGCAACACGTGCTCGTTGTCGATCGTATAGAGCGCGCGGGCGGGAAACTGGTCCTGCAGCGTCGCATAAGCGCGCAGCGAGGCGCGGTCGGTGTCGCCCATGAACAGCACGATCGGCGCTACGCCGCGCCTTGCTGCTTCCTTGGCGAAGCCGATCTCGGCGGTCATGCGGAAGAATTCGTCGAAGGCGTGGTAGCCGAGGTCGATCACCTTGCCGACGCCGTCATTGACGATCAGCCGGTCCATCAGCTGCATCTTCCCGAAGGTGTCCTCGACGCTGGCGGTCTCCGTCAGCTTCGGCAGGAAATCCAGCAGCGACGGCTCTTTCAGGCTGATGTCGAAGGCGATGACGCCGCCGCGCTGTAACGCCAGAAACTCCGTCAGCAGCCGCGCCGTCAGCGTCTTGCCGACCTGCGGGCGTGTCGAGCAGATGATGTAGACGGGCGTGCGGCGCATGAAGGCAATATATCGGGCGGGGCGGGACGATCGTTCTATTATTTTTCGCTAGGCAATGGCCGTGCGCCTGCTCTCCCCTTTGGGGAGAGGGCTGGGGGGAGGGGGCACAGGCCTATCGATAGGCCCCTCACCCGACCGGCTTCGCTTCGCACGAATGCCGACCTCTCCCCGCCCGGCGAAGCAAAGCTCTGTCGGGCGGGGAGAGGTAAGAACGCGCGCCTTACTTCTCGCCGGGCCGGTTGGGCTTGTCGTTGACGAGGTCGGTCAGCTTGATGCGGTCGAATTCGCTCCAGACATTGGCCAGCCAGTGCCGGACATAGCCGCGCAGCACGAAGGAATAGTTAGCGGCCTCGTCATGCACGCCCTTGTTGGCGACGAACTTCAGGAACGGCACCGACGACACCTCGACCTGCTCATAGGCCATCTCGTTGAGCTTCGGGATGGTGATCTCGACCGCGTCCTTGATGCGGTGGAAATAGGAGTTGTAGGTCGCCTGGTCCCATTCGAAGAAGCTGGTGTTGTTGATGAAGTTCTTCACCAGGAAGTATTTCGCGCCGTTCATGTAGCCGGCGGTCTCGGCGATTTCGTCCAGGGACGCGATCGACGGGCCCAGGATATGGAACACGGCGAAGGTGATCGGGCCGGATTTGGCGGCGTCGAGGAAGCCGATGTCGCGCAGATCGGCCAGCGCCTTGGACATCAGGCCTGCCCGGACATCAATCACGGTGACCGAGGGCGCCGACGAATTGAGCGTATCGAAGATCTTCATCTGGTCGGCCGTGGTCGTCAGGTCGACGATCTCGGTGATGTCCGGATGGAAGCGCTTCAGCGTGCCGCGTGGCGATTCGGTATCGAAGGCGCGGGTCGGCACATTGTTGGCGCTGAAATAATCCAGCACCGTCCGTGACACCGTCGTCTTGCCGACGCCGCCTTTGTCCGCGCCGACCACAATCACTGCTGGCTTCGCCATGGAATTCCTTTGTCGCTTTTTCATTGGAGCATCCGCGCGAGGGAGACTCGCACGCTAAACATTACCCCAAGCCTGCTTTGGGCGCGAACATGGCAGAAACAAGGGAGATTTCAATTGCCGGATCGAACAGGTCCACGGGATTCACGCGCATGGCAGGGCTGACCAGCCTCACGCATGCCGGCCCCACGGTCCTTGCGGCGTTCCCGCCGCGGCGTCGTCCCACGGCCCCGAACGCGGCGGCAGCGGCGCGCTGTCGTCCGGGAGCGACGGCGGGCCTGGCTCTGCCGGCAGCGCCATGTGGCCGGGATCGTGGCCGCCGGCGAACTGCACCAGGGCTGCAACCCGGGCATCCACGGAAGGATGCGTCGCGAACAGATCCGCAAAGCCCTCGCGGGGATTGTCGATGCACATTTCCATCACCGCCGAGGTGGCGCCCGGCAATTCGCCGCGGCCCTCGATCTTGCGCAAGGCGGTGATCATCGCATCCGGGTTCTTGGTCAGTTCGACCGAGCCGGCATCCGCAAGGAATTCGCGCGAACGCGACAGCGCCAGCCGCACCACCAGCGACAGCGCCCAGGCCAGCGCGATCAACGCCACCGCCACGATGACCACGATCACCGCGCCGCCGCCGGAACCCTTGTTGTTGTCCGACGAGGATGATGACGAAGAAGAGGACGACGACCGCGAGCGGCCGCCGAAATTCATCCCGGAATTGATGAACAGCCGGAAGAACAGTTCGGCGGTGAAGCCGACCACCCCGGCGATAATAACCGCGACCACCATCAGCTGCACGTCGCCGTTGCGGATATGGGTCAGCTCGTGGCCGAGCACGGCTTCCATCTCGTCGTCGTCGAGCGCGTGCAGCAGCCCGGTGGTGACGGTGATGGAATATTGCCTGGAGTTGAGGCCGGTGGCGAAGGCGTTGAGCGCATCGTCCTCCATGATCTTCAGCCGGGGCATGGCGATGCCGCGGGAGATGCACAGGTTCTCCAGCAGATTATACAGCCGAGGCTGTTGTTGCCTTGTCACGCTCTCGCCGCCGGTGATGGCGTCGATCATGTTTTGGTGGAAGAAATAGGCGATCGCGATCCACGCCGCAGCGGCCAGCGTGGCGATCGGCAGCGCCTTGACGAGGTCGGCCGTCGCCGCCTTGAAATAATAGGTGACGCTGCCATCGCTGTTGAGCAGCACCTCCGCGATCAGCGCGCCGGCAAACACCATCACATAGATCAGCAGGAACAGCCCGCCGAGCAGCAGCATCGAGCGCGTCTTGTTCGAGGTGATGTGGGTGTAGAGCCCGTAGGCGGCCATCAAAGACTCCTCGTCATTCCGGGATGCACTTCAGTCGGCGAAGCCGGCTGCAGTGCAGAACCGGAACTCCGAGATGTTCAGCCAGCTCGGGGTTCCGGGTTCGCTCGGGCTGCGCCCTCGCGCCCCGGAACGACAGCTAGAACTTCACCTGCGGCACTTGCTCGACTTCGGCCCGCGCGGTGCCGAGATCGAAAAATTCCTTGCGGGTGAAGCCGAACGTGCCGGCGAACAAGGCTGCGGGCATCTGCTGGATGCCGGTGTTGTATTCCGAAACCGCGTTGTTGAAGAAGCGACGGCTGGCGGCAATCTTGTTCTCGATATCCGAGAGCTCGCTTTGCAGCTGCTGGAAGTTGGCGTTGGCCTTGAGGTCCGGATAGGCCTCGGACAGCGCGAACAACTTGCCGAGTGCGCCGGAGAGCAGGTTTTCCGCTGCGCCGACCTGCGCCGGTCCCTGTGCGGTCATCGCCGAATTGCGCGCCTTGATGACGTCGTCGAGCGTGCCGCGCTCATGCGCCGCATAGCCCTTCACCGTCTCGATCAGATTCGGGATCAGATCATGGCGCTGCTTCAGCTGCACGTCGACATCGGCAAAGGACTGATCGACCCGCTGCCGCAGCGCGACCAGCCGGTTGTAGGCGGCGAACGCCAGGAACACGAGCACGACGATAACGCCGAGAAAAATCCAGCCGGACGACATAGGCAATTCCCCCAAAGACCCTCGATGCCTCACCCTAGCCGGAAATCGGCGCACAGGGCAGGGGCCGCAGAGCAGGTTGCGACAGGGATGGGTCGTCGCGGGAGGGGAAGAAGTTCACGGCGTACCGTAGATCTCCGTCCTCATTCTGAGGAGCCGTAT